>CAZFCH010000043.1:0-12927 GCA_964517445.1 uncultured Oscillospiraceae bacterium | reverse complement strand
GATACACTCACCGTAAACGGCAGCAGCCTGACGGCCACGAGCTCGGACGGCGCACTGCACATTGTCGGCGAGGTACTCGCAGAAAGTGCGGAAATTACCGCAAATGTCGGCGGCAATCTTCAGCTCGACTCTACGCTCAACGGCACCGGCTCCGGCTTCAATCTGACGGTCGGCGGCGACACCGTGCTCGGCGGCGTGACAACGCTGAAGAACAGCGAGTTCAGCCTCGCCGGCAGCGGCAGCCTGAAAACGGAGAACGTCTCTCTCGAAAGCGGCAGCTTTACTGCCAACGTGAAGGACGATATCCGGTTCCCGATTATCGAATCGCGCGGCACCGCAACAACGCTTATCAGCCGCGAAGGCAGCATTCAAACCACCTTACCGGACGGCTATATCCGTTACCGCACGGCGAACGGTGCGAAGCTGACGCTTTCCGCTCTCGGAGATATCGGCGAAGCGGACCATCGGTTGATCATTGACACCGACGACACGCTCTACATTACCCACGCTGATAACTACTTCATCGACTCGGTCGAGCTCCTCGGCGACGCGCTTTACACCGGCACAAGACCCACCGTGGAGAGCGGCTCGGGCCTCACGCAGAGCGGCGAGGAAGTGAGCGGCGAAAAGGCCGGTACGGCCGATCCCGAAACAATCTACGAACCGCTGCTCCGACAGAGCGCGGAAGAGATTGCGGACATGCTGGTGCAGCGCACCGACCGCAGCGAAGTAATGCAGCTTTTGAATGCGGATGTGCTGACGCAGCTCATCGCAGAAGGCAGCATTGCGGAGACCACGCTGACCGAACTCCTGCCGAAGAAGACGGTCGAAGATCTTCTCAAGCAGGGAGAGAAAGGCGACAGTGAGGCCTACAAACAGCTCGCAGACATGCTCTTCCCGTTGACGGACGAGACGCAGCTCGATGAACAGGGGCAGCCGCAGGTAGACGATGCAAAGATCACAAGCTGGCTCACAGCGGGCATCGACTTTGTTGATCAGAAAATGCTGAAGGACGCCATCAGCGAAAACCTCACGGAAGAGGAAATCGCCGAGGTGGCAGCCGAAGCGCAGAAGCATCTGGATTACGCCTCCCGCGAGAGTACGCGACCCGATGAGACACGCCGCGCCATTGATATTGATGTCGGCGAAGCCACCGGAGCGGCGTTTGTCACCAACGAAGGCGACATCACCATCACTCAGCACAACGGCACGCTTACCGCAGGCGAGATAAAGTCCGACAAGTACAATGTGACGCTCATCAGCGAAAACGGTGCCATTGAAGGCACGGAAGGCCTCGTGAACATCACGGCGGAAAATGTCACTCTGACCGCAGCGGCCGGCGTGGGCGATACGCAGAAGCTGACACTGGAACAGCGCGAGCGCGAGCTGGTGCTGACGGCGAAGCTGCGCGAACCCGTGGACCGCACGGTGTACGCCCTTGATGCGGCCGGCTCCGTCACGGATGACCTGACGCAGAAGGATGCGTGGGCATTGCAGTTCACCTACGATTTCGCATGGCTCTGGATCGAGCGAAGCGACGAAGCAAAGCGTCTGGACGTTACCGCCGGCGGCGATGTGAACATCACCGAAGTGAGCGGCGACATGGGGCTCGGCGAGATCCGCTCCCACGGCAATGTCGCGCTCGCGGCGCCGGACAGCATCCTTGACACACGCACGGATACCCAGACGCAGCCGAATCTCACGGTGAGCGGCGATGTTGAACTGACGGCGAAAAACGGTATGATCGGCGAAACGAATCGGCGCATAACGACCGATGCGGACGGCACGATTACTGCAGAAGCCCGGGGCGACATTTCCGTCGATGACATCGGTACGCTGGATCTGATCGCACAGAGCGGGGAAGGGCAGGTCAATGCCTCCGCGAAGGACGATCTGAATCTCGCGAACCGCGAGGGCGACCTGACGGTCGGCCCCATCGAAGCCGGCGGCACGGCGCGCATCACCGCGCAGCAGAGCATCACGGCCGGCAATCGTCTGGGCAGAGATGCACAGGTGAAAGCCGAAAGTATCGAACTGTACGCGAAGGACGGCATCGTCGGAACCGAGACGGAAGCCTTCCGTGTCGACACCGATTCCGCCCAAGGCGGCACGCTTACGGCGAGCGGCGAGAATCTGAACATCACAGAGTTGACGGACGACCTGATCCTCAAGGACATCACGGCATCCGAAAATGCGGCACTCAGCGCACCGGAGAGCATCCTCGACGGCAACACCGCCGCCGGCGATGACGCTGCGGAAGCGCAAAAAGAGGCCAACGGCGCCAAAGCCGAGGCCAAGGCAGCCGAAGCGGACGCATACGTGAAACGCGAAAAGGCTAAGATAGCCGAAGAGACTGTCGACGAAGCGCAGCAAGAGCTCGATAAGCTCCTGCAGGATCCCGATGCGAAGCAGACCGAGATCGATGCGGCGCAGCAGGCGCTGGACGAAGCGAAAAAGGCTTTGACCGAAGCGGATGCTCTGGCAGCCGAAGCGGAAGACGAAGCCCGCCGGAAGCAGGATGCCTATGAGGCGGCGCAGCAGGCGGCGGACAAGGCCAAGCAGGATGCACTGGATGCGGGTACAACCGTAACGGTCGGCGGCAATCTCACGCTGCACGCAGGAGACGACATCGGCGAAGCGGGTCACGGCCTGTCCGTACAGGCGGGCGGCACGGTGAATGCCGAAACGCCGAACAATCTCCATCTGGACGGCATCGGCGATCTCACGCTGACGGAAACCGAAGTGAAGGGGCACATCGGCCTGAATACGCTCGACGGCGACATTCGAACGGACGGCACACTGAAGAGCGACACGCTCGATGCTAACTCCGTCGGCGGGGATCTTGAGCTCGATACGGAAGCAAATCATATCGACGCATCCGGCGAGAATGTCACGATCCGCAACGAAGGCGATACGACCGTTGGTCAGATTGCGGCGGAAGAAAACCTGAAACTGGATGTAAGCGGTAAAGTGAGCGGAGACTCCGCCGCCGAACCGAACATTCTGGCAAAGGACGCAGAGCTGAACGCCGAGAAGAGTGCAGGTTCGGAGGAAGCACCGCTGGATACCGTAATCGATAAGCTGCACGGCAACAGCGGCAGCATCTACATCGAAAACCACTCCAAGGATCTGGACATCAGCGATGTGAACACGCACAAGCTGGACGTGCGAACCGACGGGAATGCCACGGGTCATAACATCAACACCAGAGACATCATCGTCCATGCCGGCGGCAATGTCGGCACGGCGGACGAACCGTTGACATTCTACGCAAACGGACATGTGGACATTCGCGCGGGACTGCATTCGAATTATCGAAACCTGTACGCTCCGCAGGATCCGCAGGCTCCGCTGCGTTGCCTGTTGGTACTGAGGTTCGATCTCGCAGAAAGCACAATGTATGTTGTCCTCGGAGCGGACTCGGACGGAAAGCTCACGATACTCGGTGTCTTCCTCGCGGAGAGAGAAACCGATAAGGACTTCTGGATGGCAGTTCTCGAAAAGGTCCTGTACAACCGGAGTGAACGGGAAATCCGGTGGATTATCTTCAGCAATGCAGGCGGTCTTGCGGAGGCGGCACAGGAGTTCTTCGGCAATACGATTGGTATCCTGGATCTGACCGACGCGGATGAAGCCTCGGCCGCAGAGCGCACCATGCAGGCTCTGGAAGAGAATGTAATCGATGCGCAGGCCGTGCTGGAAGCCATCGGGCAGTTCCGCAGCGACTTCACGGCAGCGCTTGATACATTCGAAAATGTCGGCACCGAGTGCGCACCTTTCCTGACAGAGTACATCCGCAAAGACGATGTCTGGAATAACAGCACGCAAACCCAACTGACGCCGCAGACTTCCGAGAACCTCTTCCCGGGAACCTGACCGGCGGAAGCTGACAACCCCAATCCAAAAGCCGGTGCCTACCCGGCACCGGCTAAAGCAAACACAAATCCCGGGCGGCTGCTTCGGCAGCTGCCCGGGATCTGTGCCTTTTATTGTTCTCAATGCCTAATCTGTCAACATCGCCGAAACACGCCCTTACTTGCCCTTATATTCCGGGCTTCTCTTTTCAAGGAAAGCTGTAACGCCTTCAAGCTTGTCTTCGGTACTGAAAAGCGAACTGAGTGCAAGCATTTCGAGCAGCTGGCCTACATCCTCACCGGTAGACATCGAAGCCTCTACCACCCTCTTCGCTACTCGAACGGCAACAGGGCCTTTTGCCATGAGCTTTTCAGCCATTTTTTCTGCTTCTGCCATCAGCTCTGCCTGCGGAACGCACTTAGTCGCTAAGCCAATTTGTGCAGCCTCAGGTCCGCCTATCTTGCGTCCAAGAAGTATCACATCCTTAGCTCTGCCCATTCCAATCAGACGAGAGAGCCTTTGCGTGCCGCCGGCTCCCGGCAACAGGCCCAGCCCAACTTCCGGGAGAGCAAACATCGCATTTTCCGAACATACGCGGAAATCACATGCCAGGCTCAGCTCGCATCCCCCGCCAAAGGCGTACCCGTTTACAGCAGCGATAACGGGCTTATAGCAGTGCGCAATCGCGTCAAGTGCCCGTTGCCCACCGCCGCCGAGGGCTTGAATTGATGTTTTGGTCTTCAAAGAGCCGAGATCCGCTCCGGCAATAAATGCTTTGTCGCCGGCACCGGTCACAATGACTACCTTTACTTCATCTGCTGTATTAGCCCACGTAAAAAATTCGGTAATTTCTTTCCATGAAACATCATTGAGCGCGTTCATCTTTTCAGGGCGATTAGACGTAAATACTGCCACGCCCTTTTCGTTAATCTCAAGTTTGAAATTCTGCAATTCCATATAACTACCCCTTCCTATTGCCGCTTTGTTACGATTTGCTTCTATATAATACCAGCCATACATGTGCTGACATAATAGACACACCTTAATGCCCCGCCGGTTGCAAGCACCATATACGCGCCTATGCACGACACATGAAACATCTGATAAATCCAACCGGAGGAATCCACGAAAGGAGATACGCCTTTTTCGTTCGGACGCATGGAAATAAAGTGTATATCTCGCCCTCTGGTTTTCTCGAGTATTTCTTCTGCTAATGTGGTGCATTCGCATCTTACAAATAACCAACAGAATCATAATACAATTGCAACACTGTTACATCTGTAAACCGTACAAAAAAAATTAAACGAATTCATGGCATACTAGTCATCACGCACAGTAAGTCGCTTTAAAACATCTGATACTTTTGGAAAAATTGCAGTTTAACGGTGGGCTCTTCTTTGGTAAACTTATGACAATTAATTCAAATTGTATGATTGCATTGAGTGCAAAATTTTACTTTGCTCTTATTACATGTCATCTGGCGGGTACTGTTGCTATTTGACAGCTTGACGGCAAAGTGAATTTTCGTCGATGCTATTACAGGAGGAGGTCATTTAATGAAACCATTGGAAGGTGTTACCGTGCTTGAGCTTTCCACCTACATTGCCGCCCCCAGCTGCGGCCGTGTCCTTGCCACTCAAGGTGCCCGCGTAATAAAAGTGGAAGCACCGTCAGGCGATGTTGAGCGTCGTTTCGGTCCGACACTGTTTTGCCCGGCAACCGAGGATGAAAATCCCATTTATGATACCCTGAACGGCGGAAAGGATGCAGTGTGTCTTAATCTTAAAGATCCGAAAGATATGGAAAAATTCCATAAGCTTTTGGCAGAGGCCGATGTATTTCTCACCAACAACCGCATCTCGCCGCTCAAAAAGATGGGGCTTGATTATGATACCTTGAAGGAAAAGTATCCAAGGCTCATATATGCCATTCTTCTTGGCTACGGCGAAAAAGGTCCTAAGGTTAATTTCCCTGGTTTTGATGCTATTGCAATGTTTGCAACCGGCGGCTTTATCCATGATATGATGGTTGAAGCTCCCGGAAACTATCCGACATATCTCCCTATGGGCGTTGGTGATCTGATTTGCGGAACAATTCTTGCAGGTGCCATTGGCACTGCCTTGTACGGGCGTGATCGTACCGGAACAGGTGATTATGTTTCCATATCGCTCTATGGTGCTGCCATGTGGCTGTTCTTCGTTATGTCCACAGGTACTCAGTTTGGTTATAAGTGGCCCCGCGGTCGTTACCAGGGAGGCCCTATGGGAGTCCCGTACCGTACCAAAGATGGTGCATGGGTTTTGCCGGTTGTCAACGAATATGAGCGTTATTGGGCTGCTTTCTGCAAATGTGTTGGTGCGGAAGAAATTATCGACGAGCCACGTTTCTGCACAAAACAGGCGACATTTGACCCCAAGAACCGTGAAGATCTCATTCGCTATTTCGAGGAGAAAATCAGTCATCTGGACAGCGATAAACTGGTCGCGGATCTTGAGGCCGCAGATATTATCGCCAGCAAGCTTGGACACTTTAAGGACAATCACGTAAGTGAGCAGGCGCTTGTCAACGGCTTCATGATGCCGATTACATATCCGAACGGTGATCAAATCACGTTGGCACAGCCGCCTGTGAAGATGGGCAAGGTCGAACAAAGCCAGGCAGAGCATGCCCATGCAATCGGAGCCGACAACGAGAAGGTATTCAAGGAGTTCTCGATAGAATAATTAGTGTTTCCTGCACACACCCTCATTTTTACAAGGTGACCATTTGAAGGAGCTTAAACAGGACGCCATAGATTCTGGCAAAAAGAAGCCACGGGTTCATAGCGAGGACGGAAGCCTATCTCTAAGGTATATCGCGCTTCAAGAGTAAACAGAATTATTGAGGGAACAAACGAAATTCAACGTATGGTTATTGCGAAGGCCATGCTCAGATAAGTGTCTCTCAGCAGAGAAAGGCGATTGTTTTGAAAATCAATTCAAAACAATCGCCTTAACAAAACATATCAAAATCGTTTGATATCATTCATGGGTTGTCAAACCTAAGTAGTCTTCTTGTTCACAATCTGCTTTCTTTGTTGCTCGCGGCAACGGCCTGATTTTTCCGTTTATCATTTCCAAGATCTTAAATGAAATCAAAACACGCAGGCGCACATCCGCGTCGTTAAAATCAATTCCGAGGATTTCCTGTATTTTCCTGAGACGATAAATGACGCTGTTCCGATGCATGTGCATCAGTTTTGCCGTACATGATATGCTGCGTTCAGTCAGCATGTAGTTTCTGAGCAGTTCCAAATTGCTGTACTCGCCCTCATTCGGGTTTTCCAGTTTCCGCAGCTTTTGAATAAACATATCCTCCAGCTTATATTTCTGAGAGTATGTTTCAAGCATGTCATAAATATAAAATTTGGAGTAGAAATAAATTCTGCTGTCTGCGTCAAGCCGTGCCCCATGCTGAACTGCGGCACAAGCCTGCGTATATGATACGTTCAGTTTCAACAGAGAATTACATACGGGTGAAAAGCCTGCATAGCCTTTGCATACTGCCAAAAGCTTTTGAAATTCCGCATAAAATTCCGAAATTTCTTCCATCAGCTTAAGACTCGGAGTGTCGCCCTGCAAAATTACAAGTACCGATTGCTTATAACGCAGGACCTTAAAATACGGAAAATCCAGTGAGGAGCGAAGTCTGCCTATGACATAATTTGCCTGGCTCAAAGAGAATTCGTCCCATTGAATTATACCTAAACGGTATGAAGCATTGAGCGGTATTTTGAGAACACGTGCACGGTCTGTTAAATAAGCTTCATCTTCATATGTGTGTTCTATGAGGTCAGCCATGAATAGTTCCATCTGCGAGGGAGCCGGCAGGCCGTTTTGTATCCCCTGCGAATAATAATAGTCACCAACCTCGTGGGCAAAGTATTTGAAAATGTCAAACTGTCCCGCAGTCGGTTTACTTTCTGTAAAATAAACTGTGATAAAGCCGAGAAATGTTCCATTGGAAGTGTGGAAGGACTGAACAAACAGCGGACAGTTCATATATGTGGGCGGTTCCAACCATGTCGGCGTCATATAAAGCGGTCCCTTTGCCTGATATCCCATGCTGGCAAGTCTATCTGTAGTTTCCTTTGGGTAATAACCGCCGGATAGCACATTGTTTACTTTTTCATTATCCGGGACAGATTCGACGCTGCAACCCAAAATGTTATAGGTTGGATTTGTCATTATTATTGGGTTGTTGCCGAAAAAGATTTTTCCAATCGCAATAAGATTCTGGAATGTCTGGTTTGTAAGGACGGCAGTTCGTATCTCGCATGACCATTTCGCGAAGGTATCAAATGTGGAAAACAAACGATTTGCGATTGATGCTGTATCTGCCCCGTACGGAAGAAGTATAAAATTTCCATCAACTTGCTGCAGTTTATCATATTCCGATTCATCAGAAGGAATGACTATAAAAAAACAGTCCTGCGCGGCACAAGCGTTAAATTGATTCGAAAGCACGATATACATTGTATCTGCGCAAAAAAAATCGTCCAGATTATTCAGAATCCGCATGCTGGAAAAACGGAATTCCTTTCCTTGTACAATATGTAAAACTGGGGAAAAATCCTTTAGTGCATCCTGCACAATAAACGGAGTGAGCCTCATAGTGCACCTTCTTTCTGCAAAGTTGGAGTACGTTAGTAATTATAGCAAATCTCACCGAAAAATACCACAATGTTTGATAAAACATTTTAAATAATATTAGAGTTTCGAAATATTCGGAAACCTGGGAGCATCAAATTGTCGTGGTTATTTTGACCACAAACACTACTGCCTGTACTCATTTTTTTCGTTATATGTGCCGTAGAGAGCGCGGCGCGACTTTGTTATAATAATATCATTCAGATTGGCAATTCATCGGGACTGTAGTCCGGAACACGGAACCGATAGAAAATCAAAGCATGAAAAGCGTGAAAGGGGAAACAATATGTTAGATGAATCTGCTGTAGGACTAAAGGTAAACCAGAAATTTTCATATACATGGCGTGACATTATTTTGTATAATCTCAGTGTCGGCGCGCAGCAAGAAGAGCTTGAATATGTGTATGAGAAGGGTTTGAAAGTTCTGCCGACGTTCGGCGTTATCCCTTGTGCGGCAACATTCGGTACAGAGCCGTATTCGTCTCAGCCGCTGATGCCAACCCATCAGATTGAGGGCCTTCGCACCGACGGAACGCTCCATATGGATCATAAGCTTGTTATTCATAAGCCTATTCCGACGGAAGCTGTACTCGACATCGAAAAAGTTATCAGCGCTGTATACGATCGTGGCGTAGGTAAAGGCGCAAAGATTAATGTGGACATCATCGGTCGCGATGCAGCCGGTGAAAAGCTGTTTACCAATACAATGGGCTATCTGAACAGGTGGTCCGGAGGATTTGGCGGGAAGAAAGTTCCGCATAGTGATGTGGTTGTCCCTGATCGGGAGCCAGACCATAAAATACACGGCAGCTACCCGATGAATACACCGTTATTGTATCGTCTCACCGGTGATACTTATCCGTTGCATGCAGATCCGGAGTTCGCTGCAAAGGCAGGTTTCCCCAGACCTATTGTACATGGCCTTTGCAGTTTGGGCTATGCATGCCGAATGATGATAGAAGAACTGTTCACTGGTGAACCCGAACGTGTCAAGAGCATTGAAAATCAGTTCCGCAGTGTTGCTATGCCCGGTGATACCTTCACTCTTCTTTTGTGGGATGTCGCTCCCGGAGAAACAATATTCCGTATGGTAAAAGATTCAGATGGCAAGGCTATTCTTGACTATGGCAAGATGGTCTGGGAAACGAAATAATTCTTGATTATTTTTGCTTTAGCTGAGACTGAAAGAAAGATAGCCGTTCTATTTGTGTGAACGGCTATCTTTAAGCAAGGACGGTGTTTGCAATCCTGCGCAACGGGGACGATCCTTCCATCATTGCCCTCACCGATGCGCAGCGCCGTGACCGTCTTGTCGCTGCCCTCAATCTTGGTGTCCATATCCGTGACCGTCGCGCCGGAAACGAAGTTGACACCGTGGTCGGCCAGATACTTCTCCAGCGGACGGATCAGGCTGTTGTGCTGGTCGTACTTGGTGCGCAGGATACCGCGCAGGCTCTTAATGAGGTGAAGCTGGTGCATGAAACGCACAGCATAGCGGCGCATTTCAATCAGGCTGTGATAGGCTGTCCGCTTCTTCTGCAACCCGCCGTGCGGCAGCTTCCGATTGAATCTCATGGCTGATGCGCTCATACTCTCGCCATTGTTGATAAAATAAAAAAGCGTCCATTTTCGTGTTGAAAATGGACGCTAAGTGTGTACTTGATTTAATTGTTGTAGGAAGCAGGGGCGAATAACTATTTACCCCAAGCTACTTTTCCTTTTTTGCTGCGCGGTATTTTTGCGGCGTCATGCCGTATTTGCTCTGAAAAAGCTTTGCAAAATAACTGGATGAGCTGAATCCGCAGGAATATGCAACCTCCGTGATGGGCTTGTTGCTTGAAAGAAGAGAGGCCGCAACAGAGAGACGGTGGTCGTTGAGTACCGCCAGCGGTGTTTTGCCAAAACAATTACGGAAATACCGGAAACACGAATTGCGGCTGATATAGGCGGACGCAGCAATGTCGTCAACTGTCAGTCTTTCATCATAGTGAGCATAAAGAAAAGTAAGCGCACGCTTGATGGCTGCGGTCTCCCTTGCGAATGC
Source organism: uncultured Oscillospiraceae bacterium (assembly GCA_964517445.1). Lineage (GTDB taxonomy): Bacteria > Bacillota > Clostridia > Oscillospirales > Oscillospiraceae > Limivicinus. Next base: position 2,340 of record CAZFCH010000043.1, on the reverse strand, counting down.
ATCCGCTGTGTGCAGATATGGCGATAGATCCGCACTGTGCAGATAGTGGAGCGTTTCGAGCCAGAGACGGGAAACAAGGCTGAGCGCACTGAGCTCGAAACCGTATGACATATCCCGGCTGGCGTATATCTCATTCAGGAGTTGGTGGATCACCTCGCCAGCGCCGCTTTCCTTTTTGATCTGCAAGGCGGGAAAATCCAGCTCTGTTTCCTTAGAAAAGTACTTCAGATAAATGGGGTTCTGCTTATTTGCGCAGAGCAGAGCGGGCAGAAATGCCACAGTATACATCACGACGGGGTCGTCCGCCGACAGCTGCTTTACATAGTGCATCCGATCGGAATTAACAAAGATGCAGTCACCCGGCCCCAATTCAATGACATATTCGGGAAAAACATAGGCCGCGTGTCCCTCAAGGATAACCCCATATTCAAGCTCCGGATGCCAGTGCGGCGGAAGACCCGTTTCCACCGTCTCGCGAAACTCTCCCGTCCAAATCTCGAGCGGGAACAGCGGATCCCCGTAACCGACGATCTCGCGAAAATTTTTATCCAGATTAAGCGGAGTAGCGTCCATCATAACGAACCTCGGTACGATTTTGTTGTTTTTTGGTGCGCTAATGATAGAATCGCACCTGATGACATTATAGTATAACAACAGAACAACCGTCAAGCTAAATACGGTTCGTACAGAATACATACGGGAGGTACATAAATGAAAAGCATTACAATCGTCGGCTGCGGCGTGATGGGCAGCCGCTTGGTAGAAGCAATGATGAACGCCGGTGTCAAACCGGTGATTGTTGTCAGGCACATTGAGGCCGCCGAGCCCTTTATTGCGCGCGGCGCAAAGTACGCGCCCACTCTCCAGGAGGCAGAGGAAACGGACTGCATTCTGCTGAATCTGCCGCATCACGGCATCGCCTCCGCGGTCATCAAGGCATGCACGAAGGAGCGCCTTGCCGGAAAGATGCTTATCGATACCACTACCTCTACCATCAGCGAGGTACAGGATATGGCAGCTATCGCGAAGGAATACGGCATGGAATATCTGGATGCAAAGATCATGTGCTATCCGGGTGATATCGCCACACCGAACGGCGGACTTGTCTACGCCGGCAGCGAGGCTGTTTACAAAGCTCTGGAGGAGCCTGTTTTTGCATCGTTCGGGCGGCATAACTATCTCGGCAAGGAAATCACTCTAGCATCTGTTACGGACACCGGCGTGTGCAATGTACACTTCGGGGCGATCGGTTCTCTTTTGGAGGCCGCCGCTTTCTGCGTGCGCAGCGGCTGTGACCTTGATACTTTCATTGAACAGATCCGAACTTTCCTGCCGCTGATGTTCGAGGGCAATCTGCGCGCCTTTGCCAAAGAGCTCAAGGATTATAACGGCAGCTTTGCTGACGCGACTGAGTGCTCGTTGGAGATAGAGACTACGGCAGTGGATACACTGCGTCGCGCGATCAACGACAGCGGTGTACTTACGCCCGTCGGCGATACGCTGTACGAGCTCTTCCACTCCGGCGTAGAAGCCGGAGACGGCAAGAAAAATGTGGTTTCGGTCGTGAATCGCATCATGAAATAATGGGCGAGATTTTTTGGCAAAGCCTTTTTCAATGGCGAACCGGCATTTCCGTGGATAGCGTACTGATGTTGTTTATGGCGCTGTTTGCCTTGATCGGCGCCATAGACAAAATACTTGGGGATCGCCATGGTTATGGTGCTGCTTTTACAGAGGGGCTTTGCCTGATGGGGCCATTGGCGCTTGCGGTCGCCGCGATCTATGCGGCAGCTCCGCTGCTTGCCCGCTTGCTGACGCCTGTGGTAACCCCACTGTTCAGCAGGTTTGGCGCAGATGCCTGCGCGTTTGCGGGCATTATCCTTCCATCTGATATGGGCGGCTATGCGTTGGCAATGAAGATGACCTCTTCACCAGCCCTCGGCAATTTTTCCGGACTGATCCTTGGCGGAACAGTGGGATCGATCTGGGCGTTTACCCTTCCAGTGGCGCTGTCGGTTCTTGAGGAAAGAGATAAAGCTTTTTTTGCCGCAGGTCTCCTTTGCGGTCTGATCACCATTCCCATTGGCTGTCTGACCGGCGGCTTCCTGATGAGGCTGACAGATTTTTCGCTTCCATTTCGGACGCTCCTGCTTAATACGATTCCTGTTGCGGTACTTGCAATTATTGTGGGGCTTGGACTTTGGCTGAAGCCTGAGCAGACCGTTCGGGTTTTCGGTCACTTTGGAAAAGCCGTAACAATTGCAGCAACAGCATTGACCGCAATCGCCGTGTTTGAGCAGTTGACAGGCATTCTTCTGCCGTTTTTCGATACGATGGTCG
>CAZFCH010000042.1:0-12952 GCA_964517445.1 uncultured Oscillospiraceae bacterium | reverse complement strand
ATTTTTTACTTATATAAATGCTTTATTCTGCGCTGCTGCCATCAGTTGACAAAGCCGCATGGCAGTTGTATATTACTCTCCGTCATACCTATCAAATTAATCAGAATTGAGAGGTGAATGAGAGGTGAAGCCTTTGAACACGAAAGCAGGATGGCAGCGCACCTTTAAGGCAGCGTTTCCCTATACCGTCCCCGTGATGACAGGATATCTGGTGCTGTCCGCAGCTTATGGTGTGCTGATGCAGAGCAAGGGCTACGGTCCGCTCTGGTCGACACTGACGAGTGCGCTTGCTTTCAGCGGCAGTATGCAGTATGCCGCTGTCATTCTTTTTGCAGGCACGTTTGACCCGCTCGCGGCGCTTATATTAAGCATCACAATAAATGCGCGTTATATCTTTTGCAGCATAGGCGTGCTCAACCGCTTTGCCGGCGCCGGGCCGTTCAGGCCGTTTCTGTATTTTGCGCTCTCCGATGAAAGCTTTGCCCTCGCCTCGACATTGGAGACACCCGACGGACTTGACACCGGACGCTTCTATTTTGCGATGTTCGTGCTCAACTATTCCTATTGGGTGCTTGGCACACTCTTCGGTGGGCTCATCGGCACGCTCATCACCTTCAGCACCGCAGGGCTCGATTTTGCTCTGACCGCCATGTACGTTGCACTGTTTCTTGACCTGCTGCACGATAAGGTCTCGCGCGTGAGCGGCATGATCGGTCTCGTATGCACGCTGCTCTCGCTCATCATATTCGGTGCGGGGAACGTCGTGATACCGGCGATGCTGATGATTATCGCAGTGCTCATCGCAGTAAGGAGGAAGCTCGAATGACAATGACGCCTGTCCAGACGCTTATAACGATACTCGCGCTTGCGCTCGGCTCTCTCATTACCCGCGCGCTTCCGCCGCTGCTGTTCCGCAAGGGTCATCCAAAACTCGTCGACGAGCTGACCCCGCTCATTCCGCCCGCCGTCATTGGTCTGCTGGTCGTGTACAGTCTCAAAGACGTGAACCTTGCGTCCGGTACGCACGGTCTGCCGGAGCTTATTGCAATCGCCGTCACCGCGGGCGTTCACCTCTGGAAGAAGAACATGATTCTCACGATCATCCTCGGCACTGCCGTGTACATGCTGCTCACGCAGCTGGTTTTCGCATAAAGCAAACCCTGCCTGAAGTCGGGTGGCGGATACGGTATTCATTCAGAATGGCAGGATAAATTAAAATTGTGCGCTGCAATTATTGCAGCGCACAATTATTTTTCTGTTATTCAGCTCTGCGGCTTGTCACCGGGAGTCCCAGTTTTCGGTCTGGGTTTGCCGTGATATCCGCGGTAGCCGCGGTGATTTTTCTGATTGTTGGGCTTGGGCTGTGCTGCTCCATCTTTTGCAGTCTGTGCCGTTGCTGGCTTGTCCTTCTTCGGCTGCGCCGCCGCGGGCTTTGCCTCGACGCGCACAGTGTTGGGCTTGCCGTTTCCGCTGCGGTGCGGGCGGCGGTTCTTCCCGTCGCGCCCGTTCTCGCTCTTTGGCTCTGCCCTGACCTCGACCTTTACCTCTGCCTTGCCCGGAGCCTCCTCCCTCGGCTGGCGCGGTTTTCTCTGTCTGCCGCGGCCCCTGCGGTTTCCGCTGCGGCGCTCCTCTTGTGCGTCTGCAGCTTCCTCGCTTCCCTTCTCCTCGGAAACGAGCATTACCGGCATCGCCCACGGATCCTCATCTTCGGTCTCTTCCTCCGGTTCTGGGACATAGTTGAGCACCGATACCGGCTTCTCTCCATCCTTCGGGCGGCCGCCGGGTACGGCACACAGCTCATTTGGCTTATAGAGGCGTATGGAATCGTCATCATCATCGTCGAGTTTTACCTTGACCGTCTGTCGCAGCAGATTCACCTGCACGGCGGTGCCGTATCCGTCCTTCGTCTCAACGAACGCGCCCTGCTTCGGCACCTTCTTTATGAGATCCTCATACGCTTCCTGCTCATAGCGCAGGCAGCACATGAGTCTGCCGCAGCTGCCGGATATCTTGGTGGGGTTGAGCGAGAGCGACTGCACCTTTGCCATCTTCGTGGACACGGGCTGGAACTCGTCAAGGAACTGGCTGCAGCAGTACGGACGGCCGCACATGCCTATGCCTCCGATCATCTTCGCCTCGTCCCTGACGCCGATCTGGCGCAGCTCGATTCGGTTGCGGAAGACGCTCGCGAGATCCTTTACCAGTTCACGGAAGTCAACACGCCCGTCCGAGGTGAAAAAGAACATGGTCTTCGTGCCCTCGAAGTTGCACTCGACATCAACGAGCTTCATGTCGAGCCCGTGCTCGGCGATTTTCTCCTGGCATATCTCAAAGGCTTCCTTTTCGCGCTGCTCGTTGAGCTTGGCAATGCGCAGATCATCAGCCGTGGCAACACGCACCACCGGGCGCAGCGGCTGCACAACGGAATTGTCCGGCACGGCGTGTACGCCGCGGCAGCAGTCGGCAAGCTCAAGTCCTTTCGAAGTTTCGACAACGACCTTATCTCCGCTGTTCACAGTGTGTCCGTTCGGGGAAAAGAAATAGCACTTTCCCCGGTTTTTAAATTTTACGCTAACGACATCTATCAATTGTTTTTCCTCTGTTTCCGTCCTGCCGGGATGGAATCCACAGCCAGCAGGCCAAATATATGCTTAACGCCGGCATTGACCGTCAGTCTCGCGGCGCATTCATCCAGTAATCTGTATAGCTCCATCAGCTCCGCGCGCTCCATTCCGCGCGTTTTCTGTCGTGAACAGAGCATATCCGCGACGAGCCCACGCGCACAGTCGATAAAATCCGCGGCGGCACTGCTGTCCATTTCTTCGTTTGCCGTGCACAAGCGCAGCAGCTTTGCGCGGTTTCCCTCGGCAACAGCATTAAGATAAGCCACCACGAGCGCACGCTGTTCGCTGTCCGTTTTCTGTTCCTGTCCCTGGCAGATGACCTCCGCGCAGCGGGAGCGCACCGTCGGCAAAAGCTGCGCAGCGTTCGTCGTGCACAGCAGGAACACAACACCCGCGGGCGGCTCCTCCAAGAGCTTGAGCGCGGCATTCTGCGCGGCAATGTTCATCGTATCCGCACGGTCGATGATGTACACCTTGCGTGCAGCCTCGTTCGGCAGCACCTGTGCATCGGCTATCACATCACGTATCTGGTCGACACTGATCTCGCGCTTGGGATTTCCTTTGTCGTCAAGGAGCCGGCTGACCATAATGATGTCCGGGTGGACATGCTCGGCAGCCTTGCGGCAATCCCTGCATTTGCCGCAGGGGCGCGCTCCGTCGCCGCTGCACACCGCCTCGGCGGCAAGCTTTTCCGCCTCATCGAGCGCGCGCTCGGGCGTCGGTGCGCTTATCACGCAGGCATGGGGAACGCTCTGCCCCGATGAATTTAACTGAGCCACAGCACTCCCCTCCCGCATTGTTTTAAATCAGCAGGCTTTAATAAGCCTATCAATATATATTACTATTTTTTTGTTTTCCCGTCAACTTTTATTCGACGGTGACCAGCTCATACTCGCGGCTGCCGATGCCCAGCTCCGCTGCAGCTTCGATTGTGTGGATGCCGTTTCTGGATTCTACGCGCTCCGTGAAGTGTGCCTTGCCGGGATCGTCGGAAGCATAGACGATGTCAAGGCAGGCCTGATCTATCGCGACAGGGTCTGTCGAGACAAGCACCCCTATGTCCTTTAAGCAGGGATCCTCCGCCACGGCGCAGCAGTCGCAGTCGACGGACATGTTCTTCATAACGTTTACATACAGGGCATTTCCGTCGAAGTATTTCACGACGGAGGATGCTGCATCCGCCATTGACTCGAGGAAGGAGTCATGGTCGGATGTCCAGAAGCTGTCCGTGTCGCCCACGCCGTGGATATACTTTTTGCCGTAGGAAGAGGCAACGCCTATCGACAGCTGCTTGAGCGCGCCGCCGTAGCCGCCCATGGGATGACCCTTGAAGTGTGAGAGGACGAGCATCGAATCGTACTTGTCGATGTCCTTGCCGACATAGTTCTTCTTGATCTTTTTTCCACCAGGGATATCGAGCACCTTGTCGGGGCCTTCCGCATCCATTATATCGACATTGAAATAATGACTCCAGCCGTGCAGCTCCATGGTCTTCCAGTGATGCTCGGTGGTGTCGCGGCCGCCCTCATAGGCGGTGTTGCACTCTACGATTGTTCCGCCGACATGGTCGACGACAGGTTTCCAGAATTCGGGGCGGAGGAAGTTCTGGTTGCCAACCTCACCAGAGTGTACCTTGACAGCGATATTGCCGGGGAGCTTCTTTCCGGACAGCTCAATGAGTTCTATTATCTTTTCGGGACTGATAGTCTTGGAAAAATATACTTTTGATTTCACGTTCTTTTCTCCTTTCTGCGGATAAAGCAATACATTTATATAATAATGCCCTGACAGCCGTGCTGTCAAGTAAACGCTTTTTAACTCTTTGAGACAAATGATTAAATTTCTTGCCATATTTGTGGTTTATAGGGTATAATATGCGCGACCATTAAAGAAAGAAGGATCCCGCACATGGCAATGACTTCTGCCGCTCTGTGGCTGAATGAATTTTTCTCCGGCTATGATAATGCCATTCTCTCCCTTATGCATTCTCTGGCAGCATCCCTTGGCGCCGTACTCACTCCGCTTATGAAAGTCATCTCTTTCCTCGGCGAAAAGGGTATAATCTTCTTCCTGCTGGCACTGATATTCATGTGCTTTTCTAGTGAGCGTGACACAGGCGTGTGCGTATTCGGGGCGGTGTGCTGCGGCGCTCTCATCACAAACATAATCCTCAAGGATGCCATCGCCCGCCCGCGTCCGTTCGAGACGGTCGAGCAGTTTCGTGAATGGTGGACATATGTCGGCTCCCCGTTTGAGGATGGGTACTCTTTCCCCTCAGGTCATGTCACAGCCTGCGCTGCAGGCATGACGGCGCTGAGCCTGATGAAAGGCAAAAAGCTCGTCGTCCCGTCGGTGGTCATCGTGCTGCTCATGGCCATATCCAGGAACTATCTCATGGCGCATTATCCGTCCGACGTGCTCGTTGCGGCAATAATCGGCGTGGCCTCCGGCTTCATTGCCTGGGTCATCACCCGTTTCATTTTCCGCTTCCTTGAGGACAGGCGCGATTCCATGCCTGTTGCAGAGCTGGTGCTCGATTTTGATATTCGTGAAGTTCTGCCTTTTGAGCTGCCTTTCATCGGCGCCGCTCCCGAGAAAAGAAACGTGCCTGCAAAAAAGGTCCCGCTCACGCCGGAAACGATACGCAACCGCCGCGGCCCCGCGTTCGAAAGCAGAGCCGCCGATGCCGACAACAGTGCCGAAACTAAGAGCCCAGTTCGCCGCGGCGCAGCCTCGAGAGGCGGAAGCCACGCAAAGGCAGAGCCTGTGTCGTCCCAGCGTTTCAAGCTCAATCTGCCCTCAATGCCTGGCGCATACAAGGGCAAACACGAGAAGAAATAACCTATCCGGCATGGACGGGGTGCAGCCGCTGCCCCGTCCAAATTTTATATAAGTGTAAATTACGCGCTTCACCTGCCTCAAAATATTGAAATTCCCGACTTTTGTGGTATACTATATATTTACTGAAATAATTTCTTTTTAACTTTGGAGGCATAGACTTATGAGTAAGAAACAATTTAAGGCAGAATCCAAGCGTCTGCTCGACCTAATGATTAATTCCATATACACCAACCGCGAGATTTTCCTGCGTGAGATTATCTCCAACGCATCCGACGCGATAGACAAGCTGTGCTATCTGTCCCTGACGGATACGAGCGTCGGTATGAGCCGCGCGGATTATAAGATTGACATCATCCCCGATAAAGAAGCACGCACCCTGACCGTGCGCGATAACGGCATCGGCATGACCGCTGAAGAGTGTGAGAACAACCTCGGCGTCATCGCGAAGGGCGGTTCTCTCAAGTTCAAAGGCGAAATGGACAAGGAACAGGCTGAGGGCGAAGATCTGTCCATTATCGGTCAGTTCGGCGTCGGCTTCTATTCGGCCTTCATGGTCTCGGACGAAGTCACCGTTATTACCCGCAAGTACGGTGAGGACGCCGGTGTCAAATGGGAAAGCCGCGGGGCTGACGGCTATACCATCACCCCCTGCGAGAAGGATAGCGTCGGCACCGATGTTATCATGCACATAAAGCCCGACACCGAAGAAGAGATATACGGTACCTTCCTCGAGGTCTGGAAGCTCAAGGCGCTTATAAAGAAATATTCCGACTATGTCCGCTGGCCCATTAAGATGGACGTTGAGCACCGCGAGAGCTTCGAGACCGGCGAAAAGGACGATAACGGCAATCCCAAGTACGATTACCGCATGGTCACCGAGAATGAGACCGTCAACAGCATGATTCCCATCTGGCAGCGCAGCAAGAGCGAGGTCACGGATGATGACTGCATCGCATGGTATAAGGAGAAGAACCGCGACCGCAAAGACCCCTGCGCGCTCGTGCGCATAAATGCCGAGGGCGCAGTGAGCTACAAGGCAATGCTGTTCATTCCCGGTGAAGAGAATGAAAACGCTTTTACCGGCGACAATAAAGGCGGGATAACTCTCTACTCCAACGGCGTTATGATAATGGAAAAGTGCGACAAGCTTGTCCATGATTACTTTGAGTTCGTCAAGGGCGTTGTTGACTCCCCCGATCTTTCGCTGAACATTTCCCGTGAGCTTCTGCAGCACGACAGGCAGTTGCGCGTTATAGGTCAGAACCTTGAAAAGCGCATCAAGGGTGAGCTTGAGAAGCTCATGCGCGACGACAGGCCCAAGTACGAGGAGTTCTTCCGCAACTTCGGTGTGCACCTCAAGTGCGGCGTGTGCGACGAGTACGGCCGCTATAAGGATCTGCTGCGCGACCTGCTGATATTCTACACCTCTGAAGATCATCAGGTAACGCTCAAGGAGTATGTTGAGAAAATGCCAGAGAGCCAGAAGGCTATATACTACGCAAGCTCCGACTCTCTTAAGCACGCCATGAGCCTGCCTCAGTGCGAGGAAGTCAAGGCCCGCGGCTATGAGCTTATTTATCTCACGAGCCCGCTCGATGAGATGGTGCTCGAATGCCTGCACGATCAGGACGGAAAACTCTTCTGCAACGTCGTCACCGACGACCTCGGCTTTGAGACCGAGGACGAGAAGAAAGCCGCCGAAGAGCGCGACGTCGAAAACAAGGATCTGCTCGATTTTATTAAGGAATCTGTCGGTGACGCTGTCGCGAGCGTGAAGCTCTCGAGAAAGCTCACCAATCAGCCCTGCTGTCTGACCACCGAGGGCGGCGTTACGCTGGAGATGGAGAAATACTTCCGTCACGGTCCAAGCGAGGAAATGCGCAAGGTACGCGCAACCCGCGTGCTTGAGCTCAATGGCGAGCATCATGCTTTCCAGGCACTCAAGGCCGCATGGGAAGCCGGCGACAAAGAGAAGGCTAAGACCATGTCCCTCATCCTCGCGCGCCTTGCCGAAATGGTATCCGGCGCAGAGATTGAAGACCCCGCAGCTTTTGCCGCACAGGTAAGCGAACTGTTCTAAACTTTATCCGGAGAAATATCTTTTATGAAAAAACGGCTGGGAATATACATCCATATACCGTTCTGCGCCAGCAAGTGCAGCTACTGTGATTTCTATTCGCTCCAGGGCTGCGACCACATTATGCCGGACTATCAGGAGGCGCTGCTCGATCATATCGATGAGTCCTCGCATTCGATAAAGAACTATGAGGTCGACTCGATATATTTCGGCGGCGGTACTCCCAGCTACTACGGGGCGGACAGGATCGTCGAGATATTCGACACGCTCAAGCTCAACGGCAATGTCCGTCTCGACTCCGAAGTCACCGTCGAGTGCAACCCCGACAGCATCAGTCTCACCGCGCTCAAACTCCTGCGAGCTGAAGGCGTGAACCGCCTGTCCATAGGCATTCAGGCTTCGGACAATAACCTGCTCAAGCTCATAGGCCGGCGGCACAACTTTCTGCAGGCGCAGAAGGCCTTTGATGACGCGCGCAAGGCTGGGTTTGACAACATCAGCGTCGATCTGATGTACGGTCTGCCGAGTCAGACCAAGAGTGACTGGGCAGAGACGCTTTCAAAAATCGTCGAGATGCACCCGGAGCATATTTCCTGCTATGGGCTGAAGCTTGAGCCGGGCACGCGGATGTATAAAGAATATAACGGTTCCTCCATTCTCCCGGATGACGACGACCAGGCAGATATGTATTCCTACGCCGCCGAAATGCTCGAGCGCTACGGCTACAAGCAATATGAGATATCCAACTTTGCAGCCCCCGGCTATGAGTCCAAGCATAATCTGAAATACTGGAACATGGACGATTATATGAGCTTCGGCCCCGGTGCGCACAGCTGCATCGGCAATGTCCGCTACAGCTTCGTCAAGGATCTCAAGCAGTACATTTACGGCGTGCATAAGAAAATCAGCATTATCGACGAGTATGAGCAGATAGACCCGCTTGAACGTGCGGTTGAATATGTCATGCTTGGCATGCGCACCTCGCGCGGAATATCCGAAAACGATTACCGCATGCGCTGCCAGTGCGACTGGAAGCCGATTCTCAAGGTGCTTCAGGCTTTCAGGGAAAAGGGCTGGGTCGAGCTGACGGAGGATCGCTGGCACTTCACCGTGCCGGGCTTCCTCATTTCAAACACGCTTATCGGCATTCTTCTTGAGACGCAGGCCAGCGGCCGCATAGACAATACCCCGTGGATACAGGATGCGGACCGCGCGGCATACAAGATCAGTCTGCCCAAGGGCGAAGAGGAACTTTTTACCGAGCTTTATGAGCAGAAGATGAACCAGTGAGGTCAGTGATTTGACAGACAGTAACAACAATTTCACGCCTGACGGCTCCGAAAAGGCGTCCGATACCGAAACGCGCGCGCAGCGGCGTGAACGGCTCGAGGCCGAGAAAAAGGCTGAGAAGCTCCGCGTTGCCGAGGAAAAGAAGCAGGCGCGCATCGAGGAGAAAAAGCAGGCTGCCGAGGCGCGGCGCAAGGCCAAAGAAAAGCCGCCCCTCACTGCCGAAGAGAAAGCGCAGAAAGCTGCGCGCGCAAAGCATATAAAAATCGCAGCTATAGTATGCGCGGCGCTCTTCGTGCTCCTCATGTCCGCCGCGGCCATCGGAGGCTATATCGTGACCGCCGGCGACACAAACTACCCTAACGTGCGCATAAACGGCATCAACGTCGGCGGTATGACAAAAGAGCAGACTCTTGCCGCGCTCGATGAGCAGGGCTGGGACGATATCGTTGACAAGACCCTCGTCGTGACTCTTCCGGCAAATGTCAGCTTCAAGGTGGACTATGTCACAGCTGGCATGAAGCTCAGCCGCGAGCAGGCAGCTGACGCCGCCTACAGCTACGGCCGCACTCAGGGGCTCTTCGCTAACCTCTTCAGGTATCTGCTCTGCTGCGTGCTGCCCACGGATATCGACAAGCTTGACAAGACGGTAAACGCCGATTATCTTAATAACCGTATTGATGGTGCTCTCGAGCAGCTGAAGCTGCTCACCGCCGATACCGGCTATAAGCTCGACAAGGAAAAGAAAACACTGACGCTCGTGAAGGGTGCAGGTGAAATCGAGCTTGACCGCGACGGGCTGTATAACGCCATATCGTCGGCACTGCTCGCAGGTCAGGAGGAGCTGAGCTTCTCATCGCTCAAGACGCCGCTCAAGGAGCCGGACTTTCAGGCGATGTACGATGAGCTTTCCGTCGAGCCGGTGAACGCGTATTACACCGATACCTTCGACGTTGTCGACGAGGTCGTCGGCTGCAGCTTCAACATCGACACCGCACGCACGCTCTGGGAGAGCGCCGGGCTTGCCGAAGAAGTAAAAATTCCGCTTGAAATAAGCCAGCCGGAGTATACCGCCGAAGATTTGCGTGCAGTGCTGTACCGCGATAAGCTCGGCTCGCAGACGACATTCTATACATGGAGCACAGCAAACCGCATCAACAACATCAATCTTGCCGCTGAAACGCTCAACGGCATGGTGCTGCTGCCGGGCGAGGTTTTCTCCTATAACAATGCGCTCGGCGAGCGTACCGAAGAGGCCGGCTACAAGAGCGCCGGTGCGTATAACGACGGACAGGTGGTCGAGGCCATCGGCGGCGGTATCTGCCAAGTCTCCTCGACGCTCTACTGTGCCGTGATGTACGCAAACCTCAAGACCGTCTCTCGCACGAATCACTATTTCAAGGTGGACTATCTTGACTACGGGCTTGATGCTACCGTCAGCTGGGGCAATCCTGACTACAAGTTTTCCAACAACCGGGACTACCCGGTGAAAATAGTCGCCTACTGCGACAATGACGCAAGTTCCCTGACCATCGAGATATGGGGCACCGATGTTGACGGCACGCAGGTCACGCTCCGACACACCTCGACCCCCGTCTACGACGAGACCTATACTGATACTCTCATCGGCTACACCGTCTACGGCTACCGCACCGTGAGCGACGCGGACGGCAACTTCCTCTATGAGACGGCAGAACCCGGCGGCGTGTATTATCTTCATTCCGAGGACATCGACTGGCCGGAGGAGAAACTCGCCGAGGACGATTACATCGACGCACTTGAACAGTTATACCGTGCAGGCTGACCGGCCGCACATACAATACAGGAGAAGAGAGCATGGAAAAGAAAAAATTCTATATCACCACACCCATCTACTACCCGTCCGATAAGCTGCACATAGGCCATGCCTACTGCACCGTCGCGACCGACGCCATCGCCCGCTATAAAAGACTCGCAGGCTTTGACGTAATGTTCCTCACCGGCACCGACGAACACGGCCAAAAGATTGAAGAAAAGGCCAAGGCCGCGGGTGTCACCCCCCAGCAGTTTGTTGACAACATCGTCGACGGCAAGGGCGGCATCAAGGATCTGTGGAAGCTGATGAACATCTCGAACGACCGCTTCATCCGCACCACCGATGATTATCACGTAAAGTCCATACAGCGCATCTTCAAGAAGATGTACGATAAGGGCGATATATACAAAGGCGCCTACAAGGGCAAATACTGCACTCCCTGTGAGAGCTTCTGGACTGAGAGCCAGCTCAAGGACGGCAAGTGCCCCGACTGCGGTCGTGAGGTTCACGACGCTGAAGAAGAGGCATACTTCTTCCGTCTCTCCAAGTACGCAAAGCCCGTGCAGGAGCTTCTTGAGAGCGGCACCTTCCTCACTCCCCCGTCCCGCGTCAACGAGATGATAAACAACTTTATAAAGCCCGGCCTTGAGGATCTCTGCGTCTCCCGCACGAGCTTCAACTGGGGCGTGCCCGTGGACTTTGATCCGGGTCATGTCGTATACGTCTGGGTCGATGCGCTCTTTAACTACTGCACCGCGCTCGGTCTGTGCAACGATAAGTATGACGACTTCGATAAGTACTGGCCGGCAGACGTACACATCGTCGGCAAGGAGATTGTCCGCTTCCACTCCATCATCTGGCCGGCAATGCTCATGAGCATGGAGCTTCCTCTGCCCAAGCGTGTATACGGCCACGGCTGGCTCGTCATTGACGGCGGCAAGATGTCCAAGTCCAAGGGCAATGTCGTTGATCCTTACGTGCTGGCGGATATGTTCGGCGTCGACGCGCTGCGCTTCTTCCTGCTGCGCACTTTCCCCTTCGGCTCCGACGGCAATTTCTCCAACGAGCTGCTCATCAGCACCATCAACACCGACCTTGCAAACGACCTCGGCAATCTCGTCAGCCGCACCACGGCCATGGTCGAGAAGTACTTCGGCGGCACTGTCCCCGCAGAGCGCGAACTCGACACGATGGATGATGAGCTTGTCAGCATGATAAAGTCCGTGCGTGATAAGTACGCCGCGCAGATGGACGAGTTCCAGCTGCACCTCGCACTTGAGGAGGTCTTCAAGCTCATCCAGCGTGCGAACAAGTATATTGATGAGACTGCCCCCTGGGTGCTCGCTAAGGATGAGAGCAAGAAGGCTCGCCTTGCCGCGGTCATGTATAATCTGCTCGAGGCCCTGCGCGTCTCCCTGATTCTTCTCAGCCCGTTCATGCCCGAAAGCTGCGAAAAGGCTTTCGCACAGATTGGCGCGGATGAGGCCTGCCGCAGCTGGGACAGCGCCGCCGTTTACGGTGCGCTTCCGGAAGGCACCAAAGTCTGCAAGGGCGAGACGCTCTTCCCGCGTATAGATATGGCCAAGGCTCTCGAAGAGCTTGAAAAGGCCGAGGGCAAGAAGGATGAGCCGAAGGCTCCCCCCGTGCTGCCCGATGTGACGATAGACGACTTTGCCAAGTGCGATATGCGTGTGTGTAAGGTTCTCTCCTGTGAGGCCGTCAAGAAGTCCGATAAGCTTCTGAAGTTCTCCCTTGATGACGGCAGCGGTACGCCGCGCCAGATTCTCTCCGGCATCCACAAGTTCTATGAGCCGGAGCAGCTTGTAGGCAAGACCGTTGTCGCCATCCTGAACCTGCCCGCACGTAAGATGATGGGGTTTGATTCCAACGGCATGCTGCTCTCCGCCGTGCGCGAAGTGAACGGCAAGGAAGAGCTGCACCTCGTGATGCTCGACGACTCCGTCCCCGCCGGCTCCCAGCTCTGCTGATACCAGCAAATCCGGTTCTGATCTCTAATAAATTCATTTAAATGCAGCAAGGCGTGAGCGGCACACCGCTCACGCCTCGTTTTTGTTATTGCTTTGCTACAACTATTGGCATAGAACCAAAAATCGTCGCGGACTATTACAGTCTGCGACGATTTTGGAGGCGCCACCCAGACTTGAACTGGGGGTCGCGGATTTGCAGTCCGCTGCCTTACCACTTGGCTATGGCGCCATATGCAACCCTGTATAAACAGGGCTGATATAAATGGAGCGGGCAACGAGGCTCGAACTCGCTACCTCCACCTTGGCAAGGTGGCGCTCTACCAGATGAGCTACGCCCGCA
>CAZFCH010000041.1:0-12991 GCA_964517445.1 uncultured Oscillospiraceae bacterium | reverse complement strand
AAGATTGTGCAGCAGCTCACACCGGAAGGCAGATTGTATTTACTGTCCAAGAACGTAGACAGCATAAACAAGAACCTTACCGAGGGGCAGCGCAAGAAGATTGCCAAGAAAAAGGGCGGCAATAATCTCGTAAGCATCGTTGCAAAATTGCGAAGCGGCTCAGTTGCGCCGCAATTTTGTTATATTCAATAAGTTGCAATTTGTTGACAAAATTGATTCAAAGATGTATCATACAGTTTGAGAAGAATTAGTTTTGCATTACCATTTATTGACAAGGACGGTTGCCTTATGGGAAAGCATGTTTCCGAGCAGAGCCGACATCTGAAAAAAAAGAACGAACCGCAGTATTCTCCGGAAATCGATGAGATTGACGAAGAAAATCGCGGGGCGAAAAAAGCGAAACGCGGCTTTGCGGACTGCGGCTCCATAAGCTTCGGTGGTATAGCGCCGGCAGCCTTCTCGGCGTTGCTGCTTGTGGCGCTGTCGTTCCTCCAGGCGGAAGGATGGATGAAGTGCGTTGCCTTCCTGATTCCTTTTATGATCGCAGGATTTGCTGTGCTGATGGAAGCGATAGATAAGCTGATAGAACGGAAATATTTTGAGGCAGAGCAAATAACGCTCGTTGCTGCAATCGCAGTGTTTGCAACCGGTTTTTATACGGAGGCAGTACTGCTGCTGATTCTTTTCCGCGCGGTGCGGCTGCTGGAAACATTCGTCGGCGAACGCTGCAGCGCGGCGCTAAAGGCGCTGCCGGAAATAAAGCCTGACACGGCAAATGTGGAAACCACCGAGGGCGTCCTCAGCGTCGAACCGGACTATGTAAATGTCGGCGATATTATTCAGGTTCCGGCTGGGGAGCGCATACCGCTTGACGGTATCATTGTAGAGGGAATGACAACAGTTGACACCTCCGCAATATCCGGGCAGGCACACCCGTGGGACGTTGCGGCGGGATACAAGGTGTATTCCGGGTGCACGAACGTCACGGCTCCGATAAGAGTTCGCGTTACAAAAAGCTTTGAGCAGTCGACCGCGGCGCGGCTTGTGCGCATGTCAGAGAAAGCAGCGCAATTCAGATCAAGCCAGGAGAACTTTATACGCAAATTTATCTCAATATACACGCCTTCTATGCTCGCGCTTGCACTGGTGCTTGCAGTGGTCGTGCCGATGTTCAATGCAGAATGGCTGGAGATGCTGCGCAGGGCCGCAATAGTTCTTATCTGCGCGTGCCCAACGGCGGCGGTGTTGTCTGTTTCGCTTGCGTACGTAAAGAGCATAGGCGCTGCCGCAAAGCTCGGCATATTCGTAAAGGGCGAGGACTGCATAGAGTCCATGGCCATGGCGGAAACCATGGTATTCGACAAGACCGGGACCATTACGGAGGGAAGATATGTCATAACCGATGTTTTCCCTGTGAACATTACCGAACGCGAGCTTCTCACGACCGCTGCTTCTGCGGAGGTTTTCTCACGGCATCCGATAGCATATGCGCTGCGTGAAGCTGTGGGTATCAGAAGTGCGAAAGATATGAAGGTCACGCAAGTTGAGGAGATTCCCGGGAGGGGCGTCAGCGCTGTTGTCGGTGATGCGCTGGTCTATGTCGGGAACACGGCACTGCTCGAGGAGCACGGCATAAGCTGCCAGCTGCCAAGCCGCAGCGGAGCGGCGATACATGTGGCAATCGATGGGAAATACTGCGGACATATACTTGTGGCCGACAGAATACGCAGCGGTGCTTTCGATGCGCTTGAGAATCTGCGTGTCCAGGGAATAAAGAAAATGGTACTGCTAACCGGTGATGTGCTCTCAGTAGCGCGCCCGCTTGCGTCGAAGCTCAACTTCGATATGCTGCGTGCAGAGCTCAAGCCCGATGACAAGCTCTCGGCGCTGACATATCTGATGTCAAACAAGGGCAGCAAATCAAGCATCGCCTTTGTCGGAGACGGGTATAACGACCGTGCGCTTATGGAGAGGGTAGACGTCGGGATTGCCATGGGAGCGCTCGGATCAGAGGCAGCGTTCATGTCGGCAGATGTGCTGGTGATGGACAGAGACATCAGAAAGCTCCCGAAGGCGGTAGGCATCTCGAAGCTTGCGTCACATATTTCTATGGAAAATATAGCAGCCGGGATATGCGTGAATCTTGCTGCCGCTGTACTCGGCGCGGCCGGTATACTTTCGGTCACAGCAGCAATACTTGTCTGCTTTGCCGTTTCGGCGGCTGTACTTGTAAACACGTTAAGACTCAAATGAAAGGACGGATTGTATGAAAGACGGTTTGAACGCACTGTACGAACGCCGCAGCATCAGAAAATATAAGAGCGAGCAAATAAGCGACAGCGAGCTTGAGCAGATACTCAAGGCCGGACTGTGTGCACCGAGTGCGATGAACAGGCAGCCGGCGATTATAATTGCTGTGCAGGATAAGGACACGATTGCTTATATGTCAAAGCTCAACGCACAGGTTATGGGTGTAGACATAGATCCGTTTTACGGCGCACCGACCGTGCTCGTAGTACTGGCAGAGGCGGATAATATTAACGCGGTCAAGGACGGCAGCCTAGTGCTTGGCAACCTGATGAATGCCGCGTCAGCGCTTGGTATCGGATCCTGCTGGGTAAACCGCGCGCAGGAAGTTTTTGCTTTGCCAGAGGGAAAGGCCCTGCTTGAAAAGTGGGGCGTGCAGGGAGATTACATCGGTGTCGGCAACTGCATTCTCGGCTATCCGGCTGAAGCTCCTGCAGCAAAGCCAATAAAGGAAAACCGTCTTTATTATGTCCGGTGAAGCGTATTGAATACCTACGATTTTGACAAGACAATATTCTATCCCGACAGTTCGGTCACGTTCATAAAGTACTGCTTCAGAAAGCATCCGTGGATATTGCTGAAGAACTTTCCCGGAGCAATACCGCAAGCCGTCGCCTATGCGGTAAAGGGCGGAGGCGCAGCGAAGCTGAAAGAAAAGCTTTTTGCGTTTCTGAAGGATATCCCGGATATTGACGGCGAGGTTGAGCGCTTCTGGGCGGGGCACATGGACAGAATCGGAGATTGGTACCTTAGGCAAAAAAAAGACGATGACGTGATAATTTCTGCATCGCCGGAGTTCTTGCTTGAGCCGGTTTGCCGAGAGCTTGGCGTCAATCTCATCGGTACGAGAATGGATAAGCACAGTGGGAGGATAGACGGAGAAAACTGTCACGATAAGGAGAAGGTACGCCGCTTCTATGAGCGTTATCCTGACGGACACTCAAATGAGTTTTATTCGGACTCATTATCCGACCTGCCAATGGCAGAAATTTCAGACAAAGCATTCATGCTCAAAAAGCATGTGATATCACCGTGGCCAAACAAATAAGGCTTGACGCGTAAACGTCAGTTTACTATAATATGGTAAACTGACGTTTACTTTTCTGCAGAGGTGAATCGCTATAGATACAAAAGAGAAAATACTGCTGGCTTCGCTGGAACTGTTTTCAAAGGACGGCTATGAAGCTGTTTCTGTAAGCATGATAGCGGACGCTCTTGGGATAACCAAAGGAGCACTGTATAAGCACTATACGAATAAGCGGGATATATTTGACAGCATTCTTCATCGGATGGAGGAGAACGACCGCGGCGGCACAGATTGCTTCTCTCTGCCGGCAGGTATATTTGACGAAATGCCCGAAGGCTACAGAAACACGACTGTTGAACAGCTCGTCGGCTTTACCATGGCGCAGTTTATATACTGGACAGAGGATCCGTTCGCGTCACGTTTCAGGCGGATGATTACGCTGGAGCAGTTCAGGTCTCCGGAGATGAACGCGCTGTTCCAGCAGTATCTCGGAACAGGGCCGCTCAGTTGCATCGAGAACCTGCTGCGCAAAATGCCGGGCTTTGACCGCAGGTACCGTTCGGCTACCGAGCTTGCGCTGGAGTTTTACGGGCCGGTATTTACGCTTATAAACCTTTATGACGGGATGGATGTAAAGAGTAAGATACCTGAGCTGTTGAAAAAACATTTTGAGCATTTTGTTTTCAGTATAAGCGATTACAGGAAACCTGCTGCAGAGGAGTATCCGCGCAGCAGGAAATACTCAACGGCGGCATTTATGGGCAGATTGTCTGGCCCTAACCCGGTCAAGCTCACGGAGGAACTGCTTGAAAACAGTGCGCTGCGCTCCGGATCTGTCGTATGTGACCTCGGCTGCGGCAAGGGGCTTACATCAGTATTCCTCGCTAAGGAGTATGGGTTGAAGGTCTATGCTGTCGATCCTCTGAGCGATCCGGAGGAGAACAGGCGGTTCTTTACATCGCAGGGACTATTAAGCAGTCATGTGCTGCCGCTGAAAACGGAGCTTAAGGATGCGCCTGTTGAAAAAGAGTTCTTCGATGCAGTCATAAATGTCGGAGCATTTAACTATTATGAAAGCAACGGCGCATATCTTCAGGAGAGTATACTGCCATACGTGAAGCAGGGCGGTTACATTTATATCGCTGTGCTTGGGATGGTAAATGACTGCCATGACGCGCTTCCTGAGGAGCTTTTGCTGTCATGGACTCCGGAGCAGTTAGCTTTCATGCATGATACAAGATTCTGGCGCCGCGTCATTTCCGAGACACCCGGAGTAGAAGCGTTGTGCATTGAAGAAATGCGCAGCCGAGATGAGGTGTGGCGGGATTGGCTGACGCAGGATAATCCCTATGCAGCAAGAGACAGACGCTCAATGGAGGCAGGCGCCGGGAAATATCTCAACTTTATAAAAATAATCCTACGCAAAATATGATAAATGACACGTTTTAGTGGCAAACGTGCCGGCGTAAACATTCGTTCACTACGGCGTGCTGACAATTACGACGGATGCGGACTTCGCCGAACTCGCAGGAACTCTCAGCGGCATCAACACACTGAATGAACATAGTGCAGAGATGAAAGTTATTGATGTGAGTGATATCATTGGAAAAACGTTAAGAGGACAATGCGTGATCACGATCGGTCAAAGCCTTAAGGAGAATATTGCAGGAGTGCAGCAAAAGCGCTCCTGCATGTTTTTTCATTTTTATGAAAGAATTTCGATTATTACACTTTATTTTTTGCGTTGCCCGTGGTAAAATACTTTGATTTCATTTAGGAGGTTCATCATGGGCGAGAATTATATTACCTGCCGAGAAGAAAAAGGCAGCATTAATATTTCCGAAGATGTCATTATGAGCATGGTTAAATCCGTGCTGAGTGAGGTTGAAGGCGTTGCAGGACTGTCGAACACTGCGGGTGCCGAGCTTGCCGAGCTTATCGGGCTCAAGTCCGTCTCCAAGGGAGTCAAGGTTCAGTTTGAAGACGGACGTGTAGTTGTCGACATTATCATTACGGTCGTGTATGGCTGCAACATCGTAAACGTGGCAAAGGCCGTGCAGGACAAGATACTGTCTGTCGTCCAGGCGACGACCGGCATTGAGAACGCCGAGGTAAACGTTCACGTTTCCGGCATAGCTTTCGACAAGTAAGAACGGAGGTACGGCAATGACCAGATCAACTGCCCGAGAGATTGCAATACAGCTCGGCTTTGCGGCGGCCTCCTCGGGGGAAGCACCTCAGGAGCTGTTTGAAAGCTTCTTTGAGCGCGAACATTATGACACGCTTGCCGCGGAGGATGAGCTGTACAGCGAGTACCCGAACCCGAAGCAGATGGAGTATATCCGCACGCTTATATCGTTAAACGATGAGCACAGGGAAGAAATCGACGCGTATATAAAGCGCTACACCAAGGGCTGGAAGCTGGAGCGTATCTCGCGCACAGCGCTTGCTGTGCTGCGCTGCGCTATCTGCGAGATACTCTACATGGATGACATTCCGAACTCAGCAGCAATAAATGAAGCAGTCGAGCTTGACAAGGGCTATGACGAACCGGATGTCGTTTCGTTTGTAAACGGTGTTCTCGGCGGCTTCATGCGCGGCGAATTTGGCGAAGCGATAGGTGACGACGGCGATACCAATGCGGCGGAGGTCGAAGTCTCCGATATCCCTGCAGAGCAATGAGCGGACAGGCAATAAGCGTAACCGAGCTCAACAACTACATAAAGGGTCTGGTCGAGCAGGACGCGATGCTGGCAAATGTATGCGTCCGCGGTGAGCTTTCAAATTATAAGATATACCCCTCAGGTCACCACTATTTCACACTGAAGGACAGCGAAAGCAGTCTGCGCTGCGTCATGTTTAAAGGCAGCGCGTCAAAGCTTCGCTTTCGCCCGGAGAGCGGAATGGGCGTCACAGCCTGGGGGCGTGTCGCTGTTTACCCGAGAGACGGTGCGTATCAGCTCTACTGCTCGGCGCTTATGCCGGAGGGCACGGGCGATTTGCAGGTAGCCTTTGAGCAGCTCAAGGCGAAGCTCTCAGAAGAAGGTCTGTTTGACCGAGCGCATAAAAAACCGCTGCCTGAGTTTCCGGAGCGCATCGCGATCATAACCTCATCTGCCGGCGCTGCAGTACACGACATGATCCGAATTCTCGGTCACCGCTGGCCAATGACCAAGGTGCTGCTGCTCCCGGTGCGCGTGCAGGGAATAGAAGCACCGCCGGAGATTGTCGGCGCGATAAGGTATGCGAATGAGTTTGACGTTGCCGACCTGATAATCACAGGACGCGGCGGCGGGTCGATAGAGGATCTCTGGGCATTCAATGACGAGCGCGTTGCGCGTGCGATATATGAGTCGCGCATACCGGTAATATCTGCGGTCGGGCATGAACCGGATGTTACAATATCAGATTACGTTGCAGACAGGCGCGCATCAACCCCGTCAAATGCGGCAGAAATCGCCGTGCCGGATCAGCGCGAGATTGCGGAGCTTATCTCCGGATACAGCATACGCGAGGATCAGGCGATGCGTAAAAAGCTTACCCAGCTCTCAGACAGGCTTGAGAGCTTCCGAACAAGACAAGTCATGGTAAATCCCACGGCGCAGTTTGATAACAGGCGTCTTGAGCTTGACCGGGTAAGAGAGCGCATGATATCCGCCGAGGAGCGCAAGCTGCACAGCTGCAAGCAGAGCTTTGTAAGCCTTGCGGCATCGCTAGACGCAATGAGCCCGGTGCGCGTGCTGACGCGCGGATACGCTATTGCAAGCACCGACAGCGGCAGCTGCGTTAAGAGCGTAAACGATATCTCGGTCGGTGACAGAATAAGCCTTTCTCTTTCCGACGGCAGGGCTGAGTGCCTTGTCGAGAAAACGGAAAAGGAAAAGAAAATGAGTTAAAAGGAGCGGTGCAGATGGCAACAAAAAAGCAAAGTGCAAGCTTCGAGGAGTCCCTCGCCAGACTTGACGAAATAGTGAAGCACCTTGAAAAGGGCGATATGCCGCTGAGCGAGTCGCTGAACCTATATGAAGAGGGCACAGCGCTCATAAATGCATGCAGCAAAATGCTTGATGAGGCCGAACAGAAGGTCGTCAAACTCAAGAAAGGTCCGGACAGAGCTCCGATAGAATTGGACTTTGAGGACGAACAGTAATATGACATCCGAAGAATACAGACTTAAGATAGATGAGGCTCTTGCGGGATATTTTAAGGTGTGCGATGGTGCGCTGAGTGCAGGGCTTGCGGAAGCTATGCGCTACAGCCTTCTTGCGGGAGGCAAGCGCATACGTCCGATGCTCGTGCTGGAGTTCTGCCGCATTGCCGGAGGCGACGTCGAAAAGGCGCTTCCGGTTGCGTGTGCGGTCGAGATGCTGCACACCTACAGTCTTATCCACGACGATTTGCCGTGCATGGATAACGACGAGCTGCGCCGCGGCAAGCCCACGAACCACATGATTTACGGAGAATGCACGGCAACGCTGGCAGGCGACGCACTTCAAGCCGAGGCTTTCGGCACGATACTGCGCTGCAATCTGCCGCCGGCTGTAAAGGCCGGCTGCGCAGAGATACTTGCAGGGGCAGTCGGGCTTGACGGCATGTGCGGAGGTCAGTTCCTCGACATGAGTTGGGAAGGCAGAACGCTTACTGAGCAGGAGCTCAGCGAGATAAACACCCGTAAGACAGGTGCGCTGCTTGTCGCCGCGTGCCAGATGGGCGTCACCGCCGCAGGTGGGAACGAGCTTATGCTTGCCGCCGCGGGACACTACGGCTCGGCTATCGGCATGGCTTTCCAGATAAGGGATGACATGCTCGATGTGCTCAGCACTGCCGAGAAACTTGGTAAGCCTATTGGGTCAGACCTTGAGGAGAACAAGAATACGTACATGGTTCTCATGGGCAAAGAAGGCTGTGAGAAAACCATTGCGGAGCTGACGGATTTTGCAAAGAATGTGCTTGATGAAGCATTTGAAGATACGGCTTTCCTTAAAGAGCTTGCTGACCAACTTTCCACCAGAGAGAAATAAAACGCACGGACGTGCGCAATTATTCAGGGGTAAAGCTTGAGTATTTTGGAAAACATAAATTCATCCGCAGATATAAAGAAGCTTGACAAAGAGCAGCTTCCGCAACTGTGCGATGAACTGAGAAAATTTGAAATAGAGAATATCGCAAAAACCGGCGGGCATCTTTCGTCAAACCTCGGGACGGTAGAGCTTACCGTTGCAATTCACAGAGTATATGACACGGAAAAGGACAGGCTGATTTTTGACGTCGGTCATCAGAGCTACACACATAAGATTATCACCGGACGCAGAGAACAGTTCAGTACTCTGCGGCAGTACGGCGGCCTGTCTGGTTTCCCTAAGCCGTCCGAAAGCAATGATGATGCATTTATTGCCGGACATGCGTCGAACTCTGTTTCCGTTGCCCTCGGCATGGCAAGGGCAAGAACGCTCACAGGCGGAGACTATGACATTGTCTCCGTCATCGGTGACGGAGCGCTTACAGGCGGTCTGTCACATGAGGGACTTGCGGATGCTGCGGCAAGCGGTGAGCCGATGGTAATAATCCTGAACGACAACAACATGTCGATAAGCGAAAATGTCGGCGGTATGGCGCAGGTGCTTCAGAACATGCGCATAAAGCCCGCATACATAAGCTTTAAGCAGTGGCTGAAAGGGGTCTCAGAAAACATCCCCGGACTGTACAATGCCTTCCGCAATATCAAGGAATGGCTGAAGGCTCGGCTACTGCCCGGGAACGTGTTCAGTGAGATGGGATTGTACTATCTCGGTCCGGTGGACGGGCACGATTTAGACAAGCTTGAAACGGCGATACGGTTGGCAAGAGATATCAGAAAAACCGTGGTGCTGCACGTTCTGACCAAAAAAGGGAAGGGCTGTGCATATGCGGAAAACCATCCGGATAAGTATCACGGTATAGGCCGCTTCGATCCGGAGACCGGTGAGTTTGCTCCATCTGCCGTAAGTTTTTCCGATAAAGTCGGAGAGTATCTCTGCCAGTATGCGGAGAACGATCCGCGCATCGTTGCGATAACTGCGGCGATGGCGGGAGGCACGGGCACCGAGTGCTTTGCATCAAAGTTCCCGGAGCGCTTTTTTGACGTTGGCATCGCCGAGGGACACGGCGTGACTATGGCCGCTGGCATGGCAAAGCAAGGGCTTGTCCCTGTGTTTGCCGTATATTCAAGCTTCCTTCAACGGGGCTTTGATATGCTTATTCATGATGTGTCGCTGCTCGGGTTGCATACGGTATTCTGCGTTGACCGTGCTGGTCTCGTCGGCAACGACGGCGAAACGCATCAGGGCGTGTTTGATGTGTGCTATCTATCCGCCGTGCCGGGGATGACCATTCTTTGCCCGGCCAGCTTTCAGGAGCTGCACGACATGCTTGGCTACGCGATACATGAGGTGACAGGCCCAGCGGCAGTGCGCTATCCGCGTGGCGGTGAGGGGCGCTATACAGATTCTCTTATGCAGGCAGAAAACGTAATCCGCGAGGGTACTGACGTGACAATTATCTGCTATGGCACGATGATAAACGAGGTACTGAATGCCGCAGACGAGCTTGAGAGCCGCGGCATCTCGGCAGAAATAATAAAGCTCGGCATGATTGCGCCGAACAGCTTTGAGCAGTGCATCGGCTCTGTACGCAAAACGGGGCGGCTGCTGGTGGCTGAGGAAGTATGCAGCGTGGGCTGCGTAGGCTCCGCTTTGTTGGCAGCGATATCCGTTGCCGGTGTTGAGCTGAAGGCCGCGGAGCTTCTGAATCTCGGCAGCGGCATTGTCAGGCACGGCACGGTCGATGAGCTTCGCCATGAAACGGGCATCGATGCCGCGGCGATTGCGGCGGCTGGTTGTGAAATGTGCCGAACAGATACGGAGCGAGTATGAAAAAGTTACGTCTGGATCAGCTTGTATATGAGCTCGGCTTCACTGACAGCCGGGAGCGCGCGAAGACTACGGTAATGAGCGGAATTGTTTTCGTTAACGGTCAGCGCGCGGATAAGCCCGGTATGCCGGTAGCGCCCGACGCCAAAATAGAGGTACACGGAGACGCACTTCCGTTTGTGAGTCGCGGCGGCTTTAAGCTTGACAAAGCACTGAAGGTTTTCCCGGTCGACCCCGCGGGAAAAGTCTGCATCGACTGCGGCGCATCGACCGGCGGCTTCACGGACGTACTGCTGCAGCACAGTGCTGCCAAGGTATACGCTGTCGACGTCGGCTACGGTCAGCTCGCATGGAAGCTGCGCAACGACGATAGAGTAATAAACCTCGAGAGGACGAATCTCCGCTATGTAACAAGCGAGCAAATCCCGGAGCTTATGGATCTTGCCGTGATGGATGTTTCGTTCATCTCCATTAAACTCGTGCTTCCGGCGGTCAAGGCACTGCTCAAGCCTGATGCCGACCTGATATGTCTCATAAAGCCTCAGTTTGAGGCTGGCAGGGAAGAGGTCGGAAAGAAGGGCGTTGTGCGTGACCGCACAGTTCATGAGCATGTTATACACGGCATTCTCGATTTTGCCCCGGAAATAGGTCTCACGGTGATGGGGTTGGATTTTTCGCCCATCAAGGGGCCAGAGGGGAACATTGAGTATATCTGCCATATGAAAAACTGTGCCGGCGAAGCGAGCCCGATCGATGTTGAAGCGGTCGTGACTGCCTCGCATGAGGCACTGTAATAAGGTGATGCAATGATTGCAATTTGCCCAAATCCGTTTCGCGACACTGGATGCAGCCTCAGTCTTAAAGCCGAGGAGCTTCTCAGGCAGCATGGTTATGAATGCTGCATATGCCCGGTATTCGATGATTCATCGGAAAGCGTTATCCCAGCAGGGATAACGACTGAAAAGATAGCAGACATTGCCGCTGACTGTTCACTTATTGTTGTTGTGGGCGGCGACGGGACGATACTCAGCGCAGCACGTCAGCTGCATGAATGCTCTGTCCCGATTCTCGGGATTAATCTCGGCTCAAAGGGCTTTATGGCGACGCTCGAACCGAATGAGCTTGATTACATTCTGAACGCTGCGCGTGGCGAATACCGGCTCAGCCGCAGGATGAAGATTGACGTGAGCCTTGTGCGCGGCGGGGAGACAATCTATACCGACTGCGCGCTCAATGACGCCGTCATGCACGGCTACGGGGACTGCATCAAGCTTACCGCGCTGTGCGATGGCGAGAATATAACCGCTTTCTCCGGCGACGGGATTATACTTTCTACGCCCACCGGGTCAACTGGCTACTCGATGTCGGCTGGGGGCCCGATAGTTGAGCCGAACGCGGAGAATATCATCATAAGCCCCATATGCGCGCACATGATGAGCTCACGCAGCTACGTGCTCGGCCCGGAGCACAAGATCGAGGTGCACGTCGAAAAGCTGCACGGACGCCGTGCTTATCTATCCGTTGACGGAAACTCAGTTATGGATCTGGCAAACCATGACCGTATAATTGTACGCCGCTCTGCCAGCTGCACTGTAATGGCTGACATGGGACTTAGAAATTTTTACGAAATAGCATTCGGAAAACTTCGCTGAATATTGGAGGGAACATATGAAGCCTGGCAGACAGAGCATTATAATGGAAATAATAAGCGAGAAGGATATCGAAACTCAGAACCAGCTGCTCGATGAACTCGCGGCGCGTGGAGTAAAGAGCACGCAGGCCACGCTTTCCAGAGACATACGCGATATGCGCCTTGTCAAGGAGCTTGGACCGAACGGAAATTACCGCTATGCCGCAGCCTCAAAGCCCAGCACTGCCGCGCTTGATATCAAGCTGCGGAATATATTCAAAGAGTGTGTGCTTTCATATGACCTCGCACAGAATATTCTTGTCATAAAGACACTTCCCGGGCTCGCTTCCGGAGCCTGCTCCGCACTTGACGGCATGGAGATAAACGGGCTTGTGGGCACTCTTGCTGGCGATGACACCGCGTTTATTGCAATGCGCGATAATGCTGCAGCGCAGGCGCTTTATCATGAGATTGAAGGACTGTTGTAAAAACAGGTACGCAGAGGGCGCTTTCCAATCAGGAGGACACCATGCTTAATGAACTGCATATAGAGAATATAGCCGTCATTGAACGCGCTGATATTTCGTTCGGCAGAGGTCTCAATGTGCTGACCGGCGAGACCGGCGCAGGTAAATCTATTGTCATTGATTCAATCGGTGCGGTTCTTGGCGACCGCGTGAGCCGCGAACTTGTCCGCCGCGGCGCGGATAAAGGGATTGTCACCGCTACGTTTGATGTGGACGGCTGCAGGCAGTGGCTGGCCGACAACGAAATAGAAGCAGATGATGAGCTTATCATCCAGCGCCGCATCACAGCAGACGGAAAGAGCAGCTGCCGCGTCTGCGGTGCACCTGTCACAGCGGCACAGCTCAAAGAGCTTGCATCGCTGCTTGTGGATATCCATGGGCAGAATGACGGACGCCAGCTTATGGACGAGCGCCGCCACCGTGAATATCTCGACCGCTTCGGCAATTATCAGGACGCGCTGGATACCTATGCCGCGGCGTGGGACAAATATCGCTCTGTCAGCAAACAGCTCAATCAGCTCCAGATGGACGAAGTCGAAAAGGAGCGTCTGAGTGACAGCCTACGATATCAGATAGATGAGCTCGAACGTGC
>CAZFCH010000040.1:0-13219 GCA_964517445.1 uncultured Oscillospiraceae bacterium | reverse complement strand
AAAGCAAAAATCAAACGGCGCGCTGCTTATGCAGCGCGCCGTTCCATGTTATTTTATTACTGTTTTGAGGCGGGGCGGTTCTTGCGGTAGGAGTGGCCGCGGCTGCGGCGGCGTGCCTGCGTGGCCTTGGTCTTATAGAAGCTCTGCATATCCTCATCGGCTTCGTAGACGAGCTTATTTGCAGACCAGGTATTATTCTCGGAGACCTTGCGGAACTTTGCACGCACAAGGAAAGCGCCGTGCTCTGGGCAGGTATAGATATTCATATAGCGCTGGTCACCCTGGTTTACCCACTTGAGGCAGTCGGTCTCCCCGCCGCAGTGCGGGCAGGGAAGCTTTATGAGACGCTCATCAGCGAAAGCGGCGGCCTTGCTCTCAAAGCCCTCGAAGCTCTCGTGGCAGAGAGTGTCCGGCTCCTCGGTCTCAACGGGGGGCTTGAAGTTCGGCATGCGCGAGGCGAGGATGCGCGCGGCATCAGGGTACAGGCGGAGACCTTCGGCCATATCGAGCTTGGAGGCGACGAGCGCGGTATTGTACGCATCGCCGAGAGCATCATGCGCGACGCGGGTCTGCTCTATCTCAAAGTGCTCCATGGCACTCGCGAGAGACTTCTGGTTTTTATCGCCGCCGGTCTGGAGATTATAGATGAGCTGGAGATTTATCCAGCCGCCGATCCAGTCCCAGTCAAGGTCATGGATGATGATGTTCTGCTCCATAATGCGCTGGTCGTCATTGCCCCAGGTGATGAAGGTGACGCCGTCTCCGCACCATGCGCGGAACTGCTCGAGCGCGTCGGAGAAGGCGATGCCGTGAGCCAGACGCTCCTTATCAAAGCCGGTAATCTTCTTGACCTTATAGTGCATGCGGCGGAAGTACACGGGCTTGACGTCAATAGTGAACTCCTCGCCGGGGGTCATATCGTCATTGAGCTTGACCGCGCCGATTTCGATTATTTCGCCGCCGAGGTGGATCGGCAGCTTATTGAACACGGAGGACTTGGAGCTCATCGCCTGGTTCCATTCCAAATCCACCACAACGTAATTCATAGCAAAAACCTCTGTATAAAATAAATCATTATTTATTATAACATACCTGAGGCGCATATGCACTACTTTTTTGCACGGGCGGTGCTAAATACTTTTTGCCTATTCACGCCGCATATGATATACTTAGCGGGTAAAAGAGGGGGAAGAACCTATGAAGACAATGACAGTTTCACGCGCGGCGGAGATATGCGGCGGCCGTCTTGCACAATACAGCGACGCGCCTATAGGCCGCGCGGTAATCGACAGCCGGCAGGTGCAGCCGGGGGATATGTTCGTCGCCTACAGAGGCGAGAACGCGGACGGACACCGATTCATCGCGAAGGCGCTGGAGGCGGGCGCGGCGTGCTGTCTTGCGGAATATATGCCGGAGGGCGTGTCGGGCCCGGTCATAGTGGCGGACGACGTTCAGGCGGCGCTGGAGAAAATATGCGCCGAGTACCGGCGGGGGCTCAGCATCCCGGTGATAGGGATAACGGGCAGCGTCGGAAAGACGACGGCGAAGGAAATGATTTCCTCCGTGCTCGGACAGCACATGAACGTGCTCAAGACGGAGGGGAACCTCAACAATCAGATCGGCGTGCCGATGACGGTTTCGCGCATCGAGCAGGAGCACGAGGCCGCGGTCATTGAGATGGGCATATCCGGCTTCGGAGAGATGACGGCGCTTGCGCGGATTGCGCAGCCGACGATCGCGGTGTTCACGGTGATAGGCCATGCGCACCTTGAGTTCCTGCACGACCTTGAGGGCGTGTTCCGCGCGAAGACGGAGATGCTCGCGCTCATGCCGGAGGACGGGACGGTTATATATAACGGGGACGACGCGATGCTGCGCAGGCTTGCGTGCCCGCAGAAACTCGTGAGCTACGGGCTGGGCGAGGACTGCGCGGTGAGAGCCACGGATGTCGAGCAGCTGCCGGACGGGCGCATACGCTGCAGGATAAGCTGCAACGGGCGCAGCATCAGACCGGAAATGCCGGCATACGGGCAGCATATGGTGTACGCGGCGCTCGAGGGCGCGGCAGTGGGCTTCGTGATGGGGCTCGGAGATGAGGAGATAGAGCGCGGCATCGCGGAGTACAAGCCTGTGGGGCGGCGCGGTGTGGTCACGGACACGGGCTTTGTGACGCTGGTGGACGACTGCTACAACGCAAACCCCGACTCCATGCGCTGCGCGGTGGATTCACTTATGAAGCTGCCGGGGCGGCATGTGTGCGTGCTGTCCGACATGCGCGAGATGGGCGAGGGCTCGGCGCAGATGCACCGGGAGCTCGGCGAGTACGCGCTTGATAAGGGGGTCGACCTCGTCATGGCTTACGGGCCGATGTCGAAGCACCTGACGGAGGCGATGGGCAGCCGCGCGGTGTACTTCGAGACGAAGGACGCGCTTATCGCGGCGCTGCCGGAATATATAAAAAAGGGCGACAGCGTGCTGGTGAAGGCGTCGCTGGGGATGCACCTTGAGCCCGCGGCGGACGCGATAAAGGCGATGACGGAGGAAGGGTAAAGAGATGAGCGAGAACTGCAAAGGCAAGCCGATAGTGCTTATCGACCTTGACAACACGATACTGGACTTCGACATCGCCGAGCGCAACGCGCTCACCGCGGCTTTCCGGAAATACGGCATAGAGCCGACGGAGGAGCTGCTGGCGCGCTACAGCGTAATAAACAAGCGATACTGGGAGATGCTCGAGCGCGGCGAGATGACACGGGAGCGCATACTCGTGGAGCGATTTCAGGAGCTGTTCGACGAGATCGGCTGCGATGCACCGGCGGCGCGGGTGCAGGATCGCTATGAGGAAGTTCTCTCGACCGGGCACTGGTTCGTGCCGGGGGCGGAGGAGCTGCTCGAAACGCTTTACGGGAAGTGCCGTCTGTTCATGTGCTCAAACGGCAATGCGCGCGTGCAGGACGGGAGACTCGCAAGCTCGGGGATAGGAAAATACTTCGAGGGGATATTTATTTCCGAACGCATCGGCTACGATAAGCCTGACGCACGGTACTTCGACGCGTGCTTCAAACGCATACCGGATTTCTCGAAGGAGCGCGCGATAATGATAGGTGACAGCCTGACTTCGGACATCCGCGGAGGGGTAAATGCGGGGGTAAAAACCTGCTGGTTCAACCCGAAAAACGAGGAGAATCGAAGCGGACTGGTGCCGGATTATGAGATATGCCGACTTCAACAGATTCCGGCACTTATTGCGCAGATTTTCTGTTAAGAACTAATAAAAAAACGGGAACTTTTTTGGCGTTTATAACGCTTGAAAAATAACTTTTAAGTGATATAATTACCGCATCCTCGGTTGAGGGCGATTTCAGCAGAGCGTTGAAAGCATCAGCGCTCTGTATGTTTTTACTGTACTACATCTGAATGGGGAACAGCTTAATGCTTGACTGGATTGAGTATTTAAGACAACTGAATATCTGGTCGATGATGCTGCGAGTAGTCTGCGCGATGGCTGCGGGAGGACTCGTGGGCTTCGAACGCGAGAGAAAGGGGCGTCCGGCGGGCTTCCGCACATATATGCTGGTGGCACTCGGCGCGTCGCTGACGATCATGCTCAGCCAGTACCTCAACCTTATGCTTGAAGGGCCGTGGAAGGAGATCAGCGACAGCCTGGGGATAAGGACGGATGTGTCCCGTCTCGGCGCACAGGTCATTAACGGCGTGGGCTTTCTCGGCGCGGGCACGATAATTGTCACCGGCCGCCGCGAGGTCAAGGGACTGACGACCGCCGCAGGGCTGTGGGCCTCGGCCTGCATGGGCCTTGCCATCGGCGCGGGCTTCTATGAGTGCATGCTGGTAAGCTTCCTGCTGATCGTGGTAAGCATGAAGTTCCTGCCGTACATAGAGAATCTGATCATGTCAAAGGCCGTGAACATGACGCTGTATGTCGAGGTCGACAACATAGAAAACCTCGGCGGCGTGCTGGGCTTTCTCAAGCGCGAGAATGTGCGGTTCTACGAGGTGGAGCTGGACAAAAAGCAGAGCGAACATGCCTCGCAGATTAACTCGCTGCTGTCAATCCGCCTGCCGATGCGCTGCCAGCACACCGAGCTTCTGGCGGCGCTGTCCACGCTCGAGGGCGTGATAACCATAGAAGAGGTCTGAGGAGGCGAAGGACATGCTTGATATTTTCGATTTTGCGCGTGAAATGGATATGCTTGCGATCACGTTCAGACTTGTCCTCGCTGTGCTGTGCGGTGGGCTCATAGGCATAGAGCGCGAGTACAAGCGCCGCCCGGCGGGCTTTCGCACGCATATACTTATCTGTCTCGGCGCGGCGATGACTACGCTGACGAGCCAGTATATGTTCCTGACAATGCATCTGTATACGGACGTTGCGCGTCTCGGTGCGCAGGTCATTGCCGGCATAGGCTTCATCGGCGCGGGGACGATAATCGTAACAAAGCGACAGCGCGTCAAGGGTCTGACGACTGCAGCCGGTCTCTGGACGGCGGCAATAATCGGCCTGGTCTGCGGCGCGGGTTACGTCGAGTGCGCAATCTTCGCGACGGCGATGGTGCTGGTCGCGGAGCTGCTGCTGATAAAGATAGAGTACCGCTTCGCAGGGAAGATAAACGACGTGAACCTGTACGTAGAATACGCTCAAGCGGAAGTCATCGAGAACATTATGCGCGCTATCCGAGACAAGGGCATCAAGCTCAGCGGACTTGAGATAAACCGCATTGCGGGGCAGAACGACGAGCACCACTACTGCGCGGTTATCACCCTGAGCGCGAACAAGAAGCAGATGGACGAGGACGTTATCAAGGAGCTCAACGGCATTGAGGACGTGCTCGCGGTCGAAGAGCTGTAAGAGAATGAGACAAAATGCGCCGGGTGATGAGACAGAAAATCAATTCCGGTACTGAACGGTTTCTTAGCATGTCCGCATAAAAAGCGACAAAGTTTCTGCGGTGCGGACAGACGGCAATAGTGCAAAAGGCCAAAAGAAAAACAGATTGCACAAAAGGTATTGACTTCAACAGCTAAAAGTGCTAAAGTCGCACCATCAAACAGGGAGGCAAAGTCATGATAAAGTTCGTCTTTGTAGTTGCATATGGCTTTTACTATTACTTTTTTATGTCGAGTAATAGAAGTTTGTGCTGCAATTAGAACGAAATTCATGATGAGTCTTGATTAAATCACTCAGAGCTGCACAGACTTCTGTCTGTGCAGCTTTTTTGTTTCCCCGTTAAATTTCCACAAAGGAGATATGTCAAAATGAAAAAGCTTATTTCTCTTATCTGCGTGCTTGCAATGGTGCTCGCACTCGCAGCCTGCGGCAGCTCCGCTCCCGCAGCAACCGAAGCTACCGCCGCAGCCGAGGCTTCCGCCGAGGACACCGCAGCAGACAAGACCTATGTAATAGGCATCTGCCAGCTCGTACAGCACCCCGCACTCGATGCCGCGACTCAGGGCTTCAAGGATGCCCTGACCGACGCGCTCGGCGACAAGGTCACCTTCCAGGAGCAGAACGCTTCCGGTGACTCCGCCACCTGCTCGCTGATCTGCAACCAGTTCGTGAGCGACGAGGTCGACCTCATCATGGCCAACGCCACGGCCTCTATTCAGGCGGCTTCCTCCGCAACGAACACCATCCCCATCCTCGGCACCTCCATCACCGACTACGGCGTGGCGCTCGGCATTGACGACTGGACCGGAGTTTCCGGCACCAACATATCCGGCACCTCCGACCTCGCTCCGCTTGACGGACAGGCTGCGATGATCCAGGAGCTCTTCCCCGATGCAAAGACCGTCGGTCTGCTCTACTGCTCCGGCGAGCCCAACTCGATCTTCCAGGCCGACAGCATGGAAACCCTCCTCACTGACATGGGCTACAGCGTTGAGCGCTACACCTTCGCAGACTCCAATGATGTTTCCTCCGTCACCGCGAACGCCTGCTCCAATGTCGATGTTCTCTACATCCCGACCGACAACACCGCAGCCTCCTGCACCGAGGCAATCAACAATGTCGCACTGAACGCAGGTGTCCCCATTGTCGCAGGTGAAGAAGGCATCGCCGCAGGCTGCGGCGTGGCAACCCTCTCCATCTCCTACTACGACCTCGGCCGTACGACCGGCGAGATGGCAGCAGAGATCCTCACCGAGGGCGCAGACATCTCCACCATGGAAGTCCGCTTCGCTCCCACATTCACCAAGGAGTACAACGCAGACATCTGCGAAGCTCTCAACATCACCGTTCCCGAAGACTACGTTGCAATTGCAGAATAATTAAGGAAGTGTAATCATGACGATCAGCGCCTACTTCGCATCACTCAGCCTGCTGAAGCTGGTAAAGAACCTGCCCGGCGGCATTGCTCAGGGACTTATATGGGGTATTATGGCACTCGGAGTGCTCATCACGTTCCGGCTGCTTGATGTTGCCGACATGACGGTCGACGGCTCCTTTACCCTCGGCGCCGCCGTAACGGTAATGCTCATTATCGCGGGCTGGCCTGCCTGGCTGGCAATGATCGTGGCCGTTATCGCCGGTATACTCGCGGGGCTGTGCACGGGCCTGCTGCATGTAAAGCTCGGCATCCCCATCATCCTTGCCGGTATCCTGACGCAGTTCTCGCTCTACTCGATAAACCTGCGCATCATGGGCATGGCCGCGAACAAGGCGCTGAGCGTCGACAAGTATAACCTTATCCTCTCCTCGCGCAACATCACCTCATCCATAATCACAAGCCTCGCGATCGCTTTCGTGCTGGTGTGCGTGTTCTACTGGTACTTCGGCACCGAACAGGGCTCCGCACTGCGCGCGACAGGCTCGAACCCCGCGATGAGCCGCGCGCTCGGCATCGACATCGGCGCGATGAAGATCCTCGGCCTTGCGATATCTGACGGCGTTGTGGCGCTCTCCGGCGGACTTATGAGCCAGTACCAGGGCTTCGCCGATATCAACATGGGGCGCGGCGCAATCGTCATCGGCCTGGCGGCAGTCATCATCGGCGAAGTGCTCGGCAAGGCAATCCTCGGCAAGCATCTCAATTTCTTCGGCACGATGTCCTTCGTCGTCATCGGAGGAGTTGTGTACTACCTCGTGGTCGTGCTGGTGCTGTGGCTCAGGCTCAACTCCAACGACCTCAAGCTCATCACCGCAGTGATCGTTGCGCTCTTCCTCGCGGTACCGTACCTGCGCGAACAGCGCAAGACATCTTTCAAGCGCCTTCGCGTAAAGGAGGACAGACATGCTTAAGCTCGACAACATTTACAAGACCTTCAACAAGGGAACGATAAATGAAAAGAAAGCCCTCGCAGGGCTCTCCCTCCACCTTGAACCGGGCGACTTCATCACCGTCATCGGCGGCAACGGGGCAGGCAAGTCCACAATGCTCAACGCCGTTGCGGGCGTATGGCCGGTAGACAGCGGACGCATCACGCTTGACGGGGCAGACGTCACTGCGCTGCCGGAGCACAAGCGCGCCGGGTATATAGGCCGTGTATTCCAGGACCCGATGATGGGCACCGCACCGAACATGCAGATTGAAGAGAACATGGCGCTTGCACTGCGCCGCGGCGAAAAGCGCGGTCTGCGCTGGGCCGTGACCGCGGCAGACCGGGAACAGTTCCACGAACAGCTCAGCACCCTCGGGCTCGGTCTTGAGGACAGAATGACCGCGAAGGTAGGGCTGCTCTCCGGAGGTCAGCGTCAGGCGCTGACGCTGCTGATGGCCTCGCTCAAGAAGCCGAAGCTGCTGCTGCTCGATGAGCACACCGCAGCGCTCGACCCCGCGACGGCGGCAAAGGTGCTGGAAATCTCCGACAAGATAGTTGAGGAGAACCACCTGACCACAATGATGATCACCCACAACATGAAGGACGCGATCCGTCACGGCAACCGTCTCATAATGATGAACCAGGGCAAGATCATTCTCGATATCCGCGGCGAGGAAAAGCAGCATCTCTCAAAGCACGAGCTTATAGAGATGTTCGCGCAGATAGCAAGCAGCCCGCTTGAAAGCGACGAGGTACTGCTGAGCAGGTAAAAGCGCTGAAATTCCCAAATTCCAAATAAAACAATCCCTTATGAACAGAAACGTTCATAAGGGATAATTTATTTTATCGAAGAACCAGAGGTTCTTCGATAAGAAAGATTGCGCTCAGACCCGCGCCTCGCTGCGCTCGACACTCTCTGAGCGAGAAGTATTTTCTCCGACGTACACGCCGCCGGAGAAAATTTATTTAACTGATTTTTCGCCGTGCGCGGCGAAAAACTCTGCGAGGCTTTTGCGACCCGAATAATCCCTTATGAAAATCTTGATTCACACGGGATTATTTTTATTTGCATTTTTGGAAACACTCTGGGCTTGCAATTTAACGGACTATTGCCTTTATAAAGGCGGGGCGCTCGACGGGGGTGTCGGAGAACTGGTAGCAGTCACGCAGCAGCTTTACTGCCTCACGCGCTTTCTCCTCAGAGGAGGCGTGGATAGTCGCAAGGCTCTCGCCTTTTTCGACTTTGTCGCCGACTTTCTTGTGCAGGACGACGCCGACGGAAAGATCAATCTCGCTGTCCTTGGTGGCTCTGCCGCCGCCGAGGTGCATCGACACAAGACCGACATGCTCGGCAAGGATGCGCCCGACATAGCCGGAGACCTCGGACGGAACTTCGAGCTTTATCTTTGCATCGGGCAGACGGGAGGTATCGTAAACGTCACTACCGTCGCCGTCCTGCGCGGAGATCATTTCGGCAAGCTTTTGGAGTGCCGCGCCGCTCTCGACGGCGTGGGTGAGACGGGCGCGCGCGTCCTCGATGCTGTCGGCGATGCCGGCTTCGGTGAGAATGCAGCTGCCGAGCGTCAGGCACAGCTCGAGCGGGTCGCCTTTCGTTTCACCTTTGAGGACGGAGATGGCTTCCTTGACCTCGACGGAGTTGCCGACGGCGCAGCCGAGCGGCTGATCCATATCGGTGATGACGGCGGCGCACTTGCGCCCGGCAAGCCTGCCGATGCGCGTAAGGCCGCGGGCAAGCTCCTTGGCGTCATCCACTGTTTTCATAAAAGCGCCGTCGCCGCACTTGACATCGAGGACGATAACATCCGCGCCGGAAGCCAGCTTCTTCGACATGATGGAGCTGACAATCAGAGGGATGCTCGGCACGGTACCGGTCACATCGCGCAGGGCGTAGAGCTTTTTATCCGCAGGGTCAAGGTCGGCGGTCTGGCCGATGATGGCGATGCCGTGCTTATTGACATTATCGAAGAAGCGCTGTTCGCCAATGCTGATATTGAAGCCGGGGAAGCTCTCAAGCTTATCCAGCGTGCCGCCGGTGTGGCCAAGGCCGCGGCCGGACATTTTCGCAATCTTCACTCCGCAGGCGGAGACCATCGGGCAGAGGATAAGGCTCGTCTTATCACCGACGCCGCCGGTGGAGTGCTTATCGGCCTTGACGCCGTTGATGGGGCTGAGGTCGAGCGTCTCGCCGGAGTTCATCATGGACATGGTGAGGTCGAGCGTTTCTCTGTCGCTCATGCCGCGGAAGAGAATGGCCATGCACATCGCGGACATCTGGTAATCCGGAATCTCGCCGCGGGTATAGCCCTGTATCATAAAATATATCTCTTCTGTACTCAGTTCGCCGCCGTCGCGTTTCTTTACAATGAGATCATTCATCAACATGTTTATGCACCTCCATGGCGTATCTTAGTAACTTTGTATTATATAACAAAAACGCGAAATGCTCAAGAGCGGAACGCTATATATTTCCGCCGGGCAGGTCTCTCAACGGGGATGACGGAAATTATACGGTTGACAAGCGATGCGGTGAAAATTATAATCAGCATATACCCCTTACGGTATAGGAGGATGCGCTTATGAAACAATGCATGGATGCGGAAAACCTGCACCGCCGCCTGAAAAAAATCATCGGGCAGGTTCAGGCCATCGACCGGATGATAGATGAGGATGTGCCGTGCGAGGACATTCTTTCACAGATAAACGCTGCGAAATCTGCTCTCAACGGCTGCGGCAAGGTGGTGCTCGAGGGGCACATCAAGCACTGCGTCCGCGACGGTATCGAGCACGGCGACGCCGACAAGACGATAGAGAGTTTCACAAAAGCCGTGGAGCGCTTTGCGAACATGCAATAAGAATTAAAACACCAGCTTGATGCGGCTGGTGTTTTTTATTATATCTTGACAACATATACCCCTATATGTATAATGTACCCATACCCCATAAGGTATAGAGAGGGAATTTATATATGAAGCAAGCTATGGAAAAGTTAGAGGGGCTGCTGGAGCTCGGCGGGATAAAGAAGGACATCACATTGCTGGTGATATCGGCAGCAGCGGTCATTTGCAGTCTGCTGAAGCTGCAGCCGTTCCCGTTTGACATCGCGTGGATTGCAATCATTCTGTGCGGCGTGCCGATCATATTGGAAGCGGTTATCGGGCTGCTCGTTCTCGGCGCGGGGATTTACTATCTTGCAAAAGAAAAGAACGACCCGGAATCCAAAAAGATCTACACGGTCGTGAGCGTGATAGGCGGCGCGGTCGAGATAGTGTGCGCGGTGCTGCTGGCGGCTGCGTGACAGGGATGAGAAAACACGACCCCCTGCAATGCGTCGGACGACGCACTGCGGGGGGTTAATATTTATATCAGGTTATATCAGATTATAAATCCGCCGTCGACGGAGATGACCTGGCCGGTGGTGTATTCGCTCTTCGCTAAAAAGAGCATGGCTTCGGCGATATCCTCGGGGCGGCCGAGCTTGCGCAGAGGAATCTCCGAAGCGAGCATATCCAGAGTCTCGCGGCCGAGCACCTGAACCATATCGGTGTTTATGACGCCGGGGGCGATGCAGTTGACGCGGATGCCGGTGGGGGCGAGCTCCGCGGCGAGGGAGCGCGTCAGCCCGACGATGGCGTGCTTCGTGGAAGAATAGGCAACCTCGCAGGACGCACCGTGTATGCCCCAGATGGAGGACATATTGATGATGCAGCCGGAGTGCTCATGCAGCATGTGCGGCAGGACGGCCTGAATGGTGTTGAAGCAGCCGCCGAGGTTCACGTCAAAGGTGCGCTTCCAGGTCTCGGGAGTGATGTCCTGAAACTGCTGCTGCTTTGCGATGCCGGCGTTATTGACGAGAAGGGAGATATGCCCGAGCTCACGCTCGGTGCGCTCGACCATTTCACGAACCTGGAGCGCATCGGCAACATCCGCCTGCTGCCAGATGGCGTTGGCGCCGTTGGCCTTGAGCTCTTCAGCGAGAGCTTCGGCTTTGTCGGTGCGCTCGATGCAGTTTATGCAAACGGCGTAACCCTCTTTTGCAAGCACGCGGGCGCACTGCGCGCCGATGCCGCGGGAGGAGCCGGTAACAAGTGCGACGCGCATCATACCGCCTCCTTTGCAGGCTGAGGAAGGCTGCGCTCGATGAGGCCGCGGCTGTAGTCGGCGAGCTCATTCGTGCTCATTTCCCTGACCTTATCAGCGGGGACAACTTCGAGGATGCTGAGGTCGACGTTGGTGGGGCGGAGGAAGAGGTTCTTTTTAATCTTCTCACTGCCGCTTATCGAGGCAATGACCAGCGGGACGCCGGCCTTCTGCGCGATCTTGAAAGAGCCGGGATGGAAGGGGAGCATGGAGTCTGTTTTGCTGCGGGTGCCCTCGGGGTAGATGCCGACGGAGCAGATATCTTTTTCAAGATAGTCCGCGGCGGTGAGGATGGTCTTGAGGGCGTTGCGGTTATTCTCACGGTCGATGGGCAGAAAGCCCGCGCCGTAGGACACGCGCCCGACGATGGGGATGCGCATGTTGGAGGGCTTGGAGATGAAGGAAATGTTATATTCCCGGAGCTTGCTCATAACGATGAGCGGGTCAAACATCGAGCGGTGGTTGCACACAAACAGGAAACGCTCATCGGTGGGCAGCTTATCCGTGCCGTGGATGTGCGCGTGCACCCAGGCGTAGCCGCACATGACGGAGCTGACGGAGATGCAGCCGAGGCGGCAGATGCCGCTCTGCTTGGTGATGGGCTTCGCGGTCGAGACAAAGATCGCGACGACTGCCCAGAACAGCAGGAACAGAATGTTCAGAGCGATGAAGCAGCCGGCGAACAGCAGCAGGGTTTTCCACATCACGAAGCCCGCGAAGTGTACATATATAATTACTGCCGCAAGCGACAGCAAAAAGAACAGAAGAATCAAAGCTAAAGCACCGCCTTTGAAAAACAAGATTAAATTTCGTTAAGGTTTATTCTACCACGGCTTTTAATTTTGCCAAGAGTATTTCAAATTTCTTGATTAAAATTTTACATTTTATGAGCAGAGAGCATTGACTGCAGGGCGGGAATGGCTTAATTTATATACGTGCTATATAAAGGAGAGTGAGAACTGTGCAGGAGGATTATTGCTTTGAGGACGCGGCGGAGCTGCCGGAAGGTACGGACTTCTGTATAGTTGCGGAGAGCGACTGCATGGAGCCGTACATAAAAATGGGAGAGCGAGTGTGCGTGAGCCGCAGGCAGACTCCGGCAGAGGGGGAAGCGGGGCTGTTTCTCTACTGCGGTGCGGTATACTGCCGCCAGTGGTGCGAGGACTACACAGGCGCGCTGCATCTGCTGTGCGCAAATCCGCGCAGGGAGAGCGAAAACATCCGCATTGACCGCAGCGAGCGCGGGCAGTGCCGCTGCCTCGGAAGAGTGCTGACGGATAAAAAACTGCCGATGCCGATATACGACAGGGCAGAGAAAAAGGCATAAAATGGTCTTGAGCGCGGTCCGCCGTTTTGGACTGCGCTCAAGTAATATTCAGGCGTCGAAACTGCCTTTGCCAACAGCACAACGGCGTAGGCTTTATTCCGGGTTGCACCCGGACATCACCGCTGCGCACGGACAGCTCCGGCGGGACGGGTCGCTTGGCTAACGACTTGTCGACGCTCATAGGGTACCACACATTGCTTAACAAAGTCTGAAGCAGATGTAAAAACAATGTTAACTTAAACTCGCCAAAGAACCAAAGGTTCTTTGACAAAAAGGTTTGCACTCCGCTCGTGCCTCGCGGGCTTGACACTCGCTGCGCGAGAAGTATTTTCTCCGACGTACACGCCGCCGGAGAAAATAGATTAGATTTATTTTTTGCCTGCGGGCAAAAAACTCTGCGAGGCTTTTTACAATTTGATGTTATCAGGACTGATGCAAGCATGAAAAAGATTTATAGAT
>CAZFCH010000039.1:5424-13233 GCA_964517445.1 uncultured Oscillospiraceae bacterium | reverse complement strand
GCGATGTTGTACTTTGCGCCGACCTCGTACTCGTTCATCCATTCCTCTACTGCAAAGGGCTTAATCTTCATTTTTGGAATTCCTCCCTGATAATATTTGAAAAGGC
Organism: uncultured Oscillospiraceae bacterium; assembly: GCA_964517445.1. Taxonomy (GTDB): domain Bacteria; phylum Bacillota; class Clostridia; order Oscillospirales; family Oscillospiraceae; genus Limivicinus. The sequence continues at coordinate 13,127 of CAZFCH010000039.1, read as the reverse complement.
ATCCGCGACCGAACCTTATCCGGCTCTTGCCGGAACACCTACGGTTCAGTCACGGATGCCCTTGACCCTCCACCCGGTGGTGAAGGAAGCATATATATTCAACTTGATTGGATTGTACCGCGCAGAAATTTGTTTGTCAAGAGGGGCGTTCTGCGGATTTTCTTGTTTTCTTTCCCTGTAATCCATGGTATTATAGAGTCACCCAATACGAAAGAATTTTTCACAAGGAGGAACCAGTATGTCCATAAAAGAAATCAGCTTCCCTTCCGCCAACGGGCGCGACACCATCAAGGCATGGGCCTATACTCCGCTCGGTAATCCCCGGGCAGTCATCCAGCTCATCCACGGCTTCGGCGAGCACTCCCGCCGCTATCTGCACATGATAAGCAAGTTCCAGGCCGCGGGCTTCGTCGTCTACGCGGACGATCACATCGGCCACGGCAAGACCGCCTACGACAGCGGCACCATGGGCGACCCGCACTCCGGCGGCTATATGACCTATCTCAAGGATGAGAAAGCTCTGCACGATATTGCCGTGAAGGATTATCCTGAACTGCCGTACTTTGTGTTTGGCCACAGCTGGGGTTCTATGCTAGGCCGCGCATATGCCGCACTTTACGGCGAAGACCTCAAGGGGCTCATGCTTTGCGGGCTGGTGTCGCAGTTCAAGGGCTGCGAAATTGAGCTGCATGACCCGGAGATAAAGGCCGCCGTCGCTGCCGATCCGTATCAGCCGGTCGGCGAATGGTTCGGCAAGGTTTTCCTCGACATGACCTCGAGGATTGAAAACCCCAACGGCCCGTCCGACTGGATTGCCTGCAACCCCGATGTCGTTGCCGACCACGCTGGCGACATGTTCAATGGCTTCGACGTAACACTGGAGCTGGTATGGGATCTGGTAGAGCTGTACGGCTTCATCGAGCGCCGCGAGTGGGCTGAGATGGTGCCGTCATCGCTGCCGGTATATCTCATCTCCGGCGACTGCGACCCCTGCGGCAACTACGGCGAGGGTCTGTACCACGTGGCGAATCTGCTCGCAGAGAGCGGAAACAAGGTCAGCGTCAAGGCTTACAGCGGCTACCGCCATGAGATACACAACGAACTTGAGCTGCGCGACGAGGTTGAAGCCGGGCTTGTGGACTTCGTAAACGGAGTTCTCGGGTGAATTTAAATAGAATATAGAATGTAATGAAATGCGGCAGGTACCTTAAAGAGTACCTGCCGCGACTATGTCACTGTCAGTTCCGGGCAGTCTGATGTCTCTCCAGTCGGAGACATCGCACTGGCCGTAATCATATTCTCCTGTATATTTCGTTGCGACGACAGTACCGTCCGCTTTCAGCCCCAGCGTGCATCCGTTCCCTGCACTCACGGCGACGATATCTGTCCAGTCGGAAACATTGCACTGCCCGCTGTCGTTATTGCCGACGGCGACAACCGTGCCGTCGGATCTCAGTCCGACAATGTGGCTTGCCCCGGCGCTGATGGCGACGATGTCCGCCCAGCCGGAAACATCAAGCTTCTGAGGGACTGTGACAATAACCGTACCGTCGGGTCTCAATCCGGCCAGAAACGCTCCGCCCGCGCTGATAGCGGCGATGTCTGTCCAGCCGCTGACATCGAAATACTGTCCGGTGGCGACGACTGTGCCGTCTGACCTGAGCCCCGCCGTGAAATCGCTGCCGGCACTGATTGCAATGATATCCCGCCAGTCGGAGACGCTGCACTGACCGTCGATCGTGCTGCCCACGGCGACAACCGTACCGTCTGCTTTGAGCCCCACAGTGTGATATTCACCGGAGCTCACCGCGGTTATATTCTGCCAGTCCGAGACCTCGCACTTGCCATCTTCATTGTACCCGGCGGCAACGACTGTACCGTCGGACTTAAGGCCGATGACGCTGCATTTGCCGGTGCTCACGGCAATGATATCCCGCCAGTCTGAAACATCACACTGGCCGTTGGAATTGCTGCCCGCAACAACGACCGTGCCGTCTGATTTCAGACCGACGGTGTTCGTGCTATAGGTGCTGAGCGTAGTTTCGTTGAGCAGTGCGTTATCTATGCTGCGCACCGGGGCGGTCGGGTCTGCGACACCGGCTGTATCCGGCAGCCTGATATCCTTCCATTCGGTGACATCGCTGCGGTTGTTTTCGTTGCTGCCGGCTGCAACTACTGTACCGTCAGATTTCAGGCCGACGGTATTCTGGCTTCCGGCGCTGACGGCGACTATACCCGTCCAGCCACCGACATCGCACTGACCGCTGTCATTGTTCCCCACGGCAACTACTGTGCCGTCTGCTCTCAGCCCTACAGTGTGATCCTCTCCGGCGCTGACGGCGACGATGCCCGTCCAGCTTCCGACATCACACTGACCACAGCTGTTGTTGCCCGCAGCGACAACCGTGCCGCCGGCCTTCAGGCCCACAGTGTGCTCATACCCGGCGCTGACGGCAATAATATCTTTCCAATTGCTGACACTGTCAAACTGACCGTAGCTATTTTCTCCTACAACAACGAGGGTGCCGTCGGTCTTCAGGCCTACGGTGTGAACCTTGCCGGCACTCACGGCAACAATGTCCTTCCAATCACTGACCGCGCAGCGGTTATTGAAAGTGAATCCCGTAGCAGTTACTGTCCCGTCAGCCCGCAGTCCGACAAGATGCTCGTACCCGGCGGCAATGGCAATGATATCTGTCCAGTCAGAAATGTCGCACTGACCTTCAAAATCATAGCCCTCGGTCACGACAGTGCCGTCCGCTCTGAGACCTGCTGTGTAATACATTCCTGCGTCAACGGCGACTATATTCTCCCAATCGGAATAGTCAGAGTTATCGGAGTAATAATTCCCCTCAAATTTTGTCACGACAACAGTCCCATCGGCTTCCAAGCCCACTGTGTGAGAACTGTATGTACTGAGCGCAGTTTCCTGATACGGGGCAACAGCAGCCCGCGCAGCTGCAAGCTCCTCGGGGCTGCGCTGCGTCGTCGGCTCGGTTTCGACCGGCATCTCAAGGCCGGTATCTGCCTGCGCCGCACTTTCATCTGCTTTGTTCTTTGTCAGCAATGGCAGAATCAAGCACAAAGCCAGAACGACAAGCGCTGCCGCGCCGATGGCAATCAGGCTCTTCTTTGGAAGTTTAGGTCTCGGGCTTTTCACTGCCTGCGCTGCGGGGGATTGATACTCCGTAACGATATACGCCGTGCTGTTTTCAATGAACGAGTCCTTGACCGACGTGCCCTTATCTTTAAGGAAACGATCCATGCCCGCTGCGAAGGCGTTCCCGTCCATGCCTGTTGGGAACACCATCAGCTGCTCGCGTCCGGCAGCATCGCGTGGATAGTACTCCCTTATCGCGACTCTGACATTAAGCCTGAGGTCGCAGGCGATATACGTAATACTTTGATTATCCTCATGCATCACTCTGCCGACAATGTATCTGCCGTCGAGGATAGTGTTCACCGGAAGCTGATACGGCGCGTTTTCCATATTCACATTGCAGCCGCAAACGGGGCATTTGCCGTTTACAGGCGCTGCCGTCGCCATGCAGCCCGGGCAGAAAAATATCTCTTCCATGCGGTTTTCCCTCCGAATGGTATTTATCTAATATATAATACCATGCTGTGCATACAAAGGTCAACGTTTTGAGTACCGTCATACACAAAATTTCGGCACAGCAAGAGACTGCCCCTAAATGATCTCTTACGGTCATTTAGGGGCAGCCTCGTTATCAAATCTGTTCAATTGGCAGAGCGGGCATTTTTCATGTCGGCTTTTATTCTTTCCGCCGCGTCAAGGAGACTTTGCGCCTGCGGCAGCAGTGCTTCCCCTGCCTCTGTGAGACGGAAGTCCCGGCTCGAGCGTTCAAACAGTCTGACGCCGAGCTCATCCTCCAGCGCAGAGACGGAGCGACAGATTGTCGAGTGGCTAATGTACAGGAGCCTTGCCGCTGCGGAAAAGCTCCCGGCCTCCGCCGCCGCGGTAAAGTGCCTGAGCTGCTCAAGCTCCATCTCAGAAATTGAAGTTGTATGGCATAAGCTCGGAGAGCTTATAGCTCACATAGCGGTCGCCGGCCTTGGCGCAGAGCACCTCCATCTCCGGCGAAAACTCCGCCAGAAACTGACGGCACGCGCCGCAAGGGGTACACCAGTTTTCGCTGTCAGCATAGATGGCGATGCGTCTGAATTCTCTGTGGCCTTCGCTGACCGCCTTGCAGCAGGCAGTGCGCTCGGCGCAGATGGTGCTGCCAAGGGCAGCGTTTTCAACATTGCAGCCGGTGAACACAGTGCCGTCGGTGCATTCGATTGCGGCGCCCACCGCGAAGCGCGAATACGGAACATAGGCGTTAAGCGACGCCTGCTTTGCCTTTGACATGAGTTCTCTGTCAGTCATGGATATTCCTCTCCTTTATTATAAATTATTCGTTTTTTGCTTCTCCCAAATTGAATGCAAAGTCTTCAGACTTCGCCGAGGACTTTAGTCCAGCATTATTTCCCAGTTTGCGAAGTCGTACAGCGGGTTCCCGGCATTGGGATTTATGCCCTTGACGACGCCGCGGTGGCTTATGAACTGATGCGTCTCAAAGCCGATGGAAATGAGCGAGCCTGTCCCGGCAATATACTGGCACATCTGCTGGAACATGTCCGAGCGTGTGGTGTCACCGGCGGCAAGATAGTTGTTTATGTAGCCGACGAAGCTGCTGTCCTTGCTGCGCGAGTAGTTGAGGTCACTGTCGGGGTCAAGGAGCTCGGTGACGTCAAAGTTATTGCGCAGCTTCACTTCGCCGTAGTACATATCGAAATCGCCGTCTTCAAGAGCCTGAATGTAGTCCTCCCATGTCAGTTCCTGAACGTTCACGGTCAGACCGATGGACTCCATGTCACTTGCGAATTTGCGCACAACGCCGGTTTTCGCACTGCTGTCAGAGCAGACGATGAACTTAATCTCTATCTCCTGCGCGGAGCCGGACATATATTCGAGCTTACCGTCGCCGTCATAATCCTTTATGCCGGAGTTTTCAAGCACGAGACGGCAGGTATCCAGATTATACTCGAGACTTTCAGCGTACTGCTGCGGATAGTCCGCACAGGTCGGGTACATCGGCACGGAGGATGCCACTGCGTTTCCGTGCATCAGCTCATCGGCAAAATTTGCCCGGTCAAAGGCATAGTTCATTGCCTGTCGGAAGCCGTTGAAACGGCCTATGGTAGATTCTTCATTGAACATCACATAGTGATAGTTCGTGGTGGCGAAGTTGTGAATCTCGCTGGTGCTGGCGTAGCCAAGGTTCGTGTAGCTCGACGGGTCATTTGTGACGACGTCGATGATGCCGTCGTCAAAGGCGGTGATGCGGCTGGCCGCGTCCATGTATTTCACGAGAAACACCGTGTCTACCGGGAGGTTCTCATAGTCCTGGTAGTATGGCGAAGCGACAAGATAGGTTTCGTCCTCGCTGTACATATACGGCCCGCTGCCGATGGGCTTGGGGTCGCTGTAGGTGCCGTACTTAACTATGGGGATATTCAGCAGCTTTACAAACTGCGTGTCGCCTATGCCGAGAGAGACATAGAAGCGGGTATCGTCATATCCGGAGCCCTGGTAGCTTGCGAAGCGGCCGCGGAAACGGTCGGAGTTTATTGCCGCATCGAGTGAATAGCGCAGGTCACGCCCGGTGACAGGCGTACCGTCGCTGAAATAGTGCCCCTCGGCAATCTCAAAAGTCCAGTAGGTGGCATCTTCATTGCAGATCCAACTTGTCAGCAGGTTCGGGATGACCTCAAAGTTGTTGTCCAGCTCGACCATGTTCTCATACACAAGATTGCACACAAGCTGGTTTGAGTGGTTCGTCGCAATCAGGGGGTTAAAACTGTAATCGTTATTGCAGTTAAGTGAGAACACGCTGTCCGATGCGGCGGCGCGGGTCACGTCCTTACCGGCGGTCGACACAAGCTCATCGGAGTCATCGCTCTTGCTCGTACTGCTGCCGCACGCGGTGCAGCCAAGCAGCAGCGCCATGCACAGCAACAGCGCGCACAGTCTGTTTTTCTTTATCATGTTCATCTCCTCAGTCCAGGACTATCAGCGCTGCCTGACTGCCCCGCTGCCCGTGGGTATAGCGGTGCGACCAGTATTTGTCATGGCAGCAGTAGGTGCATTCATCCGAAATGTCAATGTTCTCCGGCAGAACGCCAAGCTGGATGAGCCGCCGCGCATTCGCCGCGCGCAGGTCAACCATCGTCTTGCCGTCAGCGCGGCGGTCGAACAGACCGTCCGTGTCACCGGAGAGGTAGCGCTCTATCGCCTGCGGCACATCATCGTCCGTCTCAAAGCAGCAGCGGCCTATTGACGGGCCTATCGCGGCCCGGACGCTTTGCGATGCCGCGCCGAGCGACGCCATCGCGTCAAGCGCGTTTTTAAGGATGTCCCCGACAGAGCTGCGCCAGCCGCAGTGTATCGCCCCGGCGACGGAATGCTCCCCGTCCCAGAGCAGTACAGGCACGCAGTCGGCCACCATGCACATTATCGGCAGGCCGCGCTCGGCGGTGACGATACCGTCGGCCTCATAGGGTACATGCGACATGCACACATGCCTGTCCGCGGATGTGACGATGCGCACATCTGCCTTGTGCACCTGCTGCGTCACGGCCATACCGTCTACGTCAGCGCCCATGAGTTCGCACACGCGGCGGTAGTTTTCGCGCACGGCCTCGGGGTCGTCGCCCCGGTTGGAGCCGAGGTTCAGCGAGGAAAATATTCCCGTGCTCACGCCGCCATAGCGGGTGGTGAATGCGTGGCGCGCGCCGATCTTATCCGAGCTCATGTAGATAAGCCCGTTATGGTTGTTCTCTGTAAAGGACATGGAAATCTCCTTTTGCAAGCGCAAAAATCCGGATTCGTTTTACTCGTTGCGGCCGCAGCATTCTTTATACTTTAGCCGGCGGGAGCCGTCGGCTTTCATTTTGCCGCAGGGGCAGGGATCATTGCGTCCCGGCTTCGGAACTTTCTTGACGGGCTGCTTCTTCACCGGTTCTCCGCCGACGTTTGCCGCCGCGTTCTTCGAGACAGCCTTGCGCTCAATGGCCTGTTCCTTGCGCACCTGCACGATGAACAGGCGGCGCACCGTCTCCTCGCGGATACCGCGCACCATGGCCTCAAACATGTCATAGCCTTCCTGCTTATAGGCATCAATGGGCTTGACTGCACCGTAGCCGCGCAGACCGATGCCGCGCTTGAGCTCAGCCATCGCGTCGATATGATCCATCCAGTATTCGTCGACAACACGCAGCATTATGACACGCTCTATCTCGCGCATCAGCGGCAGACCGTTCGGCCCCTCGCCGAAGGCTTCCTCCTTTGCGGCGTAGACCTTTTCGGCAAGCTCGTTCACGGCTTCGCTGAGCTTATCATTGTGCACAGCGCCGCCGAACTGCTCTATTTTGAATGCGCCGCGGCGCATGAAAAGCTTCTCAAAGGGCTGGAGAGCGTTATCGAGCTGGGTCTGGTTTTCTGCCACACCGCCTGCAAGGCCGTCTGCCACAGTGGAGGAGACGAACTCCTTTATCATGCCCATAATCTGCGCGTGGATATCTTCGCCGTCCAGCACCTTGCGGCGCTCACCGTAGATGATATTGCGCTGCTGGTTCATAACATCGTCATACTCAAGGACGCTCTTACGGGTCTGGAAGTTGCGGCTCTCAACCGT
>CAZFCH010000039.1:0-5324 GCA_964517445.1 uncultured Oscillospiraceae bacterium | reverse complement strand
CCCACGGCACGCACCTTTTCGGCTTCCGCGTCCGTCTCTGTCTTATGTGCTTTCATGCGCTCGGCATACATAGCACGCGCGGCAAGGATGTTCTCATCGTCTGTCTCGGCATAGCCGGTGGCTTCGGCGATAGTGGCCTCGTCATAGCCTGCTTTGCGCAAGTCGGCCTTGGCCATGAACTCGGCGTTGCCGCCGAGGGTAATATCGGTGCCGCGGCCTGCCATGTTCGTCGCGATGGTGACAGCGCCGAACTTGCCGGCCTGCGCAACGATCTCGGCTTCCTTCTCATGGTATTTTGCATTCAGCACCGTATGCGGAATGCCGCGGCGCTTGAGCAGAGATGATATATACTCACTCTTCTCTATGGATATCGTGCCAACCAGAACAGGCTGACCTTTCTCGTGGCACTCGACAATCTGCTCGATTATGGCGCGGTTCTTGCCGACATCGTTTTTATACACGACGTCGGGGTGGTCAACCCTGATAACGGGCTTATTCGTCGGAATCTCGATAATATCGAGCCGGTATATCGCGTCAAACTCCTCCGCTTCGGTCGCGGCAGTACCAGTCATACCGGAGAGCTTGCCGTAGAGACGGAAGTAATTCTGGAAGGTTATGGTCGCAAGGGTCTTGTTCTCCTTCTGGACATCGACGTGCTCCTTGGCCTCAATCGCCTGATGCAGGCCTTCGGAGTAGCGGCGGCCAAGCATGAGACGGCCCGTAAACTCATCGACAATGATTATCTCGCCGTCCTTGACGATATAGTCAATGTCGCGCTTCATGATGCCGTGCGCCTTGAGTGCCTGATTTATATGGTGGGAAAGCGTTGCATTTTCGATATCGGCGAGGTTTTCAAGGTTGAAGGCGCGCTCGGCCTTAGCTATGCCGCGGGCGGTGAGCGTTGCGGTCTTGGCCTTTTCGTCGACAACGTAGTCTGCGTCGAGATCCTCGCTCTCCTCTTCTTTCTCGTCAACGCTTGCGTAGACGACCTTCTTCAGACGGCTGACAAAATCGTCCGCCTGACGGTAAAGGTCGGTGCTCTCGTCGCCCTGGCCGGAGATAATGAGCGGGGTTCTGGCTTCATCGATAAGGATGGAGTCGACCTCGTCGACGATGGCAAAGGCATGCCCGCGCTGAACCATGTTCTCTTTATAGAGCGCCATGTTATCACGCAGATAATCAAAGCCCATCTCGTTGTTCGTGCCGTAGGTAATATCGCAGTTATAGGCCTCGCGGCGCTCGTCGTTATTGAGCCCGTGGACGATAAGGCCGACGCTCAGGCCGAGGAAGCGATGCACCTTGCCCATCCATTCGCTGTCGCGCTTAGCAAGGTAGTCGTTCACGGTAACAATATGCACGCCCTCGCCGGTCAGTGCATTTAGGTAGGCCGGGAGCACAGCAACAAGCGTTTTTCCTTCGCCGGTCTTCATCTCGGCGATGCGCCCCTGATGCAGAACAATGCCGCCGATGAGCTGCACTCTGAACGGGCGCATACCAAGCACACGCCATGCAGCCTCGCGCACAGTGGCGTAGGCCTCGGGCAGGATATCATCCAGCGTCTCACCCTCGGCAAGGCGCTGCTTGAATTCATCGGTCTTAGCACGCAGCTCCTCATCGGATTTTGCGGCGTATTCATCGGAGAGTGCTTCTATCTTGTCTGCTATCGGGTAGATGCGCTTTAGCTCACGGTCGGAATAGCTACCGAACAGCTTGTTGAAAATTCCCATCTATGTATGCCTTTCCTGAAAGAAAAAATAGGATACCAAATCAGCATATATATTAGCACAAGTTTATGAATAAAAAAAGTATAATCTTGCCCTGCCTGATTTTGTGTGTTAAAATATTTTACTGAAAATACGCCCGGGCTACACCGAGAGAGAACAGAGGGATCTTCATATGAACAGGATAGGCTTTGACAACGACAAATACGTAAAGCTGCAATCGCAGAACATACGCGACCGTATCTCCAAATTCGGCGGCAAGCTGTATCTGGAGTTTGGCGGCAAGCTCTTTGACGACTTCCACGCATCCCGCGTGCTGCCGGGTTTCGCCCCGGACAGCAAGGTGAAGATGCTGCTCGAAATGAAGGATGAGGCGGAGATAGTCATCGCCATATCCGCGGACGATATCGAGCGCAGCAAGCGCCGCGGTGATCTCGGCATCACCTATGAAGACGATACGCTCCGGCTTATCGACGCGTTCCGTGGGATAGGGCTCTATATCGGCAGCGTCGTCATCACGCACTACCGCGGTCAGGCCATCGCCGACCAGTTCAAGAAACGCCTCGAGGCGCTTGGCGTCGCGGTGTATCTGCACTACATTATCCCGGACTATCCTTCGAACGTTCCGCTCATAATCTCCGATGAGGGCTTCGGCAAGAACGAATATATTGAGACGACGCGCTCGCTCGTCGTCGTCACGGCGCCCGGCCCCGGCAGCGGCAAGATGGCCACCTGCCTGAGTCAGCTCTACCATGAGCATAAGCGCGGCATCGACGCAGGCTACGCGAAGTTTGAGACCTTCCCCGTCTGGAATCTCCCGCTCAAGCACCCGGTGAACCTCGCATACGAGGCTGCAACCGCCGACCTCGACGATGTGAACATGATTGACCCGTTCCACCTCGAAGCCTACGGCACCACCACCGTCAACTATAACCGCGACGTCGAGATATTCCCCGTGCTCGAAGCGATTTTCAAGCGCATTTACGGCGAGAGCCCGTACAAGAGCCCGACGGACATGGGCGTCAACATGGCCGGCTACTGCATCACCGATGATGAGGCATGCTGCGAAGCGTCAAAGCAGGAGATTATCCGCCGCTACTATGCCACTGCCTGCGCCGTGCGTCAGGGGCTGAGTGACCCCGCCGAGCTGCGCAAGATTGAGCTTATTATGAACTCTGCCGGTATCTCCATTGAGGATCGCCCGGTAGTCAAGGCTGCTCTCGATCGCGCTGCCGAAACGGGCGCGCCCGCTGTTGCGCTGGAGCTGAACGACGGCACCATCGTCACCGGCAAGACGAGCTCACTGCTCGGAGCATCCTCGGCCTGCCTGCTGAATGCGCTCAAGAAGCTCGCCGGGATAGACAAGCCGCTGCAGCTCATCGCCCCGGGTGTCATCGAGCCTATCCAGCACCTCAAGGTCGAGCACCTCGGCAACCACAATCCGCGCCTGCACACGGATGAGATGCTGATTGCACTGACTATCTGCTCGGTCATGAACCCGATGGCGAGCTATGCGATTGACCAGATCAACAGTCTCAAGGGCTGTGAAGCGCACTCTTCTGTTATTCTCTCCCATGTTGATGAGGAGATGTTCAAGAAGCTCGGCGTCAATATCTCCTTTGAGCCGAGGTATCAGGCAAAGAAGCTGTATCACAAAAAATGAAATAATTAAAATTAAGCCGCGTCGGTTTATCCGGCGCGGCGATTTTGATAAATTGCGTATTCAATTGCCCAGAATATGTTTGCCAACAGCCAGCCGATCCCCGTCGCAAAAGCGACGGTGCGCAGTCCGAAGCGGCCGATGAAGAGCCATGAGAGGATTACGCGCAGAGTGATATGCCCCAGCGCTCCCGCAAATGGGACGGCAACTTTGCCTGTCCCGTCAAAATATCCGACGAAGGCGCTGCCAGTAAAACATAGCACATAGAACAGCGCGACGATTTGCAGATACTCCGCGGCATTTTCGTACGCCGCACCCGAGTATTCGCCGAGCATGAAGCCCGCCGCCGTTCCGGCGGAAAAGTACATGATAAGAGCTGACAGGGCTCCCAACGCGAGCGCATAGGTCTGACCTGTACGGAAGCATTTTTTGACGCGTTCCTTTTTACCGGCGCCGAAATTCTGCGCCGTGAGTACGGATGACGCGGCGGCAACGCTGTCTCCGAAGGAATTGGCAAAGCCTTCGATGCGCGTCGACGCGGTGTAGGCTGATATCATTGCTGTGCCGCCGGTGTTGACGGCTCCCTGGACGAGCAGCTTGCCGATATAAAGCCCCGACTGATGCAGTGCCGTTACCGCGCTGAGCTTCAGCGTTTTGCGCAGTAGGGCTTTGTCCATGCGGCAGTCCGCACGCCGCGGGATCAGCTCCGGCAGTTTTTTGCGCAGATATATGATGCACATCGCTGCCGATGCAGCCTGTGATGCTGCCGTGGCCGCGGCGGCTCCGCCTATGCCCATGCCAAAATGTGCAATCAGAAGTACGTCCAAAAGCACGTTCATCACCACTGCTGCCGCAAGCGCCGCGAGAGCAGCCCCGGCGTGCCCGACAGAGCGCAGTATTGCGCTGTAAAGATTATACAGGAATGCCGCTGGGAGACTGAGGAATATGACTGTCAGATAAGTGCGCACAAGCCCGCGCAGCTCATGCGGGATCTGGATGATATCAGACAAAGTCGGCAGGAAAACAAGGCCGAAAAATCCGAGAAGCACTGCGTCCGCAAGGCCGAAGGACAGTGAAAGAAAGCGTTCGCGCCTGAAAGCCGCGCCGTCCCCGCCGCCGTAAAACTGCGCGAACAGCACAGACATACCGGTACACGCGCCGACTATCGCAAAGATAAATAGATTCATCACCGAGCCCGCAATCCCCGCAGCAGCGAACTCGTCGCTTCCTGCACAGCGGCCTAAAATGAATGCATCTGCCGTGTTATAAAGCTGCTGGAAAATGTTCCCTGCGATGAGCGGCGCGGCCAATTGCGCCATCTGCTTGGGAATGCTCCCGCTCGTATATGTATCTGCCATTGCATGGGCTCCTTTTCGTGATTGACAGAAGTATAGTCCCGGGATATACTTTGCGTAAAGTGAATGTTTATCATATTATATTTGACAAATCGTCAAAGAATAGGGGTTCCTATGCAGCTTGAAAATTACCGTGCGCTCATAAGCGCGATAGACACGGGCAGCATATCCGCGGCAGCGGAAACACTGAGCTATACGCCCTCCGGGGTCAGCCGGATGATCGCCGCGCTCGAGCGGGAGTTTGGCTTCACTCTGCTGCGCCGCGGCAAAAGCGGTGTCACGCCGACGGCGGAGTGCGAGAGTATGCTGCCGCTGCTGCGAAAGCTGTGCTTTGCTGCCGAAGGCACGGAGCAGCTCGCCGCTCAGATACGCGGTCTTGAGGTCGGCACCGTGACAATCGGTACGGCGTACAGCGCATATTATGGCGCGCTTGCGCATATAAGCTCGGCATTCCATGCGCTGCACCCCGGCATACAGGTCAGGCTCTGCGGCGGGTACAGCTCCGAGCTTCTCGACAGGCTGCAAAAGCATCAGGCTGACCTGTGCATAATAAGCCGACGGGAAGGAGAATACCACTGGACAGAGCTG
>CAZFCH010000038.1:0-13259 GCA_964517445.1 uncultured Oscillospiraceae bacterium | reverse complement strand
TGTGCGCCACCACCTCAAGCACAACCTCTGGCGTCCGGAGTGCCGGGTTCTGTTCGTGGGCTATCAGGCAGTCGGTACCCCCGGCAGAGCGCTCATAGACGGTGCAAAGAAGGTCAAGCTTTTCAACGAGGATATCGAGGTTCGTGCGTCGATAAGCGTGCTGCCCGGCGTCAGCGGACATGCCGACAAGAACGGACTTCTCAGCTGGCTGCACGGCTTTGAGAAGAAGCCGAAGCTCGTCTTCGTGAACCACGGTGACCCGGATTCCGCCGACAGCTTCACTGCCTGCCTCAATGATGAGCAGGGCTACAAGGCCTTCGCGCCATACAGCGGCACTCGCTTTGACCTGCTGCGCGGCGAGTTTGAGTACATCGCCGAGCCGAAGCCGTTAGAGAAGAAGCCCATTGTCTCCAAGGCGAGCCGCCTTGTGTCCGAGCTTATTGCTGCGGCGGAGCGCCTGCTGCGCATCTGCAAGGGCATGGAAGGGAAGCCGAACAAGGTTCTTCAGGGCTTTGCCAAGGATATAAACAAGCTGTCGGACGATATGGAAAAATACATCTGACCGGCGATTTTCAGTTGACATAAAACCACCGCTGTGCTACGATAATGTAACAGGACATAGAGCGTACGTATGCCTGTGAATCGGCGCTGCGTACTTGATTTATACAGTCTATACAGGAGGATAAGCATGGCAAACCCGGTATTTGACCCGGAGAGAGCACTGGGTCTGAAACTGACAAAAATGGATCGGCAGGAGCTCTGCGAGTTTGTCTCCGCACTCTGCCGCAAGGTCGTGACGGAGGTCGGCGCAAGAGGCCGCCGCGGCGGTATATATCCGAGCAATATAAGCGTTGACGATAACGGCGGCATCGCCATCGGCCCTGCCGGGAAGAGCCCTTGGGAGGGTGAGGAGCTCAAGTTCATCGCGCCGGAGCTCTACTGGAACGGGCAGCTCTCCGCCGCGTCCGATGTCTATTCCGTCGGTATGCTGATGTACTACGCCGTCAACGGTGGGAAACTTCCGCTTGAGGATGAGTGCCGCGACGCACAGCTGCGCCGTATGGGCGGGGACGATTACTCTGCTCCTAAGGCAGCAGGGCGCAGGCTCGGCGAGATAATTGAAAAGTGCATCCGCTTCAAGTCTGCCGACAGATACCAGACGCTTGATGAACTGCGTGCCGTGCTCGACAGTTGCATCAAGAATCTTTACCTCAGCGATGTACCGAGTGCCGAAGCCATTTTCAAAAAGAATGATGACGATCTGAGTGATATAGAACGGATGATGGTCGGCATCATAGAAAAGGGCAATGACGACGAAGAAGCGGTGGAGCCTGCCGCGGAAACTCCCGTAGAACCGGAGCCCGGCGTAAAGGTTTATGAGCCTTCGCCGAAGAGCGACTCTAAGGCCAAGAAGCCCGAGAACAAGAAATCCGAGAGCAAGGCGAAGCCGGCAGATGGGCCGATCAGCTCCGAGCAGGTCGAGATGCTCTCCAAGAAATTCAAGAATCAGGGTGCGCCCGCTGTCCCCAAGCTCACCGAGGAGAAGAACCCGGAGCTTGAGCCGGTCGTCCCCGCAAGGCAGCCGGTCAAGACCCCGGCAGTGCAGTATACGAAGAATGCAGAACGCGAAAGGAAGATAGCCGAAGAAGTGAAAAAGCGCAGAAGAAGGCCGCTGGCGCTGATACTTGTGCTGTGCGCAGTGCTGATCATGGCGGCAATAGTTATAAATGCGATGCTCAAGGACTTCCAGCAGGCCCGACAGCAGCCGGACAATGTGACGCCGGCCGCAGCAAGCATTGACCCCTATGCCAACACCACCATGCCGCCCGTCGCTGACGACGGTTCAGAGACTTCCTCCGACGGACTTGAACCTGCCGATGCTCAGACGACTCCGGATGCGCAGGCAACTCCCGATCCTCAGGCCACTCCCGTGCCGGCAGCGAGCGCGACTCCGGTCGAGCACAGCTATCAGGTGTTCAAGGAAGACATCAGCTGGAGTGCGGCACGGCAGAAGTGCGAGGAGCTGGGCGGGCACCTCGTCGTAATCAATGACGAGGACGAGCTCAACGAGGTCATCTCAATGGCAGAGCAGAACGGCATATCCAGAATCTGGATTGGCCTGTTCAGGCAGAACGGTAAGGAGAGCTGGGTGAACGGTCAGGAAGGCTATGTCAGCTGGGCAAAGGGCGAACCGAGCTATGTTGACGTGAACGATCAGGTCTCCGAGGACTATGTGATGCTCTGGAACAACAACGGCTGGGCATACAACGACAACCGCGACGATCCGTGCGCGGATTATCCCGATTTCTATTCCGGGACAATGGGGTATATCTGCGAGTTCGGCGACTGACGCCGGATGGACAGACTAATCGATCTGCTGCCGGTGCTGCTGGCCGGGTCGCTGCTGTATAAGTGCAGCATTGTTAAGCCGGCCGGCACGCTCCGGGAGGATTATCTCTCGCCGCGCAGCTGCCTTTCGGCAAGAGGCTTCTTTGCCGTTACGGTTATCATGCACCATGTCGCGCAGTACACCTCGTCCGGGCTGCTGTTTCACAGGTTCGTGTATCTGGGAAATATGCCGGTGTCGGTATTCTTTTTCATCTCGGGCTACGGTCTTATGAAAAGGCTGTCCTCAGATTCGGCTTACGGCAGGAGCATCCTGCGCCGCCGTCTGCCGAAGGTGGCAGTACCGTTTTTCCTCGCGGCTGTGGCGTACAAGCTCATGTGCCTGTGCACGGGGCAGGAGATGTCCGTCGGCGACATGCTGGGTTATCTGATAAACAGCGGCAACTCACTGTGCATTCTTTGGTACTTCGTTGTTATCGCCGCGGCGTATTTTCTCTTTGCCGTATCGGCGCTGCTCTTCGGCGGAAAGCCGAAAGCCGTGCTTGCCTCGATGCTTCTGTGCTGGGCAGCATATGTTATTGCCGGGAGCCGCGCGGGGCTTGGCGAGTGGTGGTATAACACGGCGCACCTGCTCCCGACAGGTATGGTCTGGGCACTGTATGAAGATGACATTCGGCGCGCAGTGAAGAAATGCTGGCTGCAGGTGACGGTGCTCTGCGCTGTGGGCTTTGCACTGATATTCACGCAGTATGACAGCATTTATGCGCTGTGCCCGACGGGGGTGTTTCATCTCACGCTCGCGGTGCTGAGGAATCTGTTCTTTACCCTCGGCTTCGTGTTCATAACGATGAAGCTGCGCTTCGGGAACCGGGTGCTTGAGCTGCTGGGAAAAGTGTCGATGGAGCTGTACGCGGTGCAGCTTATACCGCTGGATCTCTTCCGCAGCGAGGCAATCTGGATATCGAGCGACCTTATGTACGCGCTTGCGGTGCTGTTCACGACAGCGGCAGTCTCTGTACTCATATATGCAATAAAAAGAAATTACAAGCAGCCGTCCCTCGGTTAAAGTCGGAGACGGCTGTTGTTATTGCGTTAGTGCTCGGGCTGGATGCAGAAGCAGACGACTGACGGTTTTGTCCTCCGGTACATCACTTGACATTTCGTGGGATTAACGAGTATACTCATATCAAATAAAAATAATATTTTGAGAGGGGTCTTTTTAATGACTTCAAGAACCATGCGCATTCTCAATATCATCTCCGGCATTCTGCTCATTGCCGCCGGTATCTATTGCCTGTGCAATCAGGATGTCGCGGCGATGTCCGCCGGCATTATCCTCGGCCTGTTCATGCTCGCTTCGGGCATTGTGATGATTGTCATATATTCCGGGACAAAAAGATTCATCCTCGGCGCGGGCTGGCTGCTTCTCGACGGGATAATTACGGTGATCTTTTCACTGTTCCTGCTCACCAACCAGTGGCTTTCGATGATGTCCCTGCCCTTCATGCTCACGCTGTGGCTGATTCTGTCCGGCATCTCGAAGGCTGTCAGCTCCTTTGACCTCAAGCGTCTCGGTCTGCGCGGCTGGGGCTGGTTCCTTGCAACGGGTCTCCTGCTGCTGGTGTTCGGCATTGTCTGCATGATGGATCCGTGGGTCAGTGTTGTGGCTGTCGGCGTGACGATTGGCCTCGTGTTCATCCTCGACGGCGCAGTCACAATCGCCATCGCATGCATCTCCCGCCGCAAGCCGATACTGTGACACCTGCTTCGAACAGAAATATCAATGAAATATAATGCACACAGGGCTGCCCGGCGGGCAGCCCTGTGCTGGTTTCGACGTCAAAAAGGTAATTATCGCTTCATGTTGTGGTCGATCAGATAGTGCTCGAAAATGTTCTCGATATAGAGCGCCGCTTCGTGGCCCTTGCCGTTTTCAAGCAGCTCGATTATTTTATCCTCCTGCTTGAATATCGTGTCCACTCCCCAGTGCTCTACGCACTTCTCCCAGAAGCTCATATTCGTCGGGGCAAAGGAATTCATGATGAGCGCGAATATCGTGTTCCCGCTCAGCTGTGTCAGCAGGAGGTTGAAGTTCAGCATATATTCCGCCGTGTCGGCAGCGTTATCTCCGGCCCGCTCACGCTGCTGGGCGACGAGCTCGCGCAGCTGCCGGAAATCATCCTCCGTGCCGGTCTTCGCAAGACGGATCATCGCCCCGCCGACTATCGCGTTGCGCGTCTCCACAAGCGCCGTGCGCGTTGAACGGCTGAGCTCTCCGCCGGTATACTTTGCAATAGCGGTAAGCGTATTGAAGTCCCCGTCCCTGGCGTAGTCCGCGACGAAATTGCCGCGCCGCGGCTCGATGCGGACAAAGCGCATCCGCGCAAGCTCCTCTATTCCGCTGTGGACAAGCGAGCGGTTTATTTCCATCTTTTCGGCAAGCTCACGCTCCGTCGGCAGTCTGTCGCCCGGGCGGAGTCTCCCGGCCAGGATGGCCTTCACAATCTGTTCGACAAACAGCTCTTTCGGAGAGGGAGCCACGATCTTTTCGAACTCCATCAAAGCTTCACGTCTCTCTTCTGCTTGTTGTACAGCTTGTTCAGCATCGGACGGACAAGATAATATATCGCCTTATTGTCAAGGTTGAACCAGTATATGAGCATGGTCAGCACCCAGAGCGCGCATGCGGCTATCGCGGCCACGACATACCATGCCGGTCTTTTTGCTTTCTTCATATTACCAGCCCTCCCCGTCGTCAAATTCCATGAGCGTGGCATCAAGCGGCTGCTCGCCCATGACGGTCGTCATAAAGCTGTTCACCTGATCGCGCATATCCTGACGCGTGACCGTGCGGTGGTCGAACATGTCGTTCGACACCATCATAAGCTTCTGCGGTTTCTCCTTCGCCTGATCAAGGATGACGCCGGTGAGTCCCAGCGCGCCCTTGCAGGTTATGTCGTCATTGAGGACGATCATGTCACAGTTGAATCTCTCGGCCTCTTCCCAGAACTCCAGCGTGTGATGCCAGCCGCCGGTCAGGTGGCGGCGCATTACGCCCGTCTCATAGTTGCGGGCAATGCCGGTGAGCGCCGCGTCGAGGGAGTCTGTCGGGATCATAACGTTGCCTGAAAAGTTGTCCATCGCGGCCACCACAAGGACGCCCCAGCAATTATACAGCCAGTTCGGGAACTGAAGCCAGTAGCATGCCGGGCCGCCCCACATGATCGCTCTGTGCCGCGCCTTCGGGAAACAGTTCGTTTTCTCGGCATAGGCCTTCTCCGCAAGCCTGAGTATTTTCTTATCCGCCTCGCGGATAACAGGCAGACGGCCGCCGGAAAACGTGAAGTAGAAAGCGTGGTACAGCGCCCCCATGGTGCCGCCGATTGGTGAGTACGGAGTCTTGACATACTCCCACTTTTCCATCTCATTGCGCACTTCCTCGTTGTGCGCCTCGATAACCTTCCAGAACGCAGCTTCATCGAACTTCTCGCCTGTGTGCTCTTCAATAAAGGCGATGGTTCTCTTTATCTGCGCGAGCGCGTATTTATCGGTGTTTCTGTCCTCCCAGCGCATCGGCACATCCGATGTGATGGACGGCAGGTTGAGCCTGCGGTCTATAAGCTGGCTGTTCATCGTTGAAGAGTCGCAGGGCATATTGTTCGCAATAACGCATGCACCGATCTTCGGGAAATCGTCGCACACGGCGACGCCGGCCGCGTTGTTCGACAGGCGGCAGGAATCGGCGGGCAGGCCGACCTGCTCCATGGCGTCGATATAATGCGGGCAGAGCTGCTGATCCATATAGCATCCTATCAGTCCCTGATATACCTCAAGCGCCATCGGATAGAGATTCGGGAATCCCGCAAGTACCTCCGGCGACATGGTCTGCTCGAGCATGACGATCTTATCGGCAAAGTCGTTGTCGCCGAAGCGGCGGTCGCCTTTCATCATCTGGCCGAGATGAGTCGTCGCGGTCTTCATAATGGGCATGATCTGCTCGCGCGCGACTCTCAGCGCCGGGCCGCGCAGGCCCTCGACGCACTTGTCCGCCATGTTGAGCGCGGCGAGATACGAGCCGAACCAGCGGTATTCAAACAGTCCCCTCACTATACGCACGGGCGAAATGGTCACAAATTTTGCCATCACGCCGAGGGTCTTCATCCATTGGGTGTAGTCGTACCATGTGTCGCCAAGGCCGCGCCACTCGCGGTGCTTTGCGATACCGGAGCCGGGGATAAACCGGCTGCCCTGACCTTTCTGCTTTTTATCGGCCATCAGTGCTTACCTCCCTGAATGTTCTTTATTTCAAGGCTCTCTATGAAGGCCTGGAAGCGCGTACGGAGCTGTCCCGCCGAGGCAAGTGTATAGTCGCGCTCAATGCCGATGGTCGGTATGCCCATCTCCTCGGAGAGGACATGCACACCGAGGACGCGCTCATAGCTCCAGAACTCGCAGAACTTCATCTGATTATATATGACGCCGTCGGCCTTGTACTCTTTGACAAGCTCGCGGATATACTCCTTGCGCCCGTCGGCCTTTTCGCGGTTCATAAAGCGCGGGCACTGACTGGTCTTGAGATAGTGCCGCGCCACCGCGCGCAGCGGCGTTTCGCCCGCTTTTATCTCTATCTCCTCGCGCCCGGGGAGAGAGCCGTAGCAGTACCGGTCGGCAACAACCATCGCCCCGCAGCTCTCAAGAAGCTTTGTAAATGCAGGGTCGTCTATCTCCGAGCCGGTCAGGACTATCCTCACTCTGAACCATTTCTCGGCGTCGGTCTTTCTTGTCTTGACCTCGGCGAGCGTCTCGCGCAGCTTATCTATAATAAGATACTGCGGGCACACGAGCGAGACGAGCTGAATCACGTGAAACTCATAGCCCGTTATCGGCGGATTATCAAGCTTGCGCATATCGCCAAGCTCACGTATGATTGCGCAAAGCTCGTTGTGCTCACTTATCGCGGTGCATATGGCCTCGTCGGAAATGTCCACGCCGAGCCTGTCGCGCAGCGGTTCGAGCAGCTTCGTGCGCAGCTGCCCCTCATAGTGCTCTATCGCCGCTTCGGAATCGTTAAAGGGCACGTCCATCATGCTCATAAAGAACCTGGGGTTATTCTTCTTCACAAGCTCGAGTATCTCGAAATGCTCATGCCCGCGGTGCATCATCTGGCAGGTCTCGGACGAGAGCAGCGCGTCGAGATAATCATACCCTCCCTCGATGCCGCGCTCAAGGATGCTGCGCGTATAGGAGCATATCTTGCTGGACATATAATAAGTGCCGACATCGATGCTGCCGGTGCCGGGCGCTCTGAGCCGGCTCGAAAAGCAGCCGGGCAGGTTGAGCAGCACCTCCGGGACGAAATAGCAGGTGTAGCCCAGCGCAAGCTTTCCATCCGCCTTTGCCTGCTTCACCAGATCGTTGTTCGCCTCTTCGAGCAGCCGCTCAAAATAGATCAGGTGCTTGAGGTCTTTCACATTCTTTCTCCTCGCTTTTCTTCTGGTTATATCTCCGTGGTCAACCAGTCTTTGTGTATATAATATGACAGCAAAATCACAATTGCAACAGTTGCTTTCCCGTTCCGTGCAATTTCGGTTACATGCCCAAATCTTCTGGTTAACCACCGACCTGATGCTTGACGACGTTTCTTAAGCAAATTTTAAAGACTTTGCCGCTTGGTTTTTAATAGTTTATAGGGTAATATATAGGCATACTGAACGAGGTGATGTGCATGTACACTGTGCTTGTCTGCGACGATGAAAAGGATATCGTCTCTGCGCTGAAAATTTATCTTGAGAGCGAGGGCTACGCCGTCAAGTGCGCATATGACGGTGCGCAGGCGCTCGCGCTACTGGAGAGCCGCGATATCAGCCTTGTGCTCATGGACATCATGATGCCGGTCATGGACGGCATCAGCGCTATGGTGAAGATACGCGAGCACTCGAACGTCCCCGTGATTCTGCTCACAGCCAAGGGCGAGGACACGGACAAGATACTCGGCCTGAACGTCGGCGCTGATGATTACATCACCAAGCCCTTCAATCCCCTTGAGGTGCTTGCCCGCGTGCGCTCGCAGCTGCGGCGCTACACGATGCTCGGCGCGGCGCAGATAAAGCAGAGCTGCCTCACCGTCGGCGGCATAAGCATGGACGATTCCAGCAAAACCGTCACCGTGGACGGCGAGCCTGCCGCCCTCACGCCGACCGAGTATGAGATTCTCAAACTACTCATGGAAAACCCCGGACAGGTCTTTCACCCGCGCGATATCTATAAGCGCGTCTGGAAAGATGAACCCTATGGAGCCGAGAGCACTGTCGCCGTACATATCCGTCACCTCAGAGAAAAGCTTGAAATCAACCCCGCCGAGCCGCGGTATATCAAGGCCGTATGGGGGCAGGGTTATAAAATGGAAAGAGTGAGCTGACATGAACAAACTTAAAAGCAGTCTTGCGGCAAAGCTGATAGCCGTGACGCTCTTTACGCTGCTGCTGATATCTCTTGCCGCGTCCGGGCTGGACATCATCTATATTGACAGCATCGACGGCTACAATTGCGATTATCAGACCCTGCTCAGCAATTTCAAAGGAACCGCCGGCGGCAATGCCGACAAATATCAGGAGCTTTTTACCTGTGCCTACGAGCTGCGCTATGTCTCCATCGCTGTGTTAGTCGTCTCTCTGATTCTCGAGATACTCATCTTTGTGTTCCTGCTCTCCTCCGCCGGACAACGTGGCGAAAGCGGCGAGGTCAGCCCCGGCTTTATCGACAAAATTCCCTTTGACCTTTACACCGTGCTGACAATAATTGCAGGCGGCTGTCTCGTTGCCGCAATGGTGCCGGCATTTTACTGCAACACCGTTATTATCACCGTCATTTTTATCACTGTCATCGGCGTTATCGCGGCGCTGATAAGCCTGCTGTGGTGCATGAGTCTTGCCGTGCGCATAAAGCTCGGCACAACCGTAAAAAGCTGCATCATCTACCGCGTCTGCGCATGGTGCTGGCGCTTAATAAAGCGGGTCTTTTCCACAGGGAATGGCGGGCTGAAGGCAATACCTATGTTCCCCCGCGCGGTGCTCGTCATCGCGGCGATACTCTTCGTCGAGTTTCTGTGGATTGTCATCGCCGGCGGAAGTACCGGAAAGCAGCTTTTCGGCTGGTTCATCGAGCGTGCGGTGCTGGTACTGGCAGCTTTGTATGTGCTGCTGTCGATGAAGCGGCTGCTCGAAGCCGGGCAGCGCATTGCCAAGGGCGAGCTTGACTGCAAAGTCGATACCTCCAAACTGCGCGGCCCGTTCAAGGAGCACGGCGAGGATCTCAACTCCATCACCGACGGCATGAATCGCGCCGTTGGTGAGCGCATGAAATCCGAGCGTTTCCGCACCGAGCTTATCACCAACGTCTCGCACGACATCAAGACTCCTCTCACTTCCATCATCAACTACGTTGACCTGCTTGAAAAGGAACAGCCGGAGAATGAGAAGATGCGCGAATATCTTGAGGTGCTCGACCGGCAGTCGGCAAAGCTCAAGAAGCTCATTGACGATCTGCTCGAAGCGTCCAAGGCATCGAGCGGCAGCCTGAGCGTGAATCTCTCCGAGTGCGAACTCGGTATCCTGCTTGATCAGATGGCGGGAGAATACAGCGAAAAGTTTTCCACCGCTGGGCTGGAGCTCGTCCTTACGAAGCCTGAGGAGACCGTGAAGATCATGGCCGACGGGCGGCACATGTGGCGCATCTTCGACAATCTGCTGAACAACATCTGCAAATACGCCCAGCGCGGTACACGGGTGTACCTTGACCTCACCGCCGATGCAAACAAGGCGGCTGTCACCTTCCGCAACATCTCCGCCACGCGCCTGAACATCAGCGGTGACGAGCTCACTGAACGCTTTGTCCGCGGCGACAGTTCGCGCAACACCGAGGGCAGCGGCCTCGGCCTGAGCATCGCCCAGAGTCTTGCGCAGCTCCAGAAGGGCACGCTCGGAATCACCGTCGACGGCGATCTGTTCAAGGTCGTGCTCAGCTTCGACAGAATAAAGTAACTCGAATGCGAATTCTTCCTCATCCAAGGAAAAACGGCAAAACTTATCCCCCGACTCTGATGAATCGGGGGATAAATTTATTTCTGTTCTCTTATTCTCTGCTTCCAGCACTTGTGGCACATGGCAATGTAGCTGTCGTTGCCGCCGAGGAGAACCTGATCTCCTGTCGTCACGACTCTGCCCTGCCCGTCAAGCCTTGCGTTGACCGTCGCCTTGCGCCCGCAGGCGCAGATGGTCTTTATCTCCGTCAGTGAATCGCTCAGCTCCATGAGCCGCTGCGAGCCGGGGAACATATGCGTCTGGAAATCGGTACGCAGGCCGAAGCACAACACCGGCAGATCCTCGTCATCCACAAGGTCGCGCAGCTGCTCTATCTGCGCGGGGGTAAAAAACTGCGCTTCATCGGCAATTATCACATCGTGCTTCCCCGCTTTGCGGTATTCATCGGTAATGTTCTGCTCCGGCGTGATAATCTGCGCGCGCGCCTCAAGCCCGATGCGGCTGCGGACTACGTCCGCCCCGTCGCGGGTGTCGACGCTCGGCTTTATGAGCCACACCGACATTCCCAGTTCTTCATAATTAAACTTCGTTATGAGCGCCTGTGCCGACTTTGACGAGCCCATCGCCCCGAATTTAAAATACAGCTTTGCCATTCTTATCTCCGTTTTTTTAATCTCAGGTTCTTTCAAGATGCGCCCTGACGCGCTCCATCACCATTTCCATCGCGACAAGGTTGTGCCCGCCCTCGGGTATGATGATGTCCGCGTTGCGCTTGCTCGGCTCGACGAACTGCTCATGCATCGGCTTTACCGTGCTCAGGTACTGATTCACGACGCTGTCAAGGCTGCGTCCCCTGTCGCGTACGTCGCGCATGATTCTCCTGAGTATGCGCACATCGGCATCGGTATCGACATATATTTTTATATCCATCTGCTGGCACAGCTCTTTGCAGGTGAAAATGAGTATTCCCTCGACAATCACTACCTTTGCCGGGTTCACGGTCACTGTCTTGTCCGAGCGGTCATGCACCGTGTAGTCATATACCGGGCAGACGACGCTGTGCCCAAGTTTGAGTTCCTTCACTGCCTCGACAAGCATATCCGTGTCGAAGGAATCCGGATGGTCGTAATTGAGCTTTGAGCGCTCCTCGTAGCTCATGTCATGGTGCGCCTTGTAGTAGTTATCGTGATGGATGACAGATACATCGTTGCCGAAATTCTGAATCAGCTTTTTGGTTATCGTGGTTTTCCCGCTTCCCGTGCCTCCGGCGATACCGATGACCATAACCTTATCCATGGGCATAGCCCTCCCCGTATTTCTTTATCTGTCTTATAATAGCATATATCTTTACGCGTTTCAATTTGACTTTTGCATTTTTCACGGTATAATTGTGTCAAAGCAAAAAATAACGGAGGTAATACTATGTCTGTTCCCACCCCACATATTGCGGCCGAAAAAGGTCAGATTGCGAAAACCGTCCTTATGCCCGGCGATCCGCTGCGCGCGAAGTTCATCGCCGATACTTTTCTCACCGACCCCGTGCTTGTAAATAACGTCCGCGGCGTGCAGGGGCACACCGGCACATGGAAGGGCGTTCCCGTCACGGTCATGGCCTCCGGCATGGGCATCCCCGCCATCGGCATTTACAGCTGGGAGCTGTTCAATTTCTATGATGTCGACAACATCATCCGCATCGGCTCCGCCGGCGCTCTGCAGGACGATATAAAGGTCATGGACATCGTCGCTGCGCAGGGTGCATGCACGAACTCCAACTATATAAATCAATTCAACTGCCCCGGTACCTTTGCCCCCATTGCGGACTTTACCCTTCTGAGCAAAGCCGTAGAGGCTGCGCATGAGCACGGCGTTGATATCAAGGTCGGCAACATCGTCTCGAACGACACTTTCTATGCCGCCGAGGGCACGGACAATTCCGACGGATGGCGGCGCATGGGCGCTCTCGCCGTCGAGATGGAAGCTGCCGGGCTCTACACAAACGCTGCCTACGCTCACAAGCGCGCTCTGTGCCTCTGCACGATTTCTGACCATATCTACCGCGCCGAGGCTCTCTCCTCCGAGCAGCGCCAGACTTCCTTCACCCAGATGATGGAAATCGCTCTTGACACTGCCGTCAAGATGGCGCAGCTGTGAGTTTATAAAAGGCCATCGTTAACAATTATTTAGCAATTTCATCATTTATAATTCTTGATTTGCTGTACCAACATGTGCTATACTGACGATTGAACAGATGGCAATTATATAAATATTAATTGTCAATCAAATTTTAATGGAGGAAAAATCATGAAAAAGATTCTCGCACTGGTTCTTGCTCTGTGCATGGTCTTTGCTCTGGCTGCCTGCGGCGAATCCGCAACCACTACCGCAGCTACCGAAGCTCCCGCAACTGAGGCTCCTGCTGCAGAGGCTACTGAAGCTCCTGCTACCGAAGAGCCCGCCGCTGAGGCTACCGAAACAGTCTCCGCTGACGATATCGAAGACACCATGACTTCCGAAGACGGTAAGTATGAGGTCGCTTTCGTTACCGACGTCGGCCAGCTCAAGGACAAGTCCTTCAACCAGGGTACTTGGAACGGCGTTAAGCTGTACGCCTATGAGAACGGCCTGAGCTACAAGTACTACCAGCCCGCAAACGACTCCCAGGCTACCGACGATGACCGCTACGACGCAATGAAGGCTGCTGCCGAGAACGGCGCAAAGGTCGTTGTGTGCGCAGGTTACCTGCAGGCCACCGCTCTGGAGAAGGCCGCTACCGATTATCCCGATGTTAAGTTCGTCTTCATCGATGGTTGGTCCCTCGATCTTGACAACGTTGCTGCTATCGCTTTCCAGGAAGAGCAGTGCGGCTACCTTGCC
>CAZFCH010000037.1:0-13442 GCA_964517445.1 uncultured Oscillospiraceae bacterium | reverse complement strand
AGCGAACCTCGATTCGTTTATATGGAAGACGGAAAAGGCGTGATTGAAACATGGGAATCTTCAGACGATGACCCTTCAATCGAGTATAGACCTGTTGGTTATATGAGCGGAAAACCCGTCGAGTTATCTGAGTTGAAAGTAAAATATACGGACAGCGATTACTATGATTTCTCATCTGGTGATTCATCACAATGCAATGTGTTGATTGACATTGACATGAATAAGCAAAAAAACGGCTTGCTTGTATTCGATGTTGTTAACGAAACCAATAACGAAACCGAAAGAAATAAAATTGCGGTTGTTATTAACGGTAAGGCAGAATATGACTACTATGCAGAGCTGCCCTACAAAGCGCGCGGCATTGATGTTTCAATTGTTCCCAAGTTGTTCTGCGAAAGTGCTGCTGTTACTGCGGAGAACTATACGATAGAAAAGGCGTATACAGCAGAAAAATCCAAATCTGCCAACATATATTCAGGCGAAGAAACATTAGCATTTGCAGATTACGCTGACGGTTATGTCCTTTATACCAGAGAGCTAAAAGAGGGCGGAAATAAAGAGGACAGAAATGTTGTGAAGAATTTGAAGGTGTTCCTGCACGATGGGGAATGCAGCTTGACAACCTATGATTATGGTGACGATGATGAGAAACTTTTAATGCCGAAATGCGAAGTTAATATCGTCGGCTACATCACATGGACAAGTTTGGAAAAGGGGACAGTTTAAGATGGAAGAATTAAAATGCAAAGAATGCGGCGCAGTCCTTGCACCGGATGCAAAAGAATGCCCTTCCTGCGGATGCCCGGTAGAGGAAGCAGTAAAGACTGATTGTCCGGTGAAAGAAGAAGTAAAGACTGAATGCCAGGCAGAAGAAGCAATAGAGACTGAACCTGCAGCTCCCAAAAAAGAAAAGCTCAAAAGTAAATTCAATATAGCGGCTGTCATTTCATTGCTCTTAGGCGTTGCAATCATCGTTATGGGCATCACGGTTATCAATAAAGAGACCGGTATGGAAACCTTCAGTGCGGAGTACTATAATGTGGATTATGCGAAGTTCGGTGGGGATTTCTATACATGTATTTATGACGCCAGTGATACTATGGTAGACGAGCTTAATGATATTAATAATGGCGTTGAATTGCTTTCTGAATCCATGAGCACGCTTGCAGATGTTATTTACTTTTCTGCCGGTATGATTATTATTGCCATTGGCATAGGTGTGTCAGCAGTGTCTGTCAACCATATTAAGAAAGAAGACAAATAAAGAAATTCAGAAACACCTCGCTTTTTTGCTGCAGCAGGAAAGTGAGGTGCTTCTGATAAACTAAGGGGCGGCGTGACTCCGGTCACGCCGCCCCTTAACTTGTTCTTTTACATTGCTTCTATCTCTTTGATGTTGTACTCGTTGCCGGTGATGAGGAAGGTGTTCGTGCTGTGGCAGTGCGGGCATTCCTTGGCGTACTGCACCGTGGAATAGGTCTGCTTGCAGTCCTGACAGAATGTGACCGCCGGCAGGTTTTCTATCTTCAGCTCGGCTTCCTTGAGGAGTTCGGACTTTTTGCGGGCGTACAGCCAGAAATCCGAGAGATAGCTGGGAACGATGCCGCTGACCTCGCCGACCTCGAGAGTCACTGAGCCAACTTTAGTCAGGTGATTCTCGACGGCGAGCTTCTCAACGGTTTCAATTACATAAATAACGGTACCGAGTTCGTGCATTATTTATTCTTCCGATTCTTGATAATCTTGACCTCACGCTTGAGCATGTAGGGCAGGATGGCCTGCATCTTGTCCTCGGCTTTGTACATCGTCGATGCATCGGGCAGGTCGCGTCTGAGGTGGATTGCGTCGAACTCGCACTTGGTGGTGCACAGACCGCAGCCAAGGCACTGGTTCTCGTCGACCTCGGTCGCGCCGCAGCCGAGGCAGCGGGAGGCTTCCTTGCGTATCTGCTCCTCGGTGAAGGTCAGGCGGTCATTGGAGAAGGTCTTGGCTTTCGCCGCATCGTGGCCGGGAACCTGGCGCGGGGCGTTGTCAAAGCCGACAGGGATGACGGCATCGTCCTTGTTGAGCTCAATGAACTCGCGGCGGTTGCGGCCGATGGTCAGGCTCTGACCGGGATGGACGAAGCGGTGCAGGGACTCAGCGCCGACGCGTCCGGCAGCAATCGCGTCGATAGCGAACTTCGGCCCGGTGACAAAGTCGCCGCCGGCGAAGATGTCGCTCTGCGCGGTCTGTCCGGTGACCGGGTCAATGATCACGGTGCCGTTCTTGTTGAAGGTCATGCCCTCGGGAGCAATGCCGCCGAGATCGACCTTCTGTCCGACTGCGCCGATAACGCTGTCGACCTCGATGGTCTCATACTCGCCGGTGCCGACGGGCTTGCGGCGGCCCTTTTCGTCAGTCTCGCCGAGCTCCATACGCTCGACCTTAAGCGCGCTGACCTTGCCGTCCTTGCCGATAATCTCGACAGGTGCGCTGAGGAAGCGGAACTTGACGCCCTCGGACATTGCCTCGGAAATTTCCTCTGCGTCGGCAGGCATTTCGGCCTGACTGCGGCGGTAGATTATATAGGTGTCCTCAGCGCCGCAGCGGACTGCGGTACGGCACACGTCCATTGCGACGTTGCCGCCGCCGATGACGGCGCACTTCTTGCCGATAGCGGGCTTGCCGCCGAGGTTGACCTCGCGCAGGAAGTCGATGCCGCCGAACACGCCTTCAAGCTCCTCGCCGGGAACGCCGATCGGGGAGGACTTCTGTGCGCCGATTGCAAGATAGAAGCCCTTATAGCCCTGGGCACGCAGCTCGTCAAGGGTGATGTCCTTGCCGACCTCGACGCCGCACTTGAACTCAACGCCCATCTCGCGCAGAACATCTATTTCAGCGTTGACGACGTCCTTCTCAAGACGGAAGTTGGGGATGCCGAGGGTGAGCATGCCGCCGGGTGCGGGGTTCTTGTCGAACACGGTGACCTTATAGAGCATGTTTGCCAGATAGTAGGCACAGCTCATACCGGCAGGGCCGGCGCCGATAACGGCGATCTTCTGCTCATAGGGGACAAGCTGCTGCTTCCTGGCGCGCGGCGCGGGAATATAGCGGCTCTCGGCCTTGAGCTCCTGCTCGGCGATGAATTTTTTAATCTCATCGATGGCGACGGGGCTGTCGATGCTGCCGCGGGTGCAGGCCTGCTCGCAGCGGCGGTTGCAGATGCTGCCGCAGACGGCGGGGAAGGGGTTGTCCTGCTTTATGAGCTTGAGCGCGTCAAGATACCTGCCCTCGGCAGCCATCTTGATATAGCCCTGAACGGCGATATGCGCGGGGCACGCGGTCTTGCAGGGGGACGTGCCGGTGTCATAGCAGTTTATCATGTTGTCGTCGCGGTAATTGGGGTTCCACTTATCCGGACCCCAACTGTTGTCATCGGGCAGCTCGTGCTTGGGGTACTTGATATAGCCGTTCTTGGTGCACAGCTTCTGACCGAGCTTCGCGGCACCGGCGGGGCAGACCTCAACGCACTTGCCGCAGGCGACGCACTTGTCTTTGTCAACGTGCGCGATGTATGCGCTGCGGGACAGGTTGGGTGTGTTGAAAAGCTGAGATGTGCGCAGTGCGTAGCAGACGCCGGGTGCGCAGTTGCAGATGGCGAATATCTTGTCCTGACCGTCGATGTTGGTTATCTGGTGGACATAGCCCTCGTCTTCAGCGCGCTGGAGTATTTCAATGACCTCATCGTAGGTGAGGGGCTTGCCGTCTTTCTGAGTCTCGATACAGTACTCGGCGGCATCGCCGACAGCGATGCACCACAGATCTTCAATGTCGCCCGAGCCTTCGCCGCGTACTCTCTGGGAGCGGCGGCAGGAGCAGACGCCGACTGCGAATTTGTCATACTTCTTCAGCCAGTGGGACAGATGCTCGACGCTGACAGAATTTGACGTTGCAGGGATAGCCTTCTCAACGGGGATGACGTGCATACCGATGCCAGCGCCGCCGAGGGGAACCATGGGCGTGGTCTTCTCAAGAGGCAGAGTAGCCATGGCGTTAAAGAAGTCGCATACCTCGGGGTGCTTCTCAACGATTTCGCTGCGCATGTTGAGGAACTCTGCGGCGCCCGGAACAAAGAGCGGCAGAACATACTGCTTGACGTGTGCGTCGTTCTCCCAGTTCCACTCGATAATGCCGGTGACGCCCATCTCATACAGCTTCTTTTCAAGCGCATTGAGATCCGTCCAACCGGAGGCCTTGGAAACTTCCTCAAGCGTCATGGGGGTGCGCTGCTTCATGCTCAGGGCGATGCTGACCATATCGTCGTCAAGCACATTGACAAGACCCCAGTATTCAGGGCAGCTCTCGTCCAGCTTTTTAAGGCCGAGCTTGTAGGGGATGCGGTCGGTCATCTTCTTACCGAGTTTATAAAGATTTTCTTTATTTGTCACCATTTGGGCAACATCCTCCTCATAAAGAATAGTGATACTCTCATACGTGAATATAATAACATACTTGGAGCAAGAAGTCACGCATTTTCGCGCTGCTGAATATAATTTATACACTTGACATTATATTGTCAGACTTCCCGGCCGCAAAACAAATTTTGTAGTCCGGTAGAAATACACTTGTCTTTTATGCGAAAACAGGTTATTATATATACCGCAAATATACCGTAAAGAAACGGAGGTGCGGATATGCTGGAAAACTATCTTATTATCCATAAGGACATACTGCCGGATTATTATGAAAAGGTCATTGAGGCGCGTCGGCTTGTTGAATCCGGAAAGGTAAAGGATGTCAGTCAGGCAGTCAGGCAGGTCGGCATTTCCCGCAGCACATATTATAAATACAAGGATTATATACTCGAACCGATAGACATCGGCAGCGGGCGCAAGGCTGTGCTCTCTATGATGCTGGCGCATGAGCAGGGAGTGCTGAGTGCGCTGCTCTCCAAAATATCCGGTGCCGGCGGCAGCGTGCTGACGATTACGCAGAGCCTGCCCATACACGGCAAGGCCAGCGTCACCCTGTCGCTGGATATAAGCGCGATGCCCGGGAGCATGGCAGGGCTGATAGAAAATCTCGCCGCTACACCCGGAGCGGAGCAGGTGCGCCTGCTTGCCGTTGAATAATGCGAATAAATAGTTATAAATGTCTGAAACCCGGGTCAATTCAGGTCACCTGACCCGGGCTTTAGTTTAATAAAGAATCTCATTGAGATTCTCTGATTAAGCAAACTTGCACTTCGTTCAGCACCTCAATTGTCCGCAAAC
Source organism: uncultured Oscillospiraceae bacterium (assembly GCA_964517445.1). GTDB lineage: Bacteria > Bacillota > Clostridia > Oscillospirales > Oscillospiraceae > Limivicinus. Next base: position 8,187 of record CAZFCH010000037.1, on the reverse strand, counting down.
AACGGACAATTCAATACATATTCAGTGAAAAGTGCTTTCACTGACGCACACGCCGCCGACGAAAACGTTTTTGCTTTTTTGCCTGCGGGCAAAAAATCTGCAAAACTTTCAGACAGACAGCGAAAAGCCTGGGTCACCCGACCCAGGCTTTTCTGTATTTTCAGAGGACAAAATGAAAAAGATATACTGCCGCTTGCAGTTATTATAATAACCGCGATATGTTTCAAATGTAACGGAAATTGTGTTTCAGAATTGTAAAATGTACACATCAGCCCCATCCGTCGCACTTTGTGTAAAGATAAAAAACAGAAATAATATAAAAAACAACGAAAAATGCATTGCCGATGTACGTAGATTGTGTTATAATATTGACCCAAGAAGGATGGGGAGGATGAAATTATGGCTACGTCTACAAAAAAAGCGCTTGCGGCAGCGCTTAAAAAGATGATGGAAGTCAAGCCGATAGATAAGATTACAGTTAAGGATCTTGTTGAAATATGCGGGGTGAACAGGCAGACTTTCTACTACCATTTTGATGATGTGTATGATCTTCTCGAGTGGGTTTTCGAGGAAGACGCGAACGCAAACCTGCCGAAGGAAGTCGTGTATGACCGCTGGAAGAACGACGTTATCATGTGGATCAAGTATCTGCAGGAGAACTCGACCTTTGCGCTGAATGTCTATAACTCCAACAGCAGACTGTACATGCTCCGATACATCAAGGGCAGACTTCAGGAATGCATACGCAGCTTTGCGGATATCGTCGCCGAGGGGCGCAACATCGAAAAGCAGGACTTCGAGTTTGTCGTTGAGTTTTACGCCGAGTGCGCAATAGGCTTTATCTCTTACTGGCTCGACATGGGGATGCAGTTCCCGAGAGAGATAGTCGAGGAAAAGATCCTGAGCGTTATGGATAACAGCATTGAGAACCTCATAGAGCGCTTCCAGACAAATTGAACAGAATCCAAAAACCTGCGGGTATTCTTTGCCCGCAGGTTTTTTGCGTTCGGAGACGGAATAATAATTGACATTGAGGGACACGGGGATTATTATTTCCTATATTTCTTAGAGCCGGAGGTGCGTGAATATGAAGTTCGGGTTTATTAAAGTAATGGCGGCAAGCCCAAAGCTCAAGGTGGGCGACACGATTTATAACCTTCAAAGCGCCCGGGAGTGTTTTGATGAGGCGGAACGCATGGGCGCAAATCTCATTGTGTTCCCGGAACTGCACCTGACGGCTTACACCTGCGGCGACCTGTTCTACTCCGACACACTGCTTGCCGGCGCGCTCAAAGCCCTGGAGGCACTGCGGGATTATACGTCCGGAAAGCGCTGCATGGCGGTAATAGGCGTGCCGATAAGGACGGGAGGAAAGCTCTATAACTGCGCTGCCGTTATTCAGAACGGCGCGGTTCTTGGAGTCGTGCCGAAAACGGTGCTGCCGAATTACGGTGAGTTTTACGAAAAGCGCCAGTTCAGCTCCGGGGCGGACTATCGCGGAGAGAACACGATAAGCCTTGCGGGACGGGAAGTTCCGTTCGGGCGCGACCTGCTGTTCTGCTGCAGGGAGATGCCGGATTTCGTGCTCGGCGTGGAGATATGCGAGGATTTATGGGCACCCGTCACGCCGTCAACCGGACTGTGCCTTGCCGGGGCGACGGTGATAGCGAACCTTTCGGCCTCGAACGAGCTGATAGGGAAGGACGATTACAGACGGCTGCTGGTGTCATCCGCGTCATCGCGGCTCATATGCGGCTATGTGTATGCAAACGCCGGGCACGGCGAATCTACGCAGGATATGGTCTTCTCCGGGCACAGCCTTATATACGAAAACGGACAGCTGCTCGCGGAGAAGAAGCCGTTTGCGAAGAGCGGACTTATCGCAACGGAAATAGACCTCTTCAGGCTGCGCTTTGAGCGGCACCGGAACACGAGCTTTGACGAGAGCAGCGCACCGGAGTGCCGGCGGGTATACTTCAGCCAGGAGCTGAGAGACACGGAGCTTACGCGGCATATCGCGCGCAGACCCTTTGTGCCGGCCGACGGGGAAATACTTGCCGAGCGCGCCGAGGCAATACTGAGCATACAGTCAGACGGGCTGATGCGGCGCATAGAGCACACCGGCTGCCGCAAGGCGGTGATCGGCATTTCAGGCGGGCTTGACAGCACGCTTGCACTGCTGGTCATGGTCAGGGCAATGGACATGCTCGGCAGACCGAGGGAGGATATTGTTGCGGTCACAATGCCGTGCTTCGGGACGACGGCGCGCACGCGCAGCAACGCCGAAAAGCTCTGTGAGGAGCTGGGCGTCAGCTTTATGACTGTGGATATAAGTGCAGCGGTCAGACAGCACTTCGCGGATATCGGACACGACGAGAGCAGCACAGATGTGACATACGAGAACTGTCAGGCGCGCGAGCGCACGCAGGTGCTCATGGATATAGCAAACCAGAACGGCGGAATAGTCGTTGGTACGGGCGACCTGTCGGAGCTTGCGCTGGGCTGGGCGACCTACAACGGCGACCATATGTCGATGTACGGCGTCAACGCATCAGTGCCAAAGACGCTTGTGCGGTATATCATAGAATACGAAATGGGGCACTGCTCCGCGGGCGCGGCGGCGGTACTGAAAGATATACTCGACACGCCCATTTCACCCGAGCTGCTGCCGGCGGACAACGGGAGCATCTCGCAGAAAACGGAGGACATCGTAGGCCCGTACGAGCTGCACGATTTCTTCCTGTACCACATGCTGCGCAGCGGCGCATCTCCGGCGCGGATATTCCGGCTGGCGTGCTACGCCTTTGACGGAGAATACGGCAGAGATGAGATACTGCATTGGCTGCGCAATTTCCTGCGCAGGTTCTTTGCGCAGCAGTTCAAGCGCTCCTGTCTGCCGGACGGGCCGAAGGTCGGCACGGTCACACTCTCGCCGCGCGGCGACTGGCGCATGCCGTCAGACGCATCGGCACGGCTGTGGCTGGAGGAAGCGGAGAGACTTAAATAACAAACGGAACACATTTATCAGGACAATATCGGGGCATTTTGCCCCGATATTTTTTTAGAAATTTCAACGTAAATCAGCTTTCATGGGCAGTTCAGAATGCCAGGCTGGTTTAAATTTAATGATAAATACTTTGTTAACATAATGCACTATATATAGAAAGGAGAGGAAGAGAAAACTACAGTTTTTTGTATAAAAGCACAAGAAAGCATTGACCTGAGAATATTAAGCATAGTATAATAACAGTCAATGTGGGAGTGTATACTCTTTTTCGGTAAATATGTGAACAGCGGGTTATTTTCCGGCGGATAGCATAGCAGCAGAAATAATACGATGGGAGAAAAAGCGATGGATGAAGTGTTCTTTTGCCCGAACTGCATGGCAAAGGTCGGGCAGGCATACGGCATTTGTCCGGTGTGCGGGGGCAGCATGAATGTGGAGAACGAGCCGCATCAGCTGCCGATAAACAGCATACTCAACGGCAGGTATATTATCGGGCGCACTCTCGGTGCGGGCGGCTTCGGCATAACCTATGTGGGTTATGACCTCAAGCTCAACAACAAGGTCGCGGTCAAGGAATATTATATGTCCGGCGGTGTGAGCCGCACGCGGTCGCTTACCGTGATACCGACTGACAGGAGCAACGAAGCTCCTTTCAACAAGGGCAAGGAGCGCTTTCTTGACGAGGCCAAGATACTCGCACAGTTCATCGACGAACCCAACATCGTAAACGTGCGCGATTATTTTGAGGAAAACAGCACGGCCTATATAGTGATGGAGTTCCTCGACGGCGAGGATCTGACGCACTATGCAAAGAAGCACGGCAGACTGAGCTTTGACGAAGCGCTCGCACTGCTGGAGCCGGCGATGATGGCGCTGGACAAGGTACATAAGAAGGGGCTCATCCACCGCGACATCAGCCCGTCGAACCTGATGCTGCTCAAGGACGGAAGAGTCAAAGTGCTTGACTTCGGCACGGCGCGGACGCAGAGCGTGCTCGGCGAGAAGAGCCTTTCAATCATGCTCAAGCCCGGATATGCACCGGAGGAGCAGTACAGAACGCACGGACAGCAGGGACCGTGGACGGATGTGTACGCGATGAGTGCGACCTTCTACCGCCTTCTTACCGGGAAAACTCCGCCCACCTCGACGGACAGAATGTTCGAGGACAAGATAGAACTGCCCTCGGCGCTGGGCGTAAAGATCACACCACAGCAGGAGGCGGCGCTCATGCGCGGTCTCGCGGTGCGCAGCCAGGACAGAATACAGACGATGGAAGAGCTTGCCAAGTGCCTCACAGGAGAGCGCAAGCTCAGGAAGGCTAAGAAGGCGTTCCCGTGGGGAAAGGCCGCGGCGGCAGTGCTGGCGCTCGCAGTGGTCAGCGGCGCGGTATACGCGATAGCGAACAGCGGCGCAAAGGAGCAGCCTGCAGCGGCAGAAGCAACGGCTACGCCTGCGCCGACGGCGAGCAAAGCAAAGGAAAGCAGCGAACCCAGCGGCGAATATGTGCTTGAGGACAGGTATAAGCTTGTCAAGGAAACGCAGACCAACTCTGACGGTGCAGTAACACAGGAAGAAGAGTATGAATACGACGACCACGGCAGAAAGGTACACACATTTTACACGAACTACAGGACGGACAATAATACCGGCGAACAGGTGGTATCTTACCAAGGTGAATGGTTCCAGGGATACGACGAAGACGGAAACTACATTTACTTCAAAAGCGACTCATCAGAGAGCAATTATGAATATGAGTTCGATGAAGACGGCGATTGGTCGAAGCGCTATGAGTACGATGCCGACCATAATCTGATAGGCTGGACGGAGTACGAGTATGAGCCGATTGAGGGCTCGGATAGGCAGTGCACTGTTAGCTACGAATACTATCCGGACGGCAGCCTGGAAAGTTTCTACAAGTCGTACAGTGTTGAGAATGATGACGGCGGCTACACATCTCACTTCGACAATTACGACGCGAACGGCAATTTGACGGGGCAAAGCATAAGCGTATACGATTCTGACGGCAACAGGATTAGCTATCAGTATTACAGCGGAAGCGACAACACGCTTACCACTGAAGAGAGCTATACATACGACTCCGAGGGAAGGATGACTTCAGGAAAGTATACGACCTATTATGCGGGCATCACGACGGAGTATACCGTTTCCGGCGAATATGAGCTGATGCAGATATATGTGTGGCACAGCTTTGATGAAGAATAATCTGAAAGAGAGAATGTGAAATGCCTGATATGATACTGTGTCCGCACTGCATGGCGGTATGCAAGGCAGGTATGCGGCTCTGCCCGACCTGCGGAAGACCGATGCAATGCACGAACGGCACGCACCAGCTGCCGATAGGAACGTTTCTCAACAAGAGGTATCTCGTCGGCTGCGCGATCGGAGGAGGCGGCTTCGGCATAACCTACGTAGGCTATGACACACTGCTGAATATAAAGGTCGCAATCAAGGAATACTATCCGAGCGGCGCGGCAAACCGCAGCTCAACGGCAATGGTATACCCGATCTCCGGAGGAAACGGCAGCTCCTTTGAAATAGGCAAGGAGCGCTTCCTGAATGAGGCGACGATTCTCTCCGGCTTCATCGGAGACAGCGGTGTCGTCACGCTGAGGGACTTCTTCGAAGCCAACGGCACGGCGTATATAATCATGGAGTTTCTCGAGGGGCAGGACCTGAGAGAATATCTCGACGGGCACGGCGCGTTCAGCTTTGACGAGGCGCTGGAGCTTGTGACCCCGGCGATAAAGGCGCTGGAGCGCGTCCACGCCAAGGGCATTATTCACGGCGATATAAGCCCCTCGAACATCATGCGCCTTAACAGCGGAGAGGTAAAGATACTCGACTTCGGCACGGCGCGCAATCAGGGCAGCGCTGAAAACTACAACTCATCAATGATGCTCAAGCCCGGCTACGCGCCGGAGGAGCAGTTCAGGCAGCAGGGAGAGCTCGGCCCGTGGACGGATGTCTACGCGATAAGCGCGACGATATACAAGCTCATCACCAACGTGACGCCTGAAAACTCGACAGACAGGTTCTATAAGGACACGCTTATTCCGCCGACGAAGCTCGGCGCGAAGATAAGTCCGGCGCAGGAGGCGGCGCTGCTGAAGGGTATGGCCGTCAGCGCGAAGAACCGCACAAGGACGATGGGCGAGCTGCTGGAGAACCTGAACCGAGGAAAACTAAGTGCGGCGGATACGGCGAAGCGGCTGCTGAACAAGACCGCTGTCCGCGTGGGGCTTGCCGCAGCTGCCGCGGCGGTGGCAGTGCTGTGTTTCGTGCTGCCGCAGAGGCAGACGGACAGCGGAGAGATTACCGAGACACCGTCTGCAACGCAGAATGCACAGAGCGGGAGAATACAGGCGGTAACGCTGAGCGAAGACGCCTATCCGTTTCAGATATACTCAGGCATGGAAGAGATGGCCGATTTCACAAAGACCGTACTTGCAAACGACAACAAGAAGAAGGTTGAGGTAACCGGCTGCCTTATCGGGAACGGAATGCTCTGCTTTATAGTCGAGGCAGAGAACAAGAGCAGTGATGACATGAGCTTATACAGCTGGCAAGTAGAGTATGGTGGTAAGGAGATTGAGAGCGCAGAATGGATTGACTCCGGACAATACATTACTATAGAGCCCGGCGGAAAGACTTGCTTCGGCGTGTGGTTCAGCACCGATAAAATGTACGCCATGGGAGCAAAGAACATCAGTAAGCTGAACCTGTCAGTGTATCTGAACTATGAAGGTGACTATGACACCGTTTCCGAAGCGGTGTATTTTCCCGAGATTATTCGCATAGACAGCAGCATAGATGATTCACCGGTGACAATTTACTCGGATGACAAGTATGAGGTGGTCTGCTACGGAGTATCGCTCAGGGAGGATAACTACAGCGGCTACGTACTTATCGCGGGACGAGCAGGATTCAACGACAGCAGTTATGTAAGCGGCAGTCTGTGGCTCAACACAGATGAAGTGTATGCCGACGGCGTGAAGATTTTCGGGAATAACTACTACACTTCGGCATGGATTTCCGGGAGCAGTCGCAATAGTGACTGGGAATTCTTTGAACTCGGCTTCAATTACGGATACAGTGCACCGGTAGATGAAATGAACGTGATGCACTCCGGCAGGGAGTTGCCGAAAACAATAACGCTGAGCTTTGATATGGGCACAGAGTACGACAATACAGACATATTCGCGGATAAAGAGCTTACGTTTACCATAGGCAGTGACGGCATAGGACATGCCGCATGACAGGAGGAAAGACAGCCATGAAGAAAAAAGACGACACTTGGGTGTGCAGCGAGTGCGGCACGGTGAACGGGGAAGAATATGAGATATGCTTTAACTGCGGGGCAATGCGCAAGCACATACCCGAGCCTGCGGCAGCGCCGAAGAAGCAGAAGAAAATAAAGCCGGCAGGGCAGACTTCAGGAAAGAAAAAGCTCAAGATTGCGCTGATTGCCGTGGCGGCTGTCGTTGTGGTGTTCCTGGCGTTCAGCCTGATAGTCCATGCTTCGGCTCAGTCGCTGGCAGATGCGGGAAATTACGCCGAGGCCGCCGAAAAGGCGAAGCTTGACCTGCTGTTCAGCTCGGAAATCAAGGAGCATGCGCTTATTGAAAAGGGAATAGAGCTCTACAAGGAAGGCAAGTACAAGGAAGCCGTGAAGTACCTTGAGCCCTTTGCGGATGACGCATCAGCGAAAAAGTACCTTGACATGTCAAACATGACGCTTGCTTTCGAGGACTGCGAGCGCGGTGACTATGACAGCGCGATAGAACGCATTGAGGGCATAGACGAATCTAAGCTGGATATAACACAGCTCAAGAACGAGGCGTATTTCGGCAAGGGACTTGAATGCCTCAGGGCAGCAAATATATCCGAGGCGCATGATTGCTTTGAAAAGACAGTCGACGATGCTTTGGCTGCGGACTATCTGGAGATCACAAACGGGCTGCTCTCGGGAGAATATCTCGCGGCGTCAAAGCTTGCGGCACAGCACGAAGGCTATGATGACGGCCAGCTGAATAGTTCGGAGTGGTCAGCAGTTTTTGATTCCGTCCTTGAGAGCGCGCCGCGTGACACCATCGAGCAGATGTTCCAGATACATGGGGCAAAGAGAATGCTGGGTTATGACAAAGATTTTACAGAGGAAT
>CAZFCH010000036.1:6944-13461 GCA_964517445.1 uncultured Oscillospiraceae bacterium | reverse complement strand
TGATGGCTTCGTCGGAGATGTCCGTGCCGAAGTGCTCATGCAGCGGCTCAAGCACGTGTGCGCGGAGCTGCTCACGGAAGTGATTATAGCTGTTTTCGTTGTTCTTGAAGGGGACATCGGAGAATTCGCAGAAGAAATCGTCGTTGTTGATGATTTTCATGTCCTTGACGGAGTCAAGATGCTTCTGCTGGAGGTGCTCCTGGAAGCGGCAGGTAGCAGTGCAGGTTTCGGTTGCCATCTGCGCATCGAGGAAGTTGAAGCCGCCCTCGAGAGCTCTCTCAAGAAGGCTTCTCGCATAGTGGCAGACACGCGCGGACATATAGTAGGTCGCGATGTCAGGGGAAATGCAGCGCGGCGCTCTCAGTCTTACAGAGAAGCAGCCGGGCAGGTCGAGAAGTACTTCAGGCATAAAGTAGCAGGTGTAACCCACTGCATGCTGTCCGTCGGCTTTTGCCTTCTGGACAAGCTCGTTATTGGCTTCCTGAAGCAGATTCTCAAAGTAGATCAGATGCTTGAGATCTTTCACAGATAACCCTCCAAATATTTGTTTCCATTTTTTCAGGGCGTGCAAAAACACGCCTCCACTCACACGGCAATATTTTAACAAATCGTCAACAAACTGTCAATTGCAATTTGGACAAAAGTGTCATAAAACACAACTTTTTTATATACCAATGTTATACAATTCGCTGATTTATGTCTATACATACGAATCTTTTATTGACGATCGAAATTTAAAGCCAAAATTTTCGAAGTTATGTAACCTTCCTCGGCAAGCGCGCGGCCTTGAATCATTTGCGCCGTACCGCCGCCGCGTCCGTTTATCGCGGCATTGATGCTTTTGGTTTCGCGGCGCAGGTCAACGGTTTTGCTGCCGATGATATAGCGCCAGCCGTCCTTATCGCTGCCGGAGAATACCGCGGCGATGCCGCCGCATTTTTCCATCAGGAGATTCGTAAGCTCCCGCAGGGCAATCTCGTCAAGCATGTTGTCAAAGACGCATATGTTCCCGTCCGTCTCGGCGACGCTCTCAGCCTTCACTCGCACGAGCTCCGCGCTCAGCTCCGCCGCGCGCTCTTTAAGGCGGGCGTTTTCGTCAAGCACTCTGCTGACCGCCGCGGCGACCTCTGCGCGCTTTGCGCTCAGCGCGCGCGATACTGCGGTCACGCCCGTCTGGACAGTGCGGTAATCCTCGACCGCGTCCATCCCGCACACGACGCTCACACGCACGCCGCCGCGATGGCGCTGGCAGTCGAGAATTTTTATCACACCCACCTCGCCGGTGCGTGAGACGTGCGGCGCGCAGCAGGCGCAGCGGTCGATATCGCCTATCTCGACAATGCGCACGTTTTCCGTCAGCTCAAGCTTGCTGCGGTATTCAAGCCGCGCAAGCTCCTCTGCATCCGGGAACCATATGTGCACCGGGATGTCGGCGCGCACGGTTTCGTTCGCACGCTGTTCGAGGTCCATCAGCTGTTCCCAGTCAAGCTCGCCGCTGAAATCTATGGTCATGCACTCGGCGCCCATGTGGAAGCCAACGTTGTTGTAACCGTAGCTTCCGTGGATAAGGCCGGAGAGGATGTGCTCGCCCGAGTGGTTCTGCATCCGGCGCAGACGCTGTTCACCGTCGAGCCGGCAGGAAACAGCTGTCCCCTGCTCAAGAGGCGCGTCAGTATAGTGCAGTATCTCGCCGCTGCACTCCTGCACGTCGGTGACGCGCACGGAGCCGATACACCCTGTGTCGGCAAGCTGCCCGCCGCCTTCCGGGAAGAAAGCCGTGCGGTCAAGGATCACAGCCCAGCCGTTCTTTTCCTGCCGGCATTCGAGCACCTTGGCATCAAATGCAAACATATGGCTGTCAATATAATAAAGCTTTTCGGTCGTCATCTGTATTGCTCCTGTTATTTATATTGGTATAATCTGCTGGAATATAATGATAGGGTATAACCTGATAGATATAAATAAAGAATACCATCCCCCGCCGGAGCAATCAATACCTTTGCCTTACTAAAATAAGAAAGTTAATTGAATAAGAAAGTCCCCGTGACCGGCGCTCTCGCCGCCACGGGGACAGTAAAGTTCGTTCAGTTTTCAAGTACTGCGCGTTTGACCGCAGCAACAGAGGACGGGGAGACGGACAGCTCGTCGATGCCGACGGACATGTAGAAATCCGTCAGCGCGGTGTTTGCCGCGGACTCGCCGCATATGCCGACCCAGATACCGGCGTCATGCGCGTTCTTCGCTGTCAGCTCAATAAGGCGCAGAATCGCGGGATCGGCAGAGTCAAACAGATCGCTGACGCGCGCGTTCATACGGTCGACTGCCATGGTGTACTGCGTGAGGTCGTTCGTACCGAGCGAGAAGAAGTCAACCTCTTTGGCAAGCACGTCGCTCATGACCGCGGCGGCGGGAGTCTCTACCATAATGCCGAACTGGATGCTGTCGCTGTACGCAATGCCCTCGGAGTCGAGCTCTGCTTTGAGCTTGGAGACTATCTCCTTTATCTGCCGCACCTGCTCGATACGGCTTATCATCGGGAACATCACGTTCAGGTTTCCGTACACCGAGGCTCTGAGCAGCGCGCGCAGCTGGGCGCGGAATATGTGCGGCTCCTTCAGGCATATTCTGATGGCGCGGTAACCCATGGCGGGGTTATCCTCGTTGTCTATGCCGAAGTACGGCGCCTGCTTGTCGCTGCCGAGGTCGAGCGTCCTGATGACGACAGGGCGCGGAGCGAGCCTGGAGAGCACCTCTTTATAAATATTGAACTGGGTCTCCTCATCGGGGAAATCCTCGCTGTTGAGGTATATGAACTCGCTGCGGAACAGACCGACGCCGTCCGCGCCGCTGGAGATGACCGCGTCGATATCGTCGAGAGAGCCGATGTTTGCCACTACCAGCACCTCATGCCCGGACTTTGTCACGGCCTTGCGATCTTTGTACTGCGCAAGCTCAGCCTGCTGCGCCTTGAAGCGCGCGGCGCGGGAGTTGAAATCTGCAACAGCCGCGGCGTCCGGATCCGGGAGCACCTCACCCGTGGAGCCGTCAATAGCGAGAGTGCACTTCTCCGGCAGCTCGTCAAAATCACTGTCCATGCCGACGATGCACGGGATACCCAGCGTCTTTGCCAGAATTACGGAATGCGATGTGACGGAGCCGTATTTCGTCACGAAGCCGAGTACCTTCGTCTTATCCAGACGCACGGTCTGGCTCGGCAGCAGATCCTCTGCCGCGACGATAACGGGATGCTCGAAATGTTCCCCACCTTCGCTGATGCCCTTGAGGATACGGATGAGTCTGCCCGCGACGTCGCGTACGTCAGCGGCGCGTGCCTGCATGTATTCGTCCCCCTCCATCGCAAGGAACATCCCGGCAAGCGAGTCCGCCGTCTGCTGCACGGCAAACTCCGCACAGTGACCGGCACTGATGCCGTCCTCTATGCCGTCGCAGAAATCGGGGTCATCCAGCATCATGCGGTGGATATCGAACACCTGTGCTGTAGCCTCGTCCGTCTCCATGGCCGTGTCATAGAGCGCGTCGAGTTCACTCAGTGCGGTCTCCGCGGCGTTCTGATATCTCACGCGCTCGCTGTCCGACTTATAGCAGGCGGTGCTGTCAACGGACAGATCAGGCGCACTGAGACGGAAAAGTTCCGCAACTGCCGCGCCCGCCGAAGCGGCTATTCCCTTAAGCATAACATTTGCCTCCTTTGGTTGAATATATTGCTGTCAGCTTACTATGTGATATTATAGCAAAGTCGATGACCGTATATCCACAACAAAGCCGATAATTGTGAAAAATTGACAAATTCGGTCAAGCGCCGCACTGGACAAAAGCAGATATTCTATATTATAATCAAAGCATGAAAGCTGATGAATTGATAATTTATGCCGATATGGACGGTACGGCTCTGTCTGACTGGAGCCGCGGTCCTGTCGTGCCGGAAGAGAACCTCCGTGCGCTGGAAAGCTTTGTTGCACAGGGAGGGCTGTTTTCTGTTGCCAGCGGGCGGCAGTACCCGGAGATAATGGACTTTTTCCCTGCCGGACTTATCTGCGCGCCGGTTGTCTGCGGCAACGGAGCGATAGTGTATTCTCCGTCAGAGAAGAAGGTCGTGCAGGAAATCCTGCTGCCGAAAGAGTTTAGGCGCGATGTACTGGAGCTGTGCGAAAAGCGCACGGAGCTGGTGCTCGCCGCCGCCGATAAATTCGGTATCTATCAGGTCTACACCGGAGACGGACACTCTGCGATGGACGGGATTATCAGAAAGTACATAACGCAGGAGGAGTTCCTCACCGGGCCGTATGTAAAGGCCTGCTACATCCTGCCCGACCCTGCGCTCATGCAGAGCGTGGAGGAGGAAACCGCAGCATTTGCGTCCTATGGCCTTGTGACTGCGGCGCGGTCGAGCAGCATTTATCTTGAGATTATCCGCCGCGACGTCAGCAAGGCGGCTGGCATAGCCTATGCGCGTGACTACATCGGAGCGGGGGAGAGAAAGCTTGCCTGCATTGGTGACTATTTCAACGACTATGAGATGCTCATGAGCGCGGATATTGCCGCCTGCCCGTCGAACGCTGCGCAGGGGATAAAGGACATATGCAGCATCGAAACATGCAGCAACGATGAGGGAGCCATTGCCGGACTGATAAGCGCTCTGTGCGCAGAATAAAATATAAAATAAATAAAAGAGACATCCGCATGGATGTCTCTTTTATTTGGTGGGGGAAGGTGGATTCGAACCACCGAAGGCATTGCCAGCAGATTTACAGTCTGTCCCATTTGGCCACTCTGGAATTCCCCCATATTCAATTGCGATGGAGCTGGTGGACGGATTCGAACCCCCGACCTGCTGATTACAAATCAGCTGCTCTACCGGCTGAGCTACACCAGCATCTAAACCGACACTGCTGTCAACCCCTTCGGAGCTACAGCGCTGGGTTCCGACCGCTTTGTTATAATAGCAAAACAGGCACAGTTTGTCAACAGTTATTTTTGCAATCAGGCGTGAAATTTCGCAAATATATCGGTGGGGTCCCGTATTTGATTTATCTGCCGTTCTGTGGTAGAATGCAGAAGCATATCCATGCAGAAATTCAAACGGAACGGAGCAGCAAATGAGAACAGCCCGCAGAAACAAAACAGCGCTTATCCTCGTCACGGTAATCCTCGCCGCGCTCGTTGCCGCACTTGTTGTGGGACTATTGAGCAACAAAGAGCCGGAAGATCCGCACAAGGGACAGGTGTATATATACGACGGGTTTGATTGGATATGGATGACGCCGCTTGAGGGTGTCCCCGTAAACGAGCTTACCGAAGAATTCTTTTCTTCAAACGGCGGAAGCATCGAGTATATTGGGAGCGACTATGACGTTCTGCGCGGGGTAGATGTTTCGGAACACCAGCTTGATATTGACTGGGAGCAGGTCGCCGCATCCGGCGTCGACTATGCCTATATCCGCGTCGGCTGGCGCGGATACACCGAGGGCGGACTTTTTGAGGACGAATACTTTGAGCGCAACATTCAGGGCGCGCTCGACGCGGGACTGCACGTGGGCGTGTATATGTTCTCTCAGGCAGTGACAGTCCAGGAAGCAATCGAGGAGGCGGATTTCGTCCTTGAGCGCATCGAAAAATATAATGTCACACTGCCGGTCGTGTTTGACTGGGAGAAGGTCGAGGCGGCCGAGGCGCGGAGCCACGGGCTGACAATGGAACTCAGGACGGACTGCGCGCGTGCTTTCTGTGAGACGGTCAAGAGTGCAGGGTACGTGCCCTGTGTATACTTCAACCGGAACCTCGGCTATTACGGCTATGACCTCACGAGACTGACCGATTATGAATTCTGGTTCTCCCTGCCGGAAAGCGGTTTCCCCAATTTCTATTATGCGTGTGATATGTGGCAGTACAGCTTCACCGAAACCGTACCCGGCATCGCCGAGCCGACAGACATGAACCTGTGGTTTATAGCGAAGCCCGAATCGTCTCCTTCTCCCGACCGCTCTTAATAAATACCCCCAATACCGGACACCCGGTATTGGGGGTATTGCTGTTATTGTGAGTATCAAAAGCTGAATCCTATCGGCGGTTTCTTCGGCATTGCGTCGTTGAGGCTGCGCTGAAAATAATCTTTTTCGGCGGCGTCGATATCTTCCCTTGTGATATAGGTCAAATCCTTACTGCTGCAGTTTGGCAGACTGCTTACCCTCAGGGCCAGCTTTGAAATAACCAGTTCGTAGAAATTCCTTACTTCCCGGCCGTTTCCGAAATGCTCGGTCTTTGTCTCAATCATTTTCGCAAAAACACCGTGCAGAGCTTCCTTGGCGTCAGGAGCGATTACCTGCTTTTTCGCGAGCTTAAGGAAAATCTGTTCCAGTTCATCCGCGTTGTAATCTTCAAAATGAATGGTTTTGGTAAATCTGGATTTCAGCCCCGGATTGCTGTCGATGAACTCTCTCATTTCGTTTTTATATCCGGCCGCAATGACAACAAGCCCTTCTCGGTGGTCTTCCATCTC
>CAZFCH010000036.1:0-6844 GCA_964517445.1 uncultured Oscillospiraceae bacterium | reverse complement strand
CGTTTTTATATCCGGCCGCAATGACAACAAGCCCTTCTCGGTGGTCTTCCATCTCCTTGAGCAGTGTGTCAATTGCTTCCTGACCGAAGTCTTTCCCGTCACCTGACTTTGAAAGAGTATAGGCTTCGTCGATGAACAGCACACCGCCCATGGCACGGTTAATGAGCTTTTTCGTTTTTACGGCCGTTTGCCCGACGTATTCAGCTACCATCATGCTGCGGTCCGCTTCTACGCACTCGCCGGTCGGGAGCAGCCCTATTTCGTGATAAATCTCTCCGATCAGCCTTGCAACGGTCGTTTTCCCGGTTCCCGGATTGCCGGAGAAAACCATATGCATGGACACAGGCAAAGTCTCAATGTGGTTATCCTGACACATCTTTTGATACTTTGCAAGATGGATTAAACCAGTGACCTCTTTTTTCACATCCTCGAGACCTACCATCTCGTTTAAGCGCTCCAAGGCATTGCTTTCGGATTTTCGCTTTGTTCCGATGACGGCCTCGATATCCTCTTTTGTAATAATGTCATCAGCAGAACCGTTGCTTTTCGAAACTCTTACAACATGCTTCGTCAAGACGTCCTGATAAAGATTGCGCACGTCACGCCCGTTGCCGAAAGCCCTGCCTCTTGTGCGGTAGAGCTTGTCAAAGTATTGCGACAGCAGCTCTTTCGCATCGGCGGCCACGGTATACTCGTCCGCTTCTGCTATTTTATAAAAGATGCCGCTTAACTGGGGAGCGGTATAATCTTCAAAATGCAGGAATTTTTTGAAGCGAGATTTCAGCCCCGGGTTGCTGTTGATGAAATCAACCATTTCGTCTGTGTACCCGGCGACAATTACCATCAGGTTGTCGCGGTGATCCTCCATCTCTTTGAGCAGTGTGTCAATCGCTTCCTGACCGAAGTCATTATCGCTGCCCGGCTTCGAGAGAGTATAGGCCTCGTCAATAAACAGCACGCCGCCAAGAGCTTCTTCGATTTTCTCCTTCGTTTTAGCCGCTGTCTGGCCTACAAACTTAGCCACAAGGTCGGAACGGTCGACTTCGACAATCTCCTCTTTTTCCAGGAGACCGAGATCGTGATAAATTTTTGCAATGATCCGTGCCACCGTGGTTTTTCCTGTTCCGGGGTTGCCGGAGAAAACCATATGCATAGATACGGGAGATGTTTTCTTGTTTTGCTCTTTGCGCTTCTTCTGGTATTCAAGAAGCTGAATCATCTCCTTCACATCCTGCTTCACTGAATCCAGCCCGATGAGCGCATCCAGCTCCTCCAAACCCGAAGCTGCCGGCTTGGCGGGTGTCGGCGTGGTAGCTGTCGGCTCGTAATTTTCTGCTTTATTGTGTTTGCCTGCCAGATCAGGGAGAAGGCGGTTTAGATTATTCTGCGCTTTTTTCTCGCCGAGTTCTGCGCCCTTGCGATAGTATTGCAGCGCCTTATTCTTGTCGGCAGTAACGCCGCAGCCGTACTCATAACAGTAGCCGAGATTATTATATGCAGTCGCATTGCCCTGCGCGGCAGACTTTTCAAACCAGTAAAAAGCTTTTTCGTAATCCTGGATTGTGCCTTGACCGTACTGGTAAGATACTCCTACATAAACTTGCGCGATGGCGTGCCCCATTTCGGCAGCTTTCATGTAAAGAGGAAAAGCTTTGGTATAGTTTTTTCGCTTTCATATTGTAGGGCCTGCTTTACAAGCTCGTCTGCGTTCATCTTCTTGGACTCCTTCTCGCGAGTGTATTACCCCAACTTCTTCGTCTTTTCGTAGGCTGCGTCGACGGCATCGATGCAAGCGCTTCTGAAGCCATGCTCTTCGAGAGCGGCGACGCCCGCGATTGTGCTGCCGCCGGGGCTGCACACCTCGTCCTTCAGCAGCTCCGGGTGCTTGCCGGATTGGAGCACCATCTCGGCGCTGCCAAGCAGCATCTGCGCGGCGTAGCGTATCGCCTTCGCGCGCGGCAGACCGCACTTGACGCCGCCGTCGGCAAGTGCTTCGATGAACATATAGGCATAGGCAGGGCCGCAGCCGGACACCGCGCTTGCAGCGTCGATGAGCTTTTCGTCAATACGGTCGACAACGCCCGAGTGCTCCATCATCTCTTCGAAATCCGCCAGCTCCTGCGCGGTCACATTTGCGTTTGCGCACACCAGCACCACGCCCTGACCAACGGCGCAGGCCGTGTTCGGCATGATGCGTATAATCTTCTTGTCCGCGCCGAGGAGCTGCGTGAGCGTATCAATACTCACTCCCGCGATCATCGACACGAACACCGTCTCCGCTTCGTGAAGCGGCTTTTCAAGGCTCTGCACGACAGCGCGCAGCATCTGCGGCTTGACGCCCAGAAAGACATAGCGGCTGTCCGCGATTATTTCCTCCGCGTGCGCGGCAGTGCAGCCGAGCTTTGCCGCCTTTGCGGCGGTGCTCTCCTCGCTGCTGCACGATACGGCGACCTTATCCCCGCCGACCTTCTTCAATACTGCGAGCGCGAGCGCGCCGCCCATGTTGCCGGCACCGATAAAACCTGCTTCGAATTTTACCATATCAGCATCCCCCGTATAACTTTATATATAAATAATAATGAATATGCAGTTATGTTATCACCATATGCCCCGAAAAACAATATCTGAAAAGAAAAAAGCCTCGCATAGTTTTTGCCCGCAGGCAAAAAAATTCTCCCACACCGCTGCAAAGCGGTGCGGGAGAATTCTATGTGTGAGAAATTGGAAGGGAAGTGTTGTAAACTTACTTGATCTCAAGACGGCGGCTTGAAGGAATCTCAGCGGCCTTCTTCGGCATCATCAGCGTCAGGATACCGTCGGTGTAGGAAGCCTCGATACCGTCGACATTGATACCGGAGACGTCAAAGCAGCGGCTGTAAGAACCGTAGTAACGCTCGCGCTTTACGAAGTTGTTCTTCTCGTCCTTCTTGTCCTCGTCGATCTTTCTCTCGGCGCTGATAGTCAGGCAATCGTCCTCGATGTCTATCTTGATGTCTTCCTTCTTGAAACCGGGCAGTTCAGCCTCAAGCTTGTAGGCATCACCGGTGTCGGTAACGTCGGTACGGAAGGAAGCGATCGAAGGAACATCTCTGAAGAAGCTGCGCTCCATATCATCAAAAGCACGGAACGGATCGAAAGTGGAAACGGAATGATTACGGCGATCAAAAGGAATAAGTTCAAACATAATATATATACCTCCAAAATTTATTTACTGAAATAATTTCTCGGGTGAAACTTCATTTCTTTCGTTTCATCCTGTATATAAGATACTTCACAAATGTTAACAAATATAGCAATAAATATGAATAAAAAGTTAACGTTAGCACTCTCACGAAAAGAGTGCTAACGTTAGTAACTGCACTGTTTGTTTTTTCTTCTCAGCCGATATATACCCTCGCCACGCGCGCGGAGAGTCCGGAGATAATGCCGCAGCCCTCGAGCGCGCCGGTCAGCATCGCCTGGGACTGGGAGGAGATATATCCGCCGCGGCTGTCATATCCGAATACCGTCACCTCGTCGCCGGGCGCGCAGTCTATACCGGTGACGTCGACCAGGCACTGGTCCATGAACACCGCGATTATATGTGCCGTTTTGCCGCATACCAGCACCGGCGCGTTCGCCTCGGCAAAGCGCTGGGAGAGCCCGTCGCCATAGCCTATGCCGACGGTCGCGACCCGTGTGTCTCGATTCAGCACCAGCCCGTCGCCGTAGCCGAGACGATCCCCGGCGCGGCGCTCATGCACGACCGCAACATAGCTGCGCCATGACGCAAGCTCTTTTACCAGCCCCGTCGGGTTGCTCTGCGCGTCCATATAAAGGCGGCGGCCTATGCGCACCGCGTCCATGTCAAACTTCCTGTAAAGCTCAGACGCGGCAGAGCATGAGATATGCCGTATCGGGATTTTTATCCCGGCGCGTTCAAGCTGGGCGATGCCCTCGAGAAAGCGCCCGTATTCCTCCTCGGTGCGTTCGACAATCTCCGGCGCCGAGAAGTGCGAAAACACTCCGTCCACGATTATATCGTTTCCCGCCGCGCGCAGCTCCTCGATGAAAGCGCCGAGCTCCTCCCCGGGAGCAAAGCCGATGCGATGAAGCCCCGTATCTATTTTAATATGAATATGTGCTTCCTTGCCGGCGGCGTGTGCCGCAGCCTGAAGCTCCGTGACAAAGCCGGGGCGGCCGCATGCGAGCGAGAGCCCGGCCTCGACTGCGGCCTCAAGCTGGAACGGCAGCGCGGAGTTCATCACGATGACCCCCTTGCTTATGCCGCCGCGGCGCATTTCAAGCCCCTCGGATACATGGGACACAGAGAAGCAGCGCACGCAGTCCAGCGGCTCGAGCACGCTGGCGACCTGCACGAGACCAAGCCCGTAGGCGTCATCCTTGACCACGGGAATGATCCCGGTGCCGGGCGTAAGGGAGGCAGCGACGCTTTCCACGTTCTCGCGCAGTATCTGCCTGTTCACTTCTATATACGAATTATTCATAAGAGTATTCATTCTCGGCCGCTCTTTCTCTGAATTTGTATTTATCGGGCGAACTAATTATTTATTATACCGCAGTATGCGCAATACTGCAAGACGCAATTCACCGTGCCTGCCTGATTTGCTTGAAATATAAGCCTTTACCGGAAATAATTCATATCCACGAAACACCGTGCCAGTATGCCGCATCTAACAACATGCACAAAACTAAATCACATATTTCGTGAACTTAGTCAAAAACGACGGTTGACAATATTTGCATATAGTTGTATACTCTGGACAACTCAAATGAATATATATTTATTTTTGAGCGTTATATGAGAATTAAATGAGGAGATAAGAAAATGAAAAAGATTACTGCACTGCTTCTGGTTCTTGCAATGGCAGTCGCTCTGTGCGCCTGCGGCTCAAGTTCCGATTCTTCCGCTGCCGATACTGCTGCAACTGATGCCGCAGCATCCGACACCGACACCGCAGCCGAGACCCTCGTCATGGGCACCTCCGCTGACTATCCTCCCTATGAGTTCCAGTACCTCGATGATGACGGCAATGTGGCCTACGGCGGCATCGACGTCTCCGTCGCTCAATACGTTGCCGATTACACCGGCAAAGAGCTGAAGGTCGAGAACATGGGCTTTGATTACCTGCTGGCAAGCCTCCAGAAGGGTGACTTTGATATCGTCATCGCCGCTATGGAAGCCACCGAGGAGCGCCAGAACGCTGCCGACTTCTCCGATCCCTACTACACCGACTATCCCGCAATGATCCTCATCAAGGCTGACAAGGCCGATGAGTACACCTCTCTTGAGTCCTTCTCCGGCAAGTCCGTTGCCGCTCAGACCGCTACCACCAAGGAAGAAATCGTTAAGAACGATATGCCGGGTGCAAACCTCGTTTCCCTGCAGGTTATCACTGACGCTGTCAACCAGCTCGTCAACGATAAGGTCGACGCTGTTGTTCTCGACGGTGCTGTTGCAATGCAGTATGCCGAGTCCAACGATGACCTCGTCATTGCTGATATCTCCCTCGGCGAAGCAGAGCCTTACTGCATCGCAGTTGCAAAGGGCGACCCCAAGGGCCTGCTCCCCGGCATCAACGAGGCTATTGCTGACATGCTGAAGAACAATAAGATAGAAGAGTTCAGCGCCGCAGCTGAAGAACTGTCCGCAAAGGCAATCGAAGGCTGATAAAGCCGTCTCAGACAAATCACCGACAATACGGAGCAAAGCCCGCAAAAAGGCCTTGCTCCGTTTCTTAATCCCGTGCCCGTCAAAAAACTGCCTGTGTCGGTTGACATCACGGCATAAAACGTGTTACGATAATATACCCATTTGGTAAGTGGTAAATATATAATCATGGAGGGAAACATCATTCATGTGGTGGAGCAACCTATTTAAGGACATGAGTCCCGCCAGCTTTTTTAACTTCTCGTTCCTGCCGAAGTACGGCGCTTTTTTTGTGCAGGGCGTGGAGTATACGCTGCTGCTCGCAATTGTATCCGTCGCGCTTGCCGTTATCCCGGCACTGCTGCTTGCGCTCATGAGACTGAGCCGGAATAAGATCATCAAGTCTTTTTCGGGAGCGTACATTGCCGTCTTCCGTTCTACGCCTCTGCTGGTGCAGCTGTCTATCATTTACTTCGGCCTCTTCGGCGCGATATCCATTCCGCGCGTCACGCTGTTCGGCTTTGTTGATCTCAGCCGCTTCATCCCCGGCGTCGTCGCGCTCGCGCTCAACAGCTCGGCATATGTCGCCGAGATTTTCAGAGCGGGCATACTTGCCGTGGATGCCGGCCAGATGGAAGCCGCGCGTTCTCTCGGCCTGTCCAAGTGGCACGGCATGAAGTTCGTCGTTCTGCCTCAGGCAATAAAGAACGTCCTCCCCGCGCTTGCAAACGAGGTCGTCACGATGGTCAAGGAAAGCTCGATCTGCTCCATGCTCGGCATGGCGGAGCTTATGTTCGGCGCAAAGGCCGTTGCGTCCACGACATATATAACCCTCGCACCGTATACTATGGCAGCGCTTATTTATTTCTGCATAAACTATCCCGCTTCCAAGGCAATCGAAGCAATAGAGAGGAGGATGCGCCGTGGCGACAGGCGATGAGCTTATCCGCGTAGAGCACATCAAGAAGGAATACGTCGGCGGAAAAGTCAAGGCTCTCAGGGACTGCAGCCTCAGCGTTGCGCGCGGTGAGGTCGTTGCAATAATAGGTCCATCCGGCTCCGGCAAGTCAACGCTGCTGCGCTGCCTGAACCTGCTTGAGACGCCGACCTCCGGCAAAGTCATCTTCGACGGAGTGGATATTACCGACCCCAAGGTCAATCTCGACCTGCACCGCCGCAAGATGGGCATGGTCT
>CAZFCH010000035.1:0-13486 GCA_964517445.1 uncultured Oscillospiraceae bacterium | reverse complement strand
ATCGCAAATTTGCGAAAGCGGGATGAGGTCTGACGTTTATGTTAAGATAGCAAAAAGCCCCGAAAGCCAATGCTTTCAGGGCTTTTGGAGCTGCTACCCAGATTCGAACTGGGGACCTCATCCTTACCAAGGATGCGCTCTACCTGCTGAGCTATAGCAGCAAATTATATGCCCCTTTATAAGGGGCATATAGCGTGGCGACCGAGAAGGGACTTGAACCCTCGACCTCCGGCGTGACAGGCCGGCGTTCTAACCAACTGAACTACTCGGCCACGGCTTGGTTATAATAACAAACGACGGCGATTTTGTCAATAGTTTTCTTCAAAAAATTTTTCTTTTTTCGGCTCACCGACTTTTTCAATACCTCTCAGCCGCCGGCAAGGCGGCCGATGCATACTCATACTACGGTCACAATGAGCAGCACTGCGCTGCCGCCCACGTCCTTTTTATCCCGCCAAAATCATGCCCCGCACACTTCCCTAGTCTCCGGGAAATATGCGGGGGATGGTTTATGCCTTTTGAGCGTTTTCGTCAAGCCGTGCATTCAATTGGGCAAACTGCTTTTTCAGCTCCGCGAGCTCCTGCCATACGGGGTCGGTAACATGTATCTGATCCACCTCGCCCGCGAAGTTTACGCGTTTCCCCTCCACGCGCACCACCTTTGCCGGAACGCCGACAGCGGTGCTGTCCGGCGGGATATCGCGCAGCACAACCGAGTTTGCCGCGACACGGCTGTTGTCTCCGATTTTCAGCGGCCCGAGCACCTTCGCGCCGGTGCCGATGAGGACATTGTTGCCGATAGTCGGGTGCCGCTTGCCTACGTCCTTGCCCGTGCCGCCGAGCGTGACGCCGTGGTATATAAGGCAGTCGTCCCCAACCTCGGCGGTCTCGCCGATGACGATGCCCATGCCGTGGTCAATGACGAGGCGCTTGCCGATCTTCGCGCCGGGGTGTATCTCTATCCCGGTGCGGTGCCGGTTGCGCTGCGAGATGAACCGGGCAAGGAATTTGAGCCCGTGCATATAGCACCAATGTGCGCGCCGATGGCTGAGCACTGCCTTTATTCCCGGGTAGAGCAGCAGCACCTCCAATGAGCTGCGTGCTGCCGGGTCTCTTGCTTTATATGCTTCTATTGTTTCTCTGATATCTTTAAACATTCTATGCGTCCTTTCCGCCTTGTATCCGCACCGGACAACAACAAGCCCCGGGCGGGTCCAAAGGCGGCATAAGGCCGCGTCATCCGTCCGTATTTTTCTGCGTACTATCCGGCGTATTATTCTTACCGTTCATTCTGTTTTTGCCTGCATAACATCGACACCGACAGCACTGCATTTATTTCACCGCCCTTTAATCCCTATCATTCATGTAGGATTTTGCCGTATTATACTCCGTGTCCCTTATATTGTCAAGCACTCGTCTATTGACTTGCGGCTGGTATATATATTATAATTTTTAATACCAACAGACAAATTTGCAACGGAGGATTATTATGAAAAGGCTTCTCTCTGCGCTTCTGGTTCTTGTCATGATTCTGTCGCTCCCCGGCATCGGGGCGCTCGCGGCATCAGACGAGCTCACATGGTCGCTCAACAAAAGGGGCACTCTCACCATCTCCGGCAAAGGCGAGATGCCTGATTATTCCAGCGATACTCCCCCTTGGGAAAAGTACAGGGATGATATCAAGGCCGTGGTCATTGAGAACGGCGTCACCCACATTGGCGCACAGTGCTTCCAGTTCTGCACCAATCTCAAGAGCGTCACGATCCCGTCCTCCGTTGAGAGCATCGGCGACGCTGCCTTCTACCGTTGTGAAAAACTCAGTGCGATCTCCCTGCCTGACGCTCTTACGGAAATTGCCGATCAGACCTTTGACCACTGCACCAAGCTCAAAACCATCGTCATTCCGGAAGGTGTCACAAAAATAGGCGAAAGTGCTTTCAACTGCTGCTCTGCTCTCAAGACCGTGGACATCCCCGCCACCGTCGAGGAGATAGGCGACAGCGCCTTTAACGGCTGTCAAAAGCTGGAGACTGTCTATTACGGCGGCACGGCCGACGACTGGGACGAGATAGAGATAGCGCGGTACAACAAGCGCCTGACGAGCGCGGAACTCATTGTATCCGACGCTGAAACGCCCGCTCCAGCCTCCTCTGGCAACTCCGTTGTCGGCGGCAAACTCAAGTAAGATTTGCTTGTTTGCTCGAATATAACTAATCATTCCCCGCAGGCTCCAAAGCCTGCGGGGTTTTCGTCGTCAGCCTGATGCGCGGCGGAAGTATTTTCCTCTAATCATCTTGAAATAACTCTCATCCAATGATATACTTGCTTTTGATTCCCAGTCAGTTGACAAAGGTATAAACCGCGGAGGACAAAGATGCATTTAAGATCCCGGCTGAAGGCCATTCCCGCAATTATATATACAGCACTGCTCATTCTCGTGTGCATCTCGGGTCCGTTCCATGAAGCGCCCTCCGACGTCAAACCTCTCATCGGTTCATCTTCGGTCACCGAGGTCACCCTGTCCTGCGGAACATACCCGGTGGAGACGACGGAAATTACCGCCGTTATCCAGAGCGAGGACGTTTCAAAGCTCGACGGGCTTTCGTACCTGACTCGCGCCGACTTCAGTGGAAGCAGCTGCTGGAAGGAGATTGCCGAATGGGGTCAGTCGCATCCGCTGCTGGATCTGAAATATACCGTCACTCTGCCGGACGGCACGGTGCTCGACAACAGCACTACGGAGCTTGATCTCTCCTCTCTTGACCAGGCCGACGTTGCCGGGACAGCTGAAGCTCTCGCGTGTTTGCCCGCAGTCACTTACATAAAGCTCGGCACGCTCACCATCGCTGATGTCACCGTCATTCATGAGGCCTGCCCAAATGCGGAGCTGGATTACAGTCTCACGCTCTATGGTCACGAAATAAATCTCAACGCTTCCTCCCTCGACTTCCGCGGAACGGAGATAAGCGACGAAGCCGCAGCCCTTGTCGAAGTGCTCCCGCTGATGACGCGGTGCACGTATCTTGACATGGACAGCACCGGTGTTTCCAATGAGACGCTTGCGAAAATACGCGAGCAGTTCCCGAATATAGACGTCGTATGGCGCGTCTGGTTCGGCACCAATTACAGCGTGCGCACTGATGTTGAACGCATCCTCGCCTCCAAGCCGACCGTCGGCGGCATGATATATGACGCGAGCGTACTGCAGTACTGCACCAAGGTCAAGTACCTCGACCTCGGTCACAATGACGAGCTGCCCGATATCGACTTTGTCAGGAACATGCCCGAGCTTGAAGTACTCATAATCGCGATGACCGCCGTAAGGGATATCTCTCCGCTCGAGAACTGCCCGAAGCTTGAGTATCTGGAGCTCAACTCTACCAACATCTCCGATATCTCCCCGCTCAAAAACAGCACCGGGCTGCATCACCTGAACATCGCCGGTTGTCCGAACATCAAGGATATATCTTCGCTCTACGGCCTGACCGAGCTTGAGCGTCTGTGGATAGGCAGGGACACACCCGTCCCGGCCGAACAGGTCAGCGCGATGAAGGCCGCTGTCCCCGGCTGCACCATCAACACCACGACCGAAGATCCGCACGGAGAATCGTGGCGCTATACCGGGTATGACCCGGAGATTCCGAAATATTACTGGGTTCCCAGATATGAGCTGCTGAGAGAACAGCTCGGTTATAACTATCAGGAATACAGCTTCTACTGGCTCGATCCGCTCTGCGATAAAGAAGCCCCTGCTGAGTTCAAGGGCAAGTACGGAAAAGAGGTTTACGGGAAATGAAAAAACGGATCACACTCGTCTTTGCCGCAGCACTGGTTTTCTGTCTGCTCGCCGCCGGCTGCTCCTCGAAAGAGGAATCCGCCGTTGTTGAAGCTTCGGCTACAGCAACTCCCGCTCCCACCTCCGAATCGACACCGGAGCCCTGTGTCATCATGGGCGTGACCTATCCGTTCGACACCGAAACCATTGATCTGCGCGGCCTTAATGATTCGCTTGTCGACGAGACCGCCGAGCAGCTCAAGCAGCTGACCAAGCTCAAAACAATCACGCTCGGCAGCTGGGAGGAAAGCCCCGTCACATGGGGAAAAATGAACGTGCTGCACGCCGCCTGCCCGCAGGCTGCCATAGATTATGAGTTTTCCATATACGGCAAAACCTTCAACCTCAGCGATGAAGAAATGGATCTCAAGTACGTCAGCATAAAAGACGAGGGCAAGCTCCTCAAGCTCATCACCGCCTGCATGACGAACCTCACGTTCCTCGACATGGACACTGCCGGCGTCTCCGATGAGAAGATGGCCGAACTGCGTGATTCTCTGCCGAACACCGAAGTCGTCTGGCGTGTCTGGTTCGGCGACTATTACAGCGTGCGTACAGATGTTGAGCGCATTCTTGCCTCGATGCCCGGCAAAGCCGGGGAGCTTACAACCGAGTCCACGCGCTCCCTCAAGTACTGCACCAAGGTAAAATACATGGACCTCGGCCACAACAACTACCTTGACACGATTGACTTCGTTTCCTATATGCCGGACCTTGAGGTGCTCATCGTCGGCATGACCTTTGTCGAAGACTTCTATCCGCTGGAGAACTGCCCGAAGCTTGAGTATCTGGAGGCTATGACCTCAAGGCTCCATGACCTCCGCCCTCTTGCAAATCTGAAGAACCTCAAGCATCTCAACATATGCTATAATTTTGCTATCACCGACATCTCCCCGCTCTACGGGCTGACCCAGCTTGAGCGGCTCTGGATTGGCAAATACGATCCCGTCCCGCCCGAGCAAATCGAAAAAATAAAGGAACTTCTTCCCAACTGCGTCGTCAATACCACTGTCGGTGATCCGACCAACGGCGGCTGGCGCATAGAGGAAGAACCCAACGAGTTTGGCGTTTCCCAGCAGGCCGCCCGCTATACACTGCTGCGCGAGCAGTTCGGCTACCATGAAGAGGATTATTCCTATTACTGGAACGACCGTCTGTGCATCCGCCCGTACTGACGCACCGCGCACCCATTTCCCGGAGGATACCATTCAATGTCTAAGCTCAAAAAAATTCTCAGCATCATCTGCCTCGCCGCTTCCTTTCTGCTCCTTACCGCCTGCGGAGACTCCTCTTTCTCGCTTTTCCCCGCAAAGACCGTAAAATTTCAGGCCGGCGCAGTGAAGATTGAGGGTACGACAGACCTCACAATAACGCTCGAGAGCGGTGAGACCGCTCTGCTTGACCAGCTGACGGAGCTGCAGAAGGCCGACTTCAGCGGCAGCACCTGCGTCGATGAAATCTATCAGTGGGCGCAGGCTCACCCGGACATCAAGGTAAAGTACACCGTGACGCTTCCCGACGGGCAGGTGATTTCCAACAGTGCCCAGAGTCTCGACCTCTCGGCGCTTACGGATTCAACCGTTTCCGACACGCTCCAGTCACTCGCCTATCTGCCGAAGGTCAAGGATATCCAGCTCGGCTCCGAGCGCTCAGACCTCAGCTGGGATTCCGTCCGCGCCATCACGGACGCCTGCCCGAATGCTTCTGTCAACTATACATTCTGGCTCTACGGCAAGGAATTCAGCACCGTTGACACCACCATTAACCTCAGCCATATCGAGGTCGACGACAACGGTGAGCAGGTGAAGCAGGCCATGGCCTGTATGCCGAATCTTGTCAGCGTCGATATGGACAGCTGCGGCGTCTCCAACGAGGATATGGCCGCCATCCGCGATGCTTATCCCGATGTCAAGGTCGTTTGGCGCGTCTGGTTCGGCGATGCCTACAGCGTGCGCACGGATGTGGAGCGCATCCTCGCCTCCCAGCCCTCCGTCGGTGGCATGCTTACCAGCGAAAATTCCGAAGCGCTCAAATACTGCACCGAGGTCAAGTACCTCGATCTCGGCCATAACGACGCTCTGGACGACATTTCCTTTGTCGCCTATATGCCGAAGCTTGAGGTTGCCATCCTCGCGATGGATAACTGGAGCGACGCGACGCCTCTCGCCAGCTGCACCGAGCTTGAGTACCTCGAAATGCAGACCACGCTCTGCACCGATCTCACCCCGCTCTCCGGGCTTAAAAATCTGCGCCATCTGAATATCGCTTATATCGTCGACCTTGAGGATATCTCTCCGCTCTATTCTCTGACCGAGCTTGAACGTCTGTGGGTCGGCAGCTACAACCGCGTGCCCAGTGAGCAGATAGAACAGATGCGTGCCGCAGCGCCCAACTGCGAGGTAAACGACACGGTCTACGATGATCCGACCGGCGGTCGCTGGCGCTATGTCGACTACAACGACAAAGCCTATATATTCATCCTGCACCCGCGCTACGAAGAGCTGCGTGAGCAGTTCGGCTACACCTCGGCGGACTTCTCCTTCTACTGGAACGATCCGCTCTACTGAAGCAATTAGCGCTCAAAATCTGAGCTCAAAATCTGAAATTAAATACGAATTGTTGAAAATGTCATGGGCGGAGTCTTCTGTCCATGACATTTTTGAGCGTATTTTTTCATTGCAGTATCTTGACAATCCGAGGCAATGAATGTATACTACTCCAGTAATTTGGTTTTTGATTTTCTTCCCAGACGTTCGCTGGTGTAAGGGGCCTCGTGCCCCCTTTAGGCATCGGAGAACGTTTTATTTTTTTGCTTTGCCCTCAATTGACGATGATGCATTGTTCCTGTACGTCTGTGAATTTTGGCGAGCGGTTCAAAATATTTATGTGGAGGATGATCATTATGACTAAGTATGTTTTCGTTACCGGCGGCGTTGTTTCCGGCCTTGGCAAGGGTATCACTGCGGCCTCTCTCGGCCGTCTGCTCAAGGCACGCGGCCTCAAGGTCGCAGCGCAGAAGCTCGACCCGTATATAAATGTCGACCCCGGCACGATGAGCCCCTATCAGCACGGCGAGGTATATGTCACCGAGGACGGTGCAGAGGCCGATCTCGACCTCGGTCACTACGAGCGCTTCATTGATGAGGATCTCAATCGTTATTCGAACCTCACCACCGGCAAGGTTTACTGGAACGTCCTTAACCGCGAGCGGCGCGGCGAGTACCTTGGTCAGACCATTCAGGTCATTCCCCACATCACCGGTGAGATAAAGGACTTCATCTACAAGGTCGGCAAGAACACCGGCGCTGACGTCGTCATTACCGAGATTGGCGGCACGACCGGTGATATTGAGAGCCAGCCCTTTCTCGAAGCGGCGCGCCAGGTCAGCCTTGAGCAGGGGCAGGGCAACTGCCTGTTCATCCATGTGACTCTCGTTCCCTTTATCAAAGGCAGTGACGAGCATAAGACCAAGCCCACGCAGCACTCCGTGCGTGAGCTTCAGGCAATGGGCATCTCTCCGAATATCATCGTCCTGCGCTGCGATGAACCACTGGAACCTGAGATATTCAAGAAAATTGCCATGTTCTGCAACGTCAAGCCCGACTGCGTCATTGAGAACATGACCCTCCCGAACCTCTACGAAGCGCCCCTGATGCTCGAGAAGAGCGACTTCTCCCTCATCGTCTGCCGTGAGCTCGGCCTATGGACGAGAGCGCCGGAGCTGAGCCAGTGGCAGGCTCTGGTCGAACGCATCAAGTCTGCCGACCGCCATGTGACCATCGGCCTTGTCGGCAAATATGTTCAGCTGCACGACGCATATCTCTCCGTTGCCGAGGCTCTGCACCATGCAGGCTACGCCTACGGCGCGACCGTTGAGATAAAATGGATTGACAGTGAGAACGTCACTGACGAAAATGCCGCCGAGATCTTCTCCGACTGCGACGGCATGATAGTCCCCGGCGGCTTCGGCGACCGCGGCATAAGCGGCATGATAAGCGCCGCGCGCTACGCACGCGAGACCGGCATGCCTTATCTCGGCATCTGCCTCGGCATGCAGATTGCCGTTATTGAGTTCGCAAGAAACGTCTGTGGGCTCAAGGATGCGGACTCCCGCGAATTTAATGCAAATTCTTCGCATAAAGTCATTGATTTTCTGCCCGATCAGCATGATAATATAGATAAGGGCGGAAGCCTGCGTCTCGGCGCGTATCCCTGTCACATTGTCAAGGGCAGCACCATGGAGCGCTGCTACGGTAAGCAGGATATCTCCGAGCGCCACCGTCACCGCTACGAGTTCAATAACGACTACCGCGAAGTACTCAGCGAGAACGGGATGTGCCTGTGCGGCAGCTCCCCGGACGGCAGCATAATCGAAGCTGTCGAGCTGAGCGATAAGCCGTTCTTCGTCGGCGTGCAGTTCCACCCCGAATTTAAGAGCCGCCCGAACAAGCCGCATCCCCTGTTCCTTGGGCTTGTCGAGGCGTCGCTGAAAGGTGAAGAAAAATGAGAGATTATAAGGCAGAGTACGAAGGCCGCGTTGCCTTTATCCGTGAGCTTGTCAGAAGTGCCGGAGTCTCCGGCATCGTCTACGGCAACTCCGGCGGCAAGGACAGCGCCCTTGTCGGCATCCTCTGCAAAGCCGCGTGTGACAACACCGTCGGCATCATCATGCCCTGCGCCTCCAAGCGCAACTACGGGCAGGACACGGACGACGGTATAGCCGTTGCAGAGCAGTTCGGCATCGAGACGCGTACCGTCGACCTCACCGTCGTACGTGAGCGCGAGATGGAGGAGCTTCAGAAGGTCTGCTCGCTCAATTCTGCCGCGATAAACAACATTGCCCCGCGTCTGCGTATGACAACGCTCTATGCCATTGGCGCAGCGGAAAACCGCCTCGTCGCCGGTACCGGCAACCGGAGCGAAATCCATATGGGCTATTTCACCAAGTGGGGCGACGGCGCGAGTGACTTTGACGTTATCGCTGACCTCACCGCGACCGAGGTCTTTGAATTTCTAGAATACCTCAATGCGCCGCGCTGCATCATCGACAAGGCTCCCTCCGCCGGGCTCTTTGACGGCCAGACCGACGAGCAGGAGATGGGCGTGACTTACAAGGCCATTGACGATTTTCTGCTTTACGGCACGGTGAACGAGCAGGACAAAGCCGTCATCGACCGCTACCATAACCGCAGTGAGCATAAGCGCAAGCCGCTTGTGACATATAAAGGCTGATAAAGGAAGACTTTACCATGCACGAATTTTACGAAAATCCCCTCTGCGGCCGCTATGCCGACGAGGAGATGAAACGCCAGTTTTCGGACGACAACAAGTTCTCCACATGGCGCAGACTGTGGCTCGCGCTCGCAGAAAGCGAACAGGAGCTGGGGCTCAATATCAGCGATGAACAGCTCGACGAAATGCGCGCACATATAGACGATATCGACTATGCCGCCGCCGCGGCGCACGAGCACGAGGTGCGGCATGATGTTATGGCGCACGTGCTGACCTTCGGAGAGTGCTGCCCCAAGGCTAAGCCCATCATCCATCTCGGCGCGACGAGCTGTTACGTCGGCGACAACACGGACATCATCCGTATGCGCGGCGGGCTGCTTATCATCCGCAAGCTCCTTGTAAACGCTGTCGAGGCACTGAGTGAGTTTGCCGAAAAGTACAAGTCCCTGCCCACGCTCGCCTACACGCATTTTCAGGCCGCCCAGCCGACGACCGTCGGCAAGCGTGCATGCCTGTGGATAAACGACCTGCTGTTTGATATTGAGCAGCTTGACTTTCAGCTGTCGCAGCTGAAGCTTCTTGGCTGCAAGGGCACGACCGGCACCGGCGCAAGCTTCCTTGAGCTCTTTGACGGGGACGCAGAAAAGGTTGAGGAGCTTGAGCGGCGCATCGCCGCGAAGATGGGCTTCGAGGCATGTCAGGCCGTCAGCGGTCAGACCTATACCCGCAAGGTTGACTTCGCAGTTTTGCAGGTGCTCTCCGGCATTGCGCAGAGCGCGTCGAAGTTTTCGAGCGATATACGTCTGCTCAGCCATCTGAAAGAGGTGGACGAACCGTTTGAAAGCAAACAGATCGGTTCCTCCGCAATGGCCTATAAGCGCAACCCCATGCGCTCCGAGCGTGTCGCGTCGCTCAGCCGCTATGTAATCTGCGACCTTCAGAACGCTGCCGTCACCGCCTCCGCGCAGTGGTTTGAGCGCACACTGGACGATTCCGCAAACCGACGCATCTCTATTCCCGAGGCTTTCCTCGCGACCGACGCGATTCTGAATCTTTACATTAACATCGTCCGCGGCATGAAGGTCTACCCTGCAGTCATTGCAAAGCACCTCAATGAGGAGCTGCCTTTCATGTCTACTGAGAACATTCTCATGTACTGCGTCAAAAATAAAGGCGGCGACCGTCAGGCGCTGCATGAGTCCATCCGCCGGCATTCCGTTGCCGCCGCGGAGCAGGTCAAGCTCTACGGGCGCGATAACGATCTGCTCGAGCGCATCAAGGCCGATCCCGCATTTTCTCTCACCGATGAGGAAATGACGCAGCTCACCGATCCTGCGACATTCACCGGTATGGCCGAGCGCCAGTGCGAAACTTTCCTGCGCGACAGTGTAAAGCCCGTACTTGAAAAGTATGGTTCCAGCCTCGGTGTCAAAGCCGAAATAAATGTATAAAAGCATAAAATATAAAGAATAAAGGAAGAGGAATTAGCGCTATGTTGACTTCTATTGTTGGTACTAACTGGGGCGATGAGGGCAAGGGCCGCATGGTCGACCTGCTCAGCGAGAACTATGATATCGTCATCCGCTATCAGGGCGGCAATAACGCCGGCCACACCGTCATCAATGAGAAGGGCAAGTTCATTATGAACCTCATGCCCTCCGGCATCCTGCGCGATGAGACCGTCAACGTTCTCGGCCCCGGCATCGTTATCGACCTTGAGCATCTCTTCGGCGAAGCAATGAAGCTGCGTGAAGCTGGCATTGAGATAAGCCCCGACCATCTCAAGATCAGCGACCGCGCCACCATCTGCATGCCCTATCACAAGCTGCTCGACGGCCTTGAGGAGGACAGGCTCGGCGATAAGAAGTTTGGCTCCACCCGCCGCGGCATTTCCCCCGTCTATGCCGACAAGTACATGAAGAAGACTATCCGCATGGGCGACCTGCTGCATTGGGACACTCTGCGCGACAGACTCGAAGGCATCATCGAGTGGAAGAACCTGACCGTTGAAAAGGGCTACGGCCATGAGGCGATTAAGGTCGATGACATGATGATGTGGCTCGAGGAGTACGGCAAGTTCTTCACCCCTTATATCTGCAACACCACCGAATATCTCAGCGATGCAATAAAGTCCGGCAAGTCCGTAATCTTTGAAGCCCAGCTCGGCGCACTGCGCGATATCGACTTCGGCATCTACCCCTATACTTCCGCTTCCACCACGCTCGCCGCCTATGCACCCATCGGCGCGGGTATCCCGTTTGCAAAGCTCGATGAGAGCATCGGCATTATGAAGGCCTATTCCAGCTGCGTCGGTGAAGGTCCCTTCACCTGCGAGCTGTTCGGCGCTGAGGGCGACAGCCTGCGTGAAGCCGGCGGTGAGTACGGTGCAGCTACCGGACGTCCCAGACGTGTCGGCGGCTTTGACGTCGTCGCCTCCCGCTACGGCGCACTTGTACAGGGCTGCACCTACATCGCTCTGACAAAGCTCGACGTGCTCTCCTACCTCAAGCAGATTCCCGTCTGTGTCGCATATGAGCTTGACGGCAAGCGTATCGATTACTTCCCCTCCGACATTGACGAGCTCGAAGCTGCAAAGCCCGTATACGAATACCTGCCCGGCTTCAACTGCGACATCAGCAATTGCCGCAGCGTCGAGGATCTGCCGAAAGAGGCTCTCAATTATATCCGTTATATCGAAAAGGCCGTCAACTGCCCGATAAAGTACGTCTCCGTCGGCGCAGAGCGCGAAGCCTACATCAAAATGTTCTGAGAAAAAGCGAGAGGAAAGCCGTATGCAAAACCAGAAAGTTCTTATCCTTGACTTTGGCGGCCAGTATAACCAGCTTATCGCCCGCCGCGTCCGCGAGAATAACGTCTACTGCGAAGTCCACCCCTATGACATGAGCATTGAAGCCATCCGCGCCTACGACCCCATCGGCATTATCTTCACCGGCGGGCCGCAGAGCGTCTATGCCGAGGGCTCGCCGCATGCCGACCTCGGCGTGTACACCTTGGGCGTTCCCATTCTCGGTATATGCTACGGCTGCCAGCTGCTTTCCCATGAGCTCGGCGGGCTTGTCACCGCCGCGCAGGACGATTCCGCCCGCGAATACGGTAAGACCGTCACATATTTTGACACATCCTGCCCGCTCTTCAAGGGTGTCCCCCGAGAGAGCATAACATGGATGAGCCACGGTGACTACATGGCTCGCGTCCCCGAGGGCTTCACGCTCTCCGCGCACTCCGACGCCTGCCCGAACGTCGGCATCTGCGACCAGGCGCGCCGCTTCTACGGCGTGCAGTTCCACCCGGAGGTCAACCACACCGTGTACGGGCGCGAAATGCTGCATAACTTCCTCTACGACATCTGCGGTGCAACCGGCGACTGGACCATGGCCGACTATAAAAAGCGTGCCATTGACTCCGTCCGTGAAAAGGTCGGCGACGGCAAGGTGCTGCTCGCCCTCTCCGGCGGCGTGGACTCCTCTGTCGCGGCGGCGCTTCTGGCTGAAGCCGTCGGCAATCAGCTCACCTGCGTGTTCGTCGATCACGGCCTTATGCGCAAGAACGAAGGCGACGAAGTTCAGGAAGCCTTCTCCAAGTGGGATATAAACTTCATCCGCGTCAATGCCGAGGAGCGTTTCCTCAATGCTCTCGCCGGTGTCGAAGAGCCGGAGCACAAGCGCAAGATTATCGGCGAGGAGTTTATCCGCGTCTTTGAGGAAGAGGGCAAAAAGATCGGCAAAGTCGATTATCTCGTCCAGGGCACGATATACCCCGACGTGATTGAGTCCGGCAAGGGCGACGCCGCGGTAATCAAGAGCCATCACAATGTCGGCGGTCTGCCCGACTATGTTGATTTCAAGGAGATCATCGAGCCTCTGCGCATGCTCTTCAAGGATGAGGTGCGTCAGCTCGGGCGCGAGCTCGGTCTGCCGGAGTATCTGGTCATGCGCCAGCCCTTCCCCGGCCCCGGTCTCGGTATCCGCGTCATCGGTGCGCTGACCAAAGAGAAGCTCGATATGCTGCGCGAAGCCGACTTCATCTTCCGCGATGAGATCGCCAAGGCCGGTCTTGAGCGCGAGCTGAGCCAGTACTTTGCGGCACTGACGAACATGCGCTCCGTCGGCGTCATGGGCGATGGCCGCACCTACGATTACGCGATTGCCCTGCGCGCCGTCAGCACTTCAGATTTTATGACCGCCGATTGGGTTCGTCTGCCATACGACGTGCTCGACCGTGTCTCCGTGCGCATAGTAAACGAGGTCGCCGGCATCAACCGCGTGCTCTATGACGTGACCTCCAAGCCCCCTGCCACGATAGAATTCGAATGAGTAAAAAGTGAATATCAAGCGCCGGAAAATCTTGAAAACACTCACTTTTTTGAAATTGCATCTCCCTATTTGATAGCAAAATGAT
>CAZFCH010000034.1:0-13831 GCA_964517445.1 uncultured Oscillospiraceae bacterium | reverse complement strand
TGTCTTGTCTTGTCTTGTCTTGTCTTGTCTTGTCAATCATGGGGTTCGGCTTCATTCTTGTCAAGCCCCCTTCGCAGATATTCTCGGTCAGTGGTATATAAACTTAACCAATCTGATGATAACAGAAAAATCCGCTTTCTGCAAGAACATTTTACGAATTGGCACAGATTTCATCTCTTAACCACAAACAAACAGGCAGCCCCCAACCGAAGCTGAGTGCCGCCCGCCTGTTGTCCAATCCTGTCTGACAGATGCCGATTTCGTAATTTTTGATGGATTACTGTCTTATCGGCACTGGGCTTTTCGCCGTGCGTTCGTTGTTTCTGTTTACCCGAACAGCTCCGCGAGGCGATTCAAAAACTGACGGAACAGGCCGGTATCTTCAGTCACGTCCGATACGGCAGCGCTGTCCGACGGTATATCTATCGAGCGCGTGGTCAGCACGAACTGCACCGAGCGGGTGTTCTCATTCTTCGATGACAGGAAGCTGTGGCCGTTATAGCCTTCGCCGGTATAGGTTGAGAGCATATCATCGACCTGATCCGGTATGTCCTTCGTGCCGTCGTTGAGCTGCTTTGTCCCGTCGGACAGCTGCTCCGTGCCGCCGGAGAGCTGGGCTATGCCGTCATAGAGAGTACCCCAGTTTTCTGCCAGCGTGTCGACACCGCCGGTATAGGCGACAAGCCCGTCATGGAACTGCGCATAGCCGTCGGCAA
Source organism: uncultured Oscillospiraceae bacterium (assembly GCA_964517445.1). GTDB lineage: Bacteria > Bacillota > Clostridia > Oscillospirales > Oscillospiraceae > Limivicinus. Next base: position 13,115 of record CAZFCH010000034.1, on the reverse strand, counting down.
GCTGCGAGACCTGCTCTATAAGCTCATTGAGCTTTTCGCCGCCCTCCGTGCCGGAGAGCTCGGCGATCATATCTCTGAGCGTGCGCACGGACTCGCTCACCGAGCTCATATATGATGAAAGATCCGTCATCGTCTGCACGGCGTAATCATAGTCCTCGGACACCTGCTGCCACTGGGACTTTGCAGACACTGCCGCGTCTGACGCCGCGGTCACGCTGCTGATTGCCGCAAGCCATTGGGCGTATCCGTCCTCGCCGTATGCCTCCGTAAAGGCGCTCACGACGTCCTCCGGCATTGATTCCGCAGCGGAGCGAAGATACGCAGCGTCCGCCGACGCACTCTCCGGCACGGCGGCAAAGGCTTCGTCTATGCCGGTTTTGGCAGATTCGAGCGATGCGGCGCTCTGCGAAATTTCCCCGGAGCTGTCATCAAGCTGCGTGCAGAGAGCATCGAGCGCGGCAAGCAGGGATTCGACATCCTTCACGTCGGCTTCCGGAAGTCCCGACGCCGCAATGAGCATTTCTTTTATTGTCTCGAACATGGTCAGGAAGGTTTCAGACGCGGACACGAGAGCTGCGGAATTTTCCGAGAGCTGATAAAGCCCGTCGCCGAACTGCGAGGCGCCGGATGTCAGCTGGGATGCACCCGAGGAGAGCTGCGACGCGCCTGAGGAGAGCTGGGACACCGCGTCGGTCAGCTGCTTGAGTCCGTCGGTAAGCTCCGAGATGTCGCCGAGAGCGCTGCCCATGGAAAACGGCACTGCGGCAAAGGTGATGCCGGACATGGAAAAGTTCGTTACGTCGGCCGTCAGGGCAAATTCGGAATCCGTCCCCGGCATGGCGGTGAAGCTTATCTGCTTATCCGCTCCGGAGTTTGCAATCGTCGCGCCGTCCGCGGTGATGTTCCGGCAGAGCTGGCTGTCAAGCGTTATGCTGACCTGCACCATGAAGCTGTCGTAAAAGGAAGAGTCGTCCATTCCCCCGTCGCTCACCGAAATATCGATGCCGAGCCTGCCGCTGCTGCCGCCGAGCTTTGAGGCGTCGACAGGCTTGCCGTCAAGGGTGTAGCTTATGGCGAGGTCCCACGGCAGCGTGGTGCTCTTCAATGTGCTCTGGAAATAGAAGCGGCCGTCAAGCCCGTCGAGCGTCACGCGGCTGCCCTTAAGCTCCAGCTCGCGGGTATCGCTGAGGTTCTTCACATCCGCAAAGGGGCCGCGGTAGACAACATTGCAGGGCTTATCGCTCTCAAGGATAACGACGGCGTAGACATTCTCGGTGCTGCCGTCATGGTCGAGCACTCCGTAGAGCACTTCCTCCGAGGTATAATCCGCATCGCTGTCCTTGGTCTGCTCCCCGTCCGCGAGCGCGGCGGGCGCAAGGCTGAACAGCAGCGCCGCGGCAAGAATCATTGCCATTATTTTTTTCACTTCTTCACCTCCGCATCTTCATGGCAGAAGCTTTTCTTCGTCAGCTTCGCCGTAAGTGGATCGAACAGAATAAGCAGCGCCGGGAGCGCCATCATCACCAGCGCCATTGACAGGAGCGTGCCCCTGAAGAGCAGCATTCCGAGCTCCTTTACTATCTCCATCGACGAGGCGAACTGCAGGCACAGACCCGCAAGCGAGAGGATAAGCCCGCTCGTCAGCAGGGAGATGATGTTATCGTCGATAGACTGTATAATCGCCGTGCGCCGCCCGACGGTCCTGCGGTTCTCAACATAGCCGTCGGTCAGGAGAATGGCATAGTCGATGGTCGCGCCGAGCTGCACGGTGTTTATAACGAGATAGCCCATATACACCAGCGGCTGGCCGGTGAAATACGGGGTGGACAGGTTTATCCAGATTGCGGACTCTATGACGAAAATCAGGATAAAGGGCAGCGTCAGCGAGCGGAAGGACAGCAGCAGCGTCAGGAAGATGAAGCCGATGGCAAGCCCGTTCACAAGGCCGGTATCCGCGGTTATGACCTCTTTGATGTCATAGAGGTTCGCGCTCTGGCCGCAGGTGTAGCTGCGGTCATAATACTTTGCGGCAAGGCTGCGCACCGCCTCGACGGTTGCGAAGGCGTCCTCCCCTTCTTCGCCGGTGTCGGTATACATTATTATGCGGGCATAGTTTTCGGAATAGAAATTCGCCGCTATATCGGGGCTGAGAAACTCGCTCGGTATGCTGCTGCCGACGCTCGTCACGTATGAGACGACTGCCGTCACATGCTCAAGCTCACCGAGCTCCGAGCAAAGCGCCGCCTCCTTGCCGGTATCGCCGCGCGGCACCATCAGCACGAGCGCCATACTCTCGCCGAAGCTGTCATTTATCTTCTGCGTGTCCTGCCCGTAGCGGCTGTCGGGTGCCGGGTCGCCGTTGCCGTACATGAAATCCGCGCGGCTCTGCGCGAGATAGCACGGGACAACGAGCAGCAGCACCAGAATGAGCGCCGGGATGCGCACCTTCACAAGCGCGCGGCCGATACCGTGGGGCGCGGCAATGATGCGGCGGTGCGCGGTCTTATCCAGAAGCTTCACCGTCCTGAGGGCAAGCGCCGGGAGGAACACCACAACGGAGATATAGCTGATGATGACGCCCTTGACAAGGTTCATGCCGAGGTCGCTGCCGATGCCGAAGCGCATGAAAATCAGCGCGAAGAAGCCGAAGACGGTCGTCGCCGCCGATGCCGCGATGGAAATGAAGGACTGCTTAATGGCTTTAACCATGGCGGTCTCGACATCAGGCTCCGTCCGGCGCAGATTTTCAAACGCCGTAAGGAGAAAGATCGCATAGTCAAGCGATACGGCAAGCTGCAGAATGGGGCTCACGGACTGCGTTATGTAGGAGATGCTTTCGAAAAATATATTCGTGCCCATGTTTATGAGCACCGCGACGCCGATGGTTATGAGAAACAGCGCGGGCGCAATCCATGAGGTGGTCGTCAGGACAAGAATAAAAATTATCAGCGGCACAAGGACGCTCGATGCGCCGAGCACCTCCGAGAGCACCTGCCGCCTTGAATACGCGATATTCGCGGCGTTGCCGCTTATGGCGCCCTCATCGCCTATGAGCTCATAGATCGCGTCGGTCGCCTCAAGCTCCATGTCGGTCGCAATGGTGACATCATAGAGCGCGGTGCCGTCCCGGTAATACTGATCGGTGACGGATTTATCCAGCGTCTCAAGAGGGGTCTTCAGGTCGGCAACATCGTCAAGCCACATGACGCCCTCAACGCCGGGCGCCGCCTCTATCTGCGCTTTCATTTCCTGCGCCTGCGCAAGCGTGAGCCCGGGCACCATGACGCGCGCATTCGGAACGGAGGAGGAAAACTCCTCCTGCATTATTTTCAGCGCAACCGTCGACTCCGCATCCTCCGGGAGATATGCGGTCATATCATAATTCACCTTTACGCCGAAAAACAGAACCGCGCATATAATCGCCGCCGCTGCGAAAAGCACCGTGATTATCCGGGAATGTTTGGTTATCCATCTGGCCATTCTGTCCATTGCAGTCTCCGTACAATATTTAGTAAGTATATTTTAAACATATTCTCTCTGATGTACAACAGCAATTTTATGAACGTTTTACATTTCAGGCGGGAAAACCAGCTTGATTTGCATTATCTTAACGATTTCTTTGCACGTTTGCCGCTGATTTACATATTATAATTTACTTAATATCATTTACATATTTTGCTTTTCATAATTAAATTCACATAAAATTTGAGATAAATAGAAAAAGAACCGGGTGCAGACGTTCGATTGAACGTCTGCACCCGGTGAGATGCTGTAATTATTATATATCAGTCGCCGAGGCTGATGCCCATCTTGCGGGCGACCTGAATCATCGGATGATCCACGGGCAGGAACTTGGTCTTGCTGGCCGCGTCCTCCAGCGGGATGGACACGATCTGATTGCCCTGCACGGCGACCATGCGGCCATACTGCTTATTGATGATAAGGTCTGCCGCGGCAACGCCGAACTGCGTCGCGAGGACTCTGTCAAACGGGCAGGGAGGGCCGCCGCGCTGATAGTGCCCGGGCACGGTGACGCGCGCTTCCTTGCCGGTGAGTACACCGAGCCGGTCGGCGATCTCATAGGAGACGGTGGAGTGCTTGCTGTTCTCGCGCTTGCGGCGGCTGGCCTCCTCGTCAAGCTTGATATCGTCCACCGATATCGCGCCCTCGGCGCAGGCGATGATGGAATAGCGCTTGCCCTGACGGTTGCGTTCCTCGATAAGCTCGGCGACCTTATTGAGATCGTAGGGTATCTCGGGAATAAGAATGACATCGGCGCCGCTGCCGATACCGGCGCTGAGCGTAAGCCAGCCGGCGTCGCGCCCCATAAGCTCAACGACGAAGACGCGGCTGTGAGCGCTTGCGGTGGAGTGGATATAGTCGATGACGTTCGTTGCGATGTCAACGGCGCTCTGGAAGCCGAAGGTGGTATCCGTGCCCCAGATATCGTTGTCGATGGTCTTGGGCAGGGTGATGACGTTCATGCCCGCATCGGCAAGGAGCTTTGCGCTCTTCTGGGTGCCGTTGCCGCCCATGATGACAAGGCAGTCAAGGTTGAGGCGGTTGTAGGTCTGGAGCATTGAAGGGATGACGCTGTTGCCTTCGTCGTCCACAATGTCCTTGCCGGGGACATAGCTCTGGCGTGATGTACCGAGGATCGTGCCGCCCTCGGTGAGGATGCCGGAGAAATCCTTCGGCTCCATAAATTTATAATCGCCCTCGATGAGACCGCGGTAGCCGTCATACATTCCGTATATCTCTACATTGTCAATGCGCTGGAAGAGCGATTTGCCGACACCGCGGATCGCCGCATTCAGGCCCTGACAATCGCCGCCGCTCGTGATGAGCGCGATCTTTGTAGAACGCTTCATAGCGAAACCTCCTGATTTACTTATATATCTATGCTTTTATCTGTGATTTTACGACCAAGCGTGAAAGATTATGCGCCAAGCCGCCATAAAATTCAATAGACAATTTTTACAGTTTTACGCAGTCACGCAGTTATACGGTGTGATACACCGCGTGACCGTCGCTGAGGACCTCTCGGCGCAGCCTGCCGAGGGCGCAGAGCCTGTATATATGCGCGAGCGCCTCGCCCATGGCGAACCACTTCTGCCCGGCCGGGAAATCCTCCCAGCTCTTGGCGCGTATGTTCCAGCGCATAAGCCCGGTCAGGGTATAGGCATCGATGCCGTCATTTTGGCGCACGATGTTCAGCACTTCCTCAAGGCGCTTCCGGTGATGCTCCTCAAGCGCGTCAATCCTGCTGTACACATCGACGCTGCCGGTGCCGCGGTGCGCCGGGAGCGTGACGGCGATATCGAGAGCGCGGATCTTTTCAAGGCTCGAGAGAAATTCGCCGAGCATATCGTCGCACGGAGTGAAAGCGCATATGTTGGGGGTGATGTCGAAGAGGACATGGTCGCCGGAGAAGAGGAGCTTTTCCTCGGGTGAATACAGACACATGTGCCCCGGCGTATGTCCGGGAGTGAGGATGCAGCGCAGAGTGTAGCCGCCGTACTCTATCGTGTCCCCGTCGTTGAGGGGGACGATATCAAAGGGGTCGGAAACGAGCTGCGCCGCCGGGTTCCTGGCAAAGCTGTCCTTCCAGACCGCAGGCTTCATGCCCTCAATGTCATACCATACGCGGCGGGGCTTCCAGTCGGTACGGCCGGCAAGAGGATAGTCCGGCTCGGTCATGAGTATTTTCATGCCGAGCTTCTGCAGCGCGGCGGCGTTGCCGGAATGGTCGGAGTGCATATGGGAGATGAAAACATCCGTGTTCTCTGCGGTTGCTCCAAGCTCCGCCATGCCTGTCAGCAGGGCATCAAGGCACTCTTCGCAGTTGAAGCCGGTGTCGATAAGCAGGTTCTTCCCTGCTCCGTCGGCCTTTATCAGATAGCTGTTGAGCGATTTCAGGGGATTGCCGGTAAGGGGAACGTAGATTCTGTATATGTTTTTATATGCTTGCTCGGTCATGGTTTCCGTATCTGTCCTTTATATTATCCCTGCATGGCGGTGCGGCAGTAGTAATTGAACATGCGCTCGCGCTCGAGCGTGGTGCTGTCCATGTGGCCGGGATAGACCTCATAGTCTCCGGGGAGAGAGCATATCCTGCGCAGAGAGGCGAGCTCCTGATTGATATCTCCGCCGTCAAGATCTGCCCTGCCGCAGCTGCCTTTGAAGAGCGTATCCCCGGTGAAGAGGCAGTCTTCAACCTGTATCGTCACGCCGCCGGGGGTGTGGCCGGGAGTGGCGATGATGTGGAAGCTCAGGCCGGCGGCGTCAATAACATCGCCGTCGGAATAATAAATGCCGCCCTCGCGCAGGGTGTAGCTCGAATGATTGTTCTGATGGCGCTTGGCGTCGTCCAGCTCATTCATGTACACGGTTGCGCCCGTCTCCTCGGCGACGGCGTCGACCGCACCGACATGGTCGTAATGCCCGTGCGTGAGCATGATGGCGACGCACTTGAGCTTATTCGACTCAAGATAATCAAGAATAGTATTCACCTCGTCGCCGGGGTCGATGACGACGCAGTCAAGCGTCGCTTCGTTCGTAACTACGTAGCAGTTTTCCTCAAGCTGGCCTACGGGGATGGTTTTTACAAGCATGGCTCAAAGCTCCTTTGTGTCAATGATAATGGTTATGGGGCCGTCGTTCACGGACGCGACCTGCATATCGGCGCCAAAGACGCCCGTGTCAACCCTGAAGCCGTTCTCGCGGCAGCGGTTTATGACAAGCTCATAAAGCGGGATTGCCGTATCGGGACGCGCAGCCTTTGAGAATCCGGGACGGCGGGACCGGCAGTCGGCAATGAGCGTGAACTGGCTGATTATCAGCATCTCCGCCGCGCCCGCGTCTGCCGGGGCAAGGTTCATTTTGCCGTCGGCGTCCTCAAACACGCGCAGATGGCAAATCTTATCGGCAACCTTCAGCGCCTCGGTCTCGGTATCGTCCTGATGCACGCCGAGGAGCACGAGAAAGCCCCTGCCGATCTTTCCGTGCACCGCTCCGTCTATCTCGACGGAGGCGGAGCTGACTCTTGTAACAACTGCTCTCATATATTAGTCTCCGTTTCTTTCAACTGACATGACGCCCTGTATTGAGGTGAGCCTGTTCATGACGTATTTAAGCTCTGCCGCGTCCTTGACCTCCAGCGTCACGGTGGTCATGGCGATGCCGGCGCCGTTATCGCGCGCGGAGAGCGAGCGAACCTTGGCGTTGAGAACGTTCAGCACGGCAGCGACATCCAGCACGATGCCGGAGCGATCCTTCGCGGTGATGACGACGGTGGTCTGATAGCTGTCGTCCATCTTGCCTGCCCACTCGACCTCGACGCTGCGGCCCTCGTTGCCGGGCTGCGAGAGCAGGCGGCGGCAGTTGGCGCAGTCGCGCCGGTGGATGGACACGCCCTGACCGCGGGTGATGAAGCCGATGATGTCGTCCCCGGGTACAGGAGTGCAGCAGCGGGAGAACTTCACAAGGCAGTTGCTGAGCCCCGCGACAAGGATGCCGTGGACGGCTTTGCCGGTTTTCTTCGCCTGCTGCTCGCGGCGCTCGGCAGCCTCCGAGACCTTTTCAAGGGCGGTCTTACGGTCGGGCTTTGCGTTGCGCAGCTCGTCGCGCAGGCGGTTTGCAACTCTGGTGGCGGTGACGCCGCCGTAGCCGACGGCGGCATAAAGATCGTCCACCGTGCCGAAGGACAGGCGCTTGAGGATGGGGGTGATGATGCTCTCATCGAGCACATCATCAAGCGTGAGGCTGTTGTGCCGCAGCTCCTCGGAGAGCATCTCGCGGCCGCGGGCGACATTCTCCTCGCGGCGCTCTTTTTTATACCACTGCTTTATCTTGGTGCGCGCGGAACCGCTCTTGGCGATATTGAGCCAGTCGCGGCTGGGGCCGGGCGCAGATTTTGAGGTGCGTATCTCGACGATATCGCCGTTCTGAAGCACATAGTCATAGGTGACGATGCGGCCGTTGACCTTCGCGCCGACCATGTTGTTGCCGACGTCGGAGTGGATACTGTAGGCAAAGTCAATAGGCGTTGCCCCGGCGGGGAGATTTATAACGTCGCCCTTCGGGGAGAACACGAAGACCTCATCGGCAAAGAGGTCAATCTTCATGTTATGGAAGAAGTCCTGCGCGTCGGACTCCTGCTGGCTCTCAAGAAGCCTGCGTATCCAGGCGAACTTGTCCTCATCGCCCGCGTGCACGATGGCGTCCGCGCCCTCGCCCATCTTATATTTCCAGTGCGCGGCGATACCGTATTCAGCGGTGTGGTGCATGTCCCAGGTGCGTATCTGCACCTCGAAGGGAATGCCCTCGGAGCCGATGACCGTGGTATGCACGCTCTGGTACATGTTGGGCTTCGGCGTGGATATATAATCCTTGAAGCGTCCGGGCACGGGTTTAAACATATCATGGATGATGCCGAGGACGTTATAGCAGTCGGGTATGGTGTCGACGATGACGCGGAAAGCGCACAGGTCGAAGATTCCGTTCAGGTCAAGATGCTGGGAATACATCTTGCGGTAGATGCTGTAGACGTGCTTGATGCGGGAGAAAATAGTCGCCTCCACGCCCTCGGAGTCCAGACGCGTCTGTATCTTGCTCTTGACGCTGTCCATGAAGGTTTCGAGTTCGTCCATCTTCGCGTCCAGCGCGTCGGTGATTTCCTTATAGCCCTCGGGGTCGAGGTACTGCAGCGACAGATCCTCCAGCTCCCACTTGGCGCGCTGCATACCGAGGCGGTGCGCGATGGGAGCATATATCTCCATCGTCTCAAGGGACTTGGCGCGCTGCTTCTCGGCGGTCTGATAGTCCATCGTGCGCATATTGTGCAGGCGGTCGGCAATCTTGATGAGGATGACGCGGATGTCCTTGGCCATGGCCATGAGCATCTTGCGCAGGCTCTCCATCTGCTCGTCTTCTTTGCTGGTATACTGCACGCGGCTGAGCTTTGTGACGCCTTCGACGATATCCGCGACGGCGTAGCCGAACTGGCGGGCGATGTCCTCATGGGTGAGGTTGGTGTCCTCAATGACATCATGCAGGAGCGCGGCGATAATGGAGTCCTCATCGAGTCCCATATCGACGGTAATATCCGCCGCGGCAATGCAGTGCGTGACGTACGGCGAGCCGTCGCGCCGCTTCTGCCCGGAGTGGGCAACGCGCGCCATCTCGTATGCGGCTCTGATGCGGCCGAGATCCATGGGGTGGCCGCTGCTTTTTATCTTTTCTTCAAGCTCCTCAAAGAGCTTGTCCGGATCGACGGACGCGGCATTGTCCGTTACCGGCATATTGGCGCCGGCGTCCGGCGCGGTTTTCATCTTTTCCTTTTCCATATAGATAACCTCTACGCAAGTGCGCGCAGCGCGCGGATAAGGTGAGTGCTCTCAAGGTCGGCCTTGCCGGTGATGCTGGCGCAATGGGAAGAATATATTCCGCCGTCCTCACTTTTGAGAAGTCCCGTCTCCCTGAGCACCATAAGGCACAGGCAGAATTTTTCGGCCGGCATGCCCGGAATGCACTGGCGGATAACATCCTCAACGGTTTTGCCGACGGCGAAGCCCTCGCCCATGGAGCGCCACACGCGCACGAAGTCCGTGCGGCCGGGGCAGTATGCCGCCGCAGCCCAGTTGACGCTCTCATCCCCGGCGAGTATCGCCGAGCAGAGCGCGGTCGGGTTGTGCCGGCGCACGGCGGCAATAAGGAGCTGCACGGAAATCTCGCCGCGATAATCATTTATCTGCGGCGTGAAGGCAAGGTCGAGCGAGTCGCCCTCGGAAATGCCGAGCTGTTTGGCCGTGTGTGAAAAGAAGATGCAATCGAAGTGCGCAGAGCCCAGGCGCACGCGCATACGCAGATGCTTTCCGCCGCCGACATCGAAGGTCGATTCGAGCGTTGCTCCGCAGATGCACATGACGGGCTTGGGGTTTGCGTTGCCGTAGGGCTCGAGCTTATCGAGCGAGCGGACATTCTCAACGCTCAGGAGCGTGGGGTCGGTTATGAGCAGGTCGCAGCAGACCTCCGGCAGCGGTGCGGGGCGGTGACGGCGGTAGTACGCGGCGAGCGCTTCGCGGAACCTGTCGAGCCGGTCACGGCGGATATTAAGCCCCGCGGCGAGCGCATGCCCGCCGAAGCCGGTCAGGTTTTCGGAGCAGGCGGAGAGCGCCTCAAAGAGATTGAAGCCGCCGTAGCTGCGGCAGGAGCCTTTGCCGTTGTCGCCGTTCAGGCATATGATGATGGCCGGGAGCGAATACTGCTCGGCAAGCCTTGACGCGGCAATGCCGATAACGCCCTGATGCCAGCTGTCGCTTGCGAGGACTATCGGATCCTGCGGGTTGGAGTCCTTTAGAATCTTGTTGGCCTCCTCCCAGATCTGCGTCTCAATGTTCTGCCGCTGGCGGTTAAGCTCGCACAGCTCCTTTGCCAGCTCGGCGGCTTCGGTATCGTCCCGGCTCATGAGGAGCTTTGCGGCGACGCTCGCCTGACCGAGTCTGCCTGCGGCATTGAGGCGCGGGGCAAGCGAAAAGCCAATGGTCGTTGCCGTCAGGTGGCGGGTGTCCGTCCTGGATTCGCGAAACATCGCGGCAATGCCGGGGCGCGGATTCTGCACGATGTGCAAAAGGCCGCAGCGCACGAGGTAGCGGTTTTCCCCCGTGAGGGGCATAACATCAGCCACGGTGCCGATTGCGGCAAGGTCGCTGTACATCTCAAGCATTCCGGAGCTTTCACCCTCGCAGGCGCAGACGAGCTTGAGCGCGACGCCGACACCGGCAAGGTTCTTATTCGGATAATTGTCCCCGTCGCGCTTGCAGTCGACAAGCGCGGTGACCTCGGGCAGTGCGTCCGGGCGGCACTCATGGTGGTCGGTGATGACCATGTCGACGCCGATCTGCGCGGCATGCGCGGCCTCCTCGACGGCGGTGATGCCGCAGTCGACCGTGATGACAAGGCTCACGCCCTGTGCCTTGAGCGTGTCGAGCGCGGCGCAGTTGAGCCCGTAGCCCTCCTCGTTTCTGTCGGGGATATAGGGAATGCATTTGATTCCCTTACGGCGCAGATAGTCCGTAACGAGGCAGGTGGAAGTGATGCCGTCCACGTCATAGTCGCCGTAGACTGCGACGGTCTCGCCGTCACTTATCGCGCGCAGGATGCGCTCGCGCGCCTTGTCCATGTCGAGCATCAGCATGGGATCACACAGCTGCTCCGCTCCGCCGGAGATAAGCGCATCCGCCTCGGCGGCGGTTCTGATCCCGCGCAGCGCCAGCACCATCGACAGCAGCGGCGTGAAGCCCGCCGACAAAAGCTCATGCGGAATGTCCGGTCTGGTAAATGGAATTGTCCAGTCCTCTGTCTTCATCTTCTGTTTTACTCTTCTCAAATTATTTTTAATAATTAATATTACCAGAATACTTATCCCAATTCAATAGAAAGAGTCAAAAAAGTCGCCGAACCTTGACAAAACAAAGCGCAGCGGTTACTATACTATAACTTGATATAACTGATTTTCTGAAAACGGGAGAAGCTTGAATTGTCTGAACTTATACTCGATTGCGCGCTTGACGCGCTGAAGGACGGCGCGCTGAGCATACCAATATTATTCCTCGCATATCTGCTTATGGAGATGCTTGAAAACAGCAAGCGTCTTGACGAGAGCATACTGCACTCATACTCGCGCAAGGCGGGGCCGGCTCTGGGCGGACTTCTCGGTGCGATACCGCAGTGCGGCATATCTGGCGCGGCGGCGACGCTGTTTTCCACGGGCTCGATAAGCGTGGGTACGATGCTGGCGGTGTTCTTCGCCACCTCGGATGAGATGCTGCCGGTCATGCTCTCTTCGCTTGCAGACGGCAAGGGTGCGACGGACATCGGGCAGATTGCCGCGATAGTCGCGGCTAAGGCGGCGATGGGCATTGTCCTCGGATACCTTGTTGACGCCATCGGCGGCAGGCTCTTCGCGCGGAACAAGAACATACACAGCTTCTGCGAGCGCGAACACTGCGAGTGCGGCGAGGAGGAAGGCAGCGTGTGGCTCTCGGCGCTCAAGCACACGGTGAAAATTGCCGTGATGCTGATTGCCGTCACGTTCGCGCTCAATATAATTCTGGAGCTTGTCGGCATCGAGCGGCTCGCTGCGACGGTGTTCGCAACGCCGGTTGCCGGAGAGCTGCTGCTGGCGCTCTTCGGGCTCATACCGAACTGCTCCGTCTCCGTCGTCATCACGGAGGCGTATCTCTCCGGCATCATCGGGCTTGGCGGACTGTTTGCTGGGCTGCTGTCAAACGCCGGCATCGGGCTGCTGGTACTGCTGCGCACGAACAAGAACCGCCGCGAGAACCTGACGATCATTGCGCTGCTGTTCATCCTCGGCGCTGTGAGCGGGATGCTTATAAATCTGGTCGTGTGATTCGGCGCGGCTGCCTGATATTTAGAACTTTTCTGATAATTTACGGATAAAAATATGTGCACTGCAATGCAGCGCACATATTTTTTATTATTAAATTAAAGCACCTTGGAAAGGAAGGACTGAGTACGCGGCTCCTTCGGGTGGTCGAACAGCTCCGCAGGGGTGTTCTCCTCGACGATGGTGCCGCTGTCCATAAAGATCACGCGGTCGGCAACTTCGCGGGCAAAGCCCATCTCATGCGTCACGACGACCATCGTCATGCCCTCCTGCGCGAGCTGACGCATCAGGTCGAGCACTTCGCCGACCATCTCGGGGTCGAGCGCGGAGGTAGGTTCGTCAAAGAGCATGACCTCGGGCTCCATAGCAAGCGCGCGGACAATCGCGATACGCTGCTTCTGTCCGCCGGAGAGCATGGCGGGATAGGTATCGGCCTTATCGGAAAGACCGATGCGCTCAAGAAGCTGCTCGGCGAGCTTATCGGCCTCGGCCTGAGTCCTGAGCTTCAGCGTGACAGGGGCAAGGGTGATGTTCTTTTTGACGGTCATGTTCGGGAAAAGGTTAAAGTGCTGGAAGACCATGCCCATCTTGCGGCGGTGCAGGTCAAGATTGACCTTGGGGTCGGGAATATCCACTCCGTCGAAGATGACTTTGCCGGAGGGCGGCGTCTCAAGCAGGGTCAGGCAGCGCAGCAGCGTTGACT
>CAZFCH010000033.1:0-14040 GCA_964517445.1 uncultured Oscillospiraceae bacterium | reverse complement strand
TCGAGCCGTATAATCTCCGTGTCCGGGAAAAGCTCCTTCAGCTCCGTCTCTATCATCTGCGTCCCGGCGCCGACGTGCTTGAGTTCACCCCCGCACTCGGGGCAGCAGTCATCCAGCCATTGCGAATATCCGCAGTAGTGGCACATGAGCCGCCGGTTCGCGCTGTGATAGGTCAGCGAAACGCTGCAGCGCGGGCACTTATAGGTATACCCGCATTCTCCGCAGCTTATAAGCTTGTTTGCTCCGCGGCGGTTTATGAAGAGTATGCTCTGCTCGCCGCGGCTGATGTTCTCGCTGAGCTCCTCGCGCAGCTTTTCGCTTATGTCCGAGCCGTTGCCGCGCCGAAGCTCACGCTTCATGTCGACAATTTCCACGCTCGGCAGCTGCATGTCGTTATATCTTCCGTGCAGCGTGAAGAGCGAATAATTTCCCTGCCGCGCCTTATACATGCTCACGATGTCCGGCGTCGCCGAACCGAGCAGCAGCAGACAGCCCGCCTGCGCGCAGCGATAGATAGCAACATCCCGCGCGTTATAGCGTGGGCTGTTCTCTGATTTATAGGTCTCCTCCTGCTCCTCGTCGATGATGATAAGCCCCAGCTTATCCACCGGCGCAAACACCGCACTGCGCGTGCCGATAACGAGCCTTGCCTTACCTGTGCGGACGCGCTTAAATTCGTCATAGCGCTCCCCGACAGAAAGGCTGCTGTGCAGCACGGCGACGGTATCGCCGAAGTGCGAGGAAAAGGTCTGTATCATCTGCGGCGTCAGAGCAATCTCCGGCACCAGCAGGATCACCGAGCACCCGCGTGCGAGCTGCTCGGTTATGAGATGAATATAAACGCTGGTCTTTCCGCTCCCGGTCACGCCGAAGAGCAGTGCAGCTCCGCTTTTGCCGGACATGGCAAGAGCGTTTATGCCGTCGAACGCCTTTTGCTGCTCGTCGTTCAGAACGGGAAGCGGTTCGATATCGCCGAGGTGTATCTCCGGACGCCTGAAAACTTCCTTCTTATACAGCTCGACAAAGCCTGCTTTGCACAGCGCGGTCAGCGACTGCCTCGATGCGCCGGTGTGCCTGAGCAGGTCACGGCTCGGCAGACACTCGAACGAGCACAGCTGCTCAAGCAGCTCTGCCTGCTGCGGCGCACGCCTGCGCTTGGACGCGGCATTCCGCGCCGCCTCCTCGGGGGAGACGCACAGACGCGCCATCTCGACGGTCTTGTCCTGCGCCTTTGTGCGGCCCGCGTCATCGAACCACAGCCCTGCCGGAAGCATGGCCTTTACCGCGTCATAGACGGTGCAGAAAAAGCGCTCTCTCATAAACAGGGCAAGCCTTATCTGCTCGCGGCTGAGCAGCGGTTCGGAATCGAGAACCGCCGTGATTGCCTTGAGCTTATCATACTCGCTCCCGTCAGAGACAGCGAGGATTATACCCTCGCTTCTCCGGTTGCCGCGCGAAAACGGGACGTATACCCTGACGCCCGGCACCGCCTTCCCGGCAAGCTCCGGCGGGATCAGATAGTCATACGGCTTATCCACCCAATATGTCGCGGCTGCGACCGCGATTTTTGCAACTGTCTGAGCCATACCGGTTTGCTTTACTGTTCAGGTCGGTTTTTTATTCTTCTTCTTTGGGCTCGATGCTGAGCTTGCCGGTATAGACCTCGTCTATTGCGCTGGAAACTGCCTTGCGCTCGAGGGGCATTTCCTGTTCCTCAGCCTCGGCGGAAATCTCTCTTGCACGTCTTGCAACGAGGTTAACAAGCTGATAACGGCTGCCGATCTTGTCGACCAGCTCTGCTACGGGGGGATAAAGCATCATAATAATTACTCCTATCTGCCGCTGAATGGCCGCGGCACGCCATATTAAAAATTGATTGATTACTTATTATTCTTATTCTTCTCTGAGGTAATGCTCACGGCCGGCATAGCGGCAGCTCTCCGCGGTGATTATTGCGGCAAGCTCCCTGGCTGCCTTTTCGGCATCGTCGTTAATGATGATGTAGTCATAGAAATCCGCTTCCGCATATTCCTGACGGGCGCGGATAAGCCTTGCCTCAATGGCTCTTTCTGTGTCTGTTCCGCGGCCTCTCAGGCGGCGCTCAAGCTCTGCCATGGACGGCGGGATAATAAATACCTTGACCGCCTCCGGCATCTTCTCGTTAATCTGACGTGCGCCCTGCACCTCGATATCGAGAATCACGTTCTTGCCCTCGTCCAGCTTTTCCTGAACATAGGCGCGCGGAGTGCCGTAGGAGTTGGCTACATACATCGCATGCTCAAGCAGCTCATCGTTTGCGACCATCTCGTCAAAGCGCTTGAGGTCAACAAAGAAATATTCCTTTCCGTTCACTTCACCCGGTCTCGGCTTACGGGTCGTCACCGAAATGGAGAAGCACATATCGTCTCTGCCCTCAATGGCCTTGAAAACGACGGTGCTCTTGCCTGCCCCGGACGGCCCGGAAATAACAAACAGTTTGCCCTTATCCTTCATCTTTTCCATCCTCCCCATTCTTATCTTCACAACGCGCCGCGACTGTCTCCGGCGGCAGCGCCGATAAAATTACATTCCCGCTGTCCATGACAATCACGGACTTGGTGCTGCGTCCGAAAGACGCATCGATCAGCAGGCCGCGCTCGCGCACCTCCTGGATCATTCTCTTTATAGGCGCCGACTCCGGGCTGACAATGGAAATGATGCGCCCGGCAGAGACAAGGTTGCCGAACCCGATGCTTACAAGCTTCATATCGTCCGCCTTACTCTATGTTCTGTATCTGTTCTCTTATCTTTTCTATCTCGGACTTGAGGTCGACAACAACATGGGCGATATCGGAGCTCTGGCACTTTGAGCCAATGGTGTTGGCCTCGCGGTTAAACTCCTGAATGAGAAAGTCTATCTTTCTTCCCGTCGGAGAGCTGCCGTTTATCATGGTTCTGAGCTGGCTCATGTGGCTGCGCAGACGCACCGTCTCCTCGTCGACCGCGACGTGATCGGCAAAAACCGCGGCTTCGGCAAGGATGCGGCTCTCTTCAATGCCTGCCGTGCCGAGCACTTCAGCCATTCTCGCTTCAAGGCGGGCGCGGTATTCTGCGACAGTCTTGGGGCTCTCCTGCTCTATCTTCGTGACAAGCGCATCGATTGTGGCGAGCTTCTCCGTCACATCGTCCCTCAGCTTCTCGCCTTCGCGCAGACGCATCGCGTCAAAATCCTGAAGCGCAAGCTCTGCAACGTCAACTATGCCCTGGGATATTGCCTCGGCATCAAGGTCGTTCTTCTCGACCGTGAGCACGTCCGGGAATTTGCTGATGCTCAGCGCCGTCACATCGTCAGGAAGCGAATACTCCTCGGCAATGTGCCTTATCGCCTCGACGTAGCCGCGCAGAAGCGGCTCATTGACCTTGACGCTCATATCGCCCGCAGCGGATGAGTCAACGCTCACAAAGACATCGACCTTGCCGCGGCTTATGTGCTTCTGCACAACGGACTTGACAGCATCCTCGGCAAAGAGGAAGCTTCTCGGCATACGCACCGAGGCGTCCAGATACCTGTTGTTCACGCTCTTAAGCTCGACCGTGATCCCCAAGCCCTCGACAGTGCCCTTCGCGCTGCCGTAACCCGTCATACTTTTTATCATGTTCCCTCCAAGTTATTCCTCGTTATTGAATTGGATTATATCAAAGGTGATATTCTGAGTTTTCTTGATGCGCTGGCTTATGACGATTATCGCCGCGCCGAGCACCAGCCCGATAAAGCTCGCAAGAATGCAGATGCCCTCGCTTGCTCCGGAAGAGTAGGCGATGAAATATCCCAGCAGTATCATTATTATCGGCAGAATATATACCAGGAGCGCCGCGCCGAATATCTTCGACGACTTGCTCTGGATTATGACTCTCTGCCCGGGCTGCGCGTCAATGAGGTTTTTTGCGGGGGTCTTGAGCTCGCTCTGAAATATGCAGCTTTCGCAGTTGCCGCAGTTGCTGCCGCAGGCGGTGGCGCGCGTGACGACTACCTCCGCCATACCGTCGGGCAGCCGCTTTGTTACTATTGCTTCCTGTGTCATCAGCTTACCTTCTTAATTTCTATCGATATAGTATTTTCGCCTATTGCACCGACATCCGTGAAGCCGTCGACATATACCTTGACCTGCGGCATATAGGTGCCTGTGGACTCCTTGTAATCCGCAAGGTCTGCGACCGCACGGATGTTCTCGCTCTTTATCTGCGCCAGCGCCTCCGGTGTGCCGCGGAGCGTTATCTCCTTGCTCTCGGTGATTATATCCGCCTCATAGCCCTCGG
The DNA here is from genome assembly GCA_964517445.1 of uncultured Oscillospiraceae bacterium. GTDB lineage: Bacteria > Bacillota > Clostridia > Oscillospirales > Oscillospiraceae > Limivicinus. The sequence continues at coordinate 9,744 of CAZFCH010000033.1, read as the reverse complement.
TGGCATTGATGCAGGAGAAGTTCGTGACCGTGAAGGTCTTGGTCTCGAGGCCGACTATCTCAATCGTCACCGTCGCTTTCGTGACGCCGGTGGTGTTTTTGAGCTCATTATCTATCGGTATCGTGTAGGTCTCGGTAAAGGTGGAGCTGAAGTCCGTCAGGTCTATCGTCGCAAGGATAATCTTGTTCATGCCGGCGAGCAGCGATGAGTCTCCCGCGAGCGTCACGGATGCGGGGTCGATGGTAATCTTCGTGTTCGCCTTGGTCGCGCCCGCGCCCTCAACGATATTAACATCGAGGTTAACCTCTTTGAGCGTCAGCAGCGGCAGTGTCGCGGTGACGACGTCCGTCGAGAAGGTGATGCCGGTCGTGGAGCACGGCTCATTGTTCGCGTCCATCAGGGTGAAGCCCGTCTCAACGGAATAGGTGCTGTCGACATTCTCCTTGCCGAAGGTAACCCATGCGTATTCGACGTCCTTCAGATACGCTTCGGAGCCGGTTATCGTAATCGTCGACGGCTCAAACACCGGCATCTCGGCCGTGTAGCCCTCGGCAAGCGAGCCGTCAAAGCTGCCGCGCACCTGAATTGATTTCGAGGTCTGCGTCGACACCATGAAGTTTATCGTCTCGGGCGTGCGCCGGCTCTCGGAGAGCTTGCTCGTATCGGTGCCGTCGGGGTAAACTATCGTGTACTGCTGCGAGGTGTACGACGCACGCGAGAGCTTGCTGACATCGACCTGCGCAACGAGCTGATCCGAACTGAGCGAGCCGATAATACGCCGCGGCCCAACGACCTCGACCGTCACGGTGCTCGTATCCAGATCGGTCACGACGAGGTTTTTCGAATCCCTCAGGATATCCTCGCCAACGAGCTCTACCTTGACGCCTCTGAACGTGGTCTTGATTTCGTCCGTCTCGACGCTGGTTACATACACCCATATCGCAAGGGACGCCAGCAGCGACACGATCATCCAGAACGCCTTGCTGTTATAAATTTTCTTCATCCTGCTTCTCGTCGACATTGGCATTTACCTTAAAGAAATTTCTGATATTGTCCATGAAGCTGTGCTTATCCGAATTATCGTCATCACGGATAAGCTCGCTCCTGAGCAGCTTGTCAAGCACTTCGCCGCTCAGATGCCGCTTCAGCATTCCGTCCATTGCAACGGAGATTGCGCCCGTCTCCTCGGAAACGACGATTATCAATGCATCGGACTCCTCGCTCAGACCAATGGCCGCGCGGTGGCGCATGCCGAGATCCTTGCTGAGGTTCGTCCTCTGCGTGAGAGGGAGCACGCAGCCTGCCGCCGCGATGCGCCCGTCGCGGATTATCACGGCGCCGTCATGCAGCGGAGCTTTGTTGAAAAACATATTCTTCAAAAGCTCAGCCGTCGTGTCGGCGTTTATGAGTGTGCCGGTGCTGATGATGGCGTTTAGCGCGACGCCGCGCTCAAAGATGATGAGCGCACCGGTCTTTGAGTCCGACATGTCACAGCAGGCCTGAACCGTCTGCGATATTGCAGAGTCCATAACCGTGCCGCTGCTGCTGCGGCTCGACGCAAAACCGCTGCCCACGCGTTCCAGAAGCCTTCTCAGCTCCGGCTGGAACAGGATGAGCAGGGCGATCAGGCCGAGCTCTGCCGTTTTGCGCAGCAGAAAATTTATCATCGTCAGGCTGAAGATATCTGAACCCCACAGCGCAAGCAGAAAGGCCACAAGCCCCTTTGCGAGATTGTTAGAGTTCGTTTTCCTGACGAAGCCTATTGCTTTGTAGATCAGATAAGCAACGATTATTATATCAAGGAAGTCTGAGATGCCCATCGTTGAAAGATAGTTCACAGACCTGCTCAATCCATTGCTGATTACTTCCATATATGCTTCCCCATACAGATGTGCTGAGCACGACTTATATAATGTATCACTGTATTATAAAGCAAATTCAAAAAAAAGGCAACAACAATACGCCTTTCACTGTAACAATTCTTTTATATTGAAAAGCATCGTGCAGCCCTTTTGCTGTACGATGCTTTTCAATGCCTGTAGAATCAGTGCGCAAGGCTGTCATGTCTTATGCGACGCTGCGGCGTTTGTTCAGTTCACTCTATCAGCGCAACGGCATGCGCCGCGATGCCGAGACCCTCGCCGGTAAAGCCCAGCTTTTCTTCGGTCGTCGCCTTGACGCTCACGCGGTCAAGCTCCGTGCCCATCGCCTGTGCGAGTATTTCGCGCATCTGCTGTATATACGGCGCAAGCTTCGGCCTCTGCGCGATAACGGTGCAGTCAACATTACCGACAGTATAGCCGTGCTCACGGATAACGCGCATCACCTCGCGCAGAAGTTCTATGCTGTCCGCGCCGAGGAAGCGGTCGTCATTATCCGGGAAAAGCTTGCCGATATCACCGAGCGCGGCGGCGCCGAGCAGCGCGTCCATCAGCGCATGGGTCAGCACATCCGCGTCCGAGTGGCCGAGCAGCCCTTTTTCATACGGAATCTCAACTCCGCCGAGGATCAGCTTCCGTCCCTCGACGAGCTTATGCACATCATACCCATGCCCTATTCGCATTCCAGTCTCCTCTGTTCTTTATGATCGCTTCGGCGGCAACCATGTCGTTCGGTGTTGTGATCTTGATATTGTCCGCATCGCCCATGACGGTGTGGGTCTTTATGCCCATGATGTCCATAGCGGAGCAGTCGTCGGTTATCGGCATCGCGTCCTTTGCGGCCTTTGTCAGCGCGCCCTTTATGAGGTCTGCGTCAAAAACCTGCGGCGTCTGCACGCGGACAGTTCTGCTGCGGTCGATTGTTCCGGTGACGTTGCCGTCGTCGTCCACGGCTTTCAGCGTGTCGGTGCTCGGGATGACCGGGATGGAGGACATATGCGTGCTCGCGTCATATATGACGCGGTTGATAACATCCTGCGTGACAAGCGGACGAGCCCCGTCGTGTATGGCGATGAGCTTCGCTCCCTTTTTGACCTCGGACACTCCGGCCAGCGCGGACTCCATGCGTGTGCTCCCGCCTATGACCACCTTGCTGACCTTGCTGAGTCCGCAGTTATGGCAGATATCCGCGACCTCTTCAAGCTTGTCTTTGCGCGTGACGATGATTATCTCATCGGTCAGAGGATTGTCCTGAAACGCGAGTACCGTTCTCACCAGAACCGGCATAGGGCCGAGCTTCATGAATATCTTATCCGTGCCCATGCGCTGGGAACTGCCCGCCGCGACGATGACCACCGAGCATTTCGGCGTCTCGTCCTTCTTTCTGAAAAGTGCCTTGAGGTTCATTTGCCTCCGTCCTTTCGTATGGAAGTTTAGCCTTTGAGCTGTCTCTTTCTGTAGAAATTCATCATGCCGTCCTGCAGGTCGTCAAGATGCATCAGCATCTTGCCGGCACCGTATGCCGCGCAGGAGACTGCATCGTCCACAACGACGGTTCTGATACCCGTGCTGCGCTCGATGAGCCTGTCAATGCCATAGATAAGGCTGCCGCCGCCGGACATGATTATGCCGTTTTTATCCAAGTCGCCGACGAGCTGCGGCGGTGTTCTCTCAAGCACTGTGTGTATCGCCTCAAGTATGCGGTTCATCGGGTCAACGAAAGCCTCGATAAGCTCAGTGGAGCTGACCTGAACGCTCTTGGGCAGGCCGTTTGAAAGGTCGCGCCCCTTTATGTCCTCAAAGCCGACGTCGGGGCGGCGGATAACGCAGCCGATACTGCGCTTGAGTTCTTCGGCAGTGCTCAGGCCGATGAGCAGCTCATACTTCTGCTTTATGAAGCGGACTATTGCCTCATCAAAGCTTGAGCCTGCAACTTTTATCGATTCACATTCCACGACGCCGCCGGCGGAGACGATCGCAACCTCGGTCGTGCCGCCGCCAATGTCGATTATCATATGTCCGTCTGCTTTGGATATATCAACGCCCGCGCCCATAGCTGTGGCAACAGCGGTCTCAAGCAGATAAACCTTTCTCGCGCCCGCCTCAATGGCCGCATCAATAACCGCGCGCTCCTCGACACCCGTTATGGAGCTCGGCACACATGCCAGCACGCAGGGCTTGAAGAGGCTGAAAGATGTAATGCGGCTGACAAGCTCGCGCAGCATCTGGGCGGTTATCTCATAGTCGGAAATAACACCGGCGTTGATGGGGTGAATGGCAACGATATTCGCCGGGGTACGGCCGAGCATCTTCTGTGCGTCCTGCCCTATCTTAAGTATCTTCCCGCTGAACTTGTCCACCGCGACAACGGTCGGCTCTCTCGCCACAACGCCCTTGCCCTGCTCGAACAGCAGCGTGGAAGATGTACCCATATCAACGGCAATGTCTCTCTCAAACAGGTTCATTTGCTTTCTCCTATCAGTTCATTATTACCGGTGCATCGCAGCAGCCGCGGCATACACAGCCTTGCAGCCCGCCCCGCGCAGCACTCCGGCGCATTCAGCCAGAGTTGAGCCGGTGGTGACTATATCGTCCACCAGCAGCACCGTTTTATTCTCTGCCGCCTCACGGTCACAGCAGGCATAGACGCCTGCCGCGTTCGCCTTTCTCGCACGCGCGTTTCCGGTGCGGGACTGCGGCGGGTTATCCTTGGTCTTTGCAAGCAGCCTTACGCACGGTATGCCGAGCTTTTTGCCCAGCGCCGCGGCGATTATCTCCGCCTGATCGTAGCCGCGCTTTCTGAGTCTGCGCCGGCTCAAAGGTGCCCATGTGATAATATCGCAGGAAATTTGTGTTTCGTCAATAGATTTTGCAATAAAATCCGCATAAATGTGTCCATATGCCGTGATTCCGCTGAATTTATATCTCAGCAGCGACTGTCTCACACTGCCCTCGTAGTAAAGCGGAGCAATGCAGAGCTCCGCATTTTTCACGTCACGCTTGTATTCCGCCTCCGGAACATACGGCAGCGTCTTCCTGCATGCGGCGCATACCTCGCCCTCGTCCCGGTTCACGAGCTTTCGGCAGAAGGGGCACCGCGGCGGGTACAGCAGGTCGAGAAGTTTCTCTACAACACGCATCATAACACGCATCACTCGCCCCCGCACAGGCGGCGCAGCCTCACACGCAGCGCGGTATAGCGGCGCGACTGCCGGTAGTTGTCAATCATCTGGTAGGCCGTCTGATCATCGCCGACGATTATGAGCAGCTTCTTTGCCCGCGTCACCGCAGTATAGAGCACGTCGCGCGTCATAAGCATCTTTGCGCCCTGGCCGAGTGCCAGTATAACGGCTCGGTATTCGCTGCCCTGCGCCTTATGTACCGTCACCGCCCACGCATGCTCAAGCTCTATGAGCGCATCGAAGCCGTAGCTTGCAAGCTTTCCGTCAAAGCAGACGGTCAATGTCTCCTCGTCCATGTCGATGGACTTTATCGTGCCGACATCTCCGTTGAACATTCCGGTGCCGGTCTCCGTACCGTTCTCGTTCTTCCAGAGAATGTCATAGTTATTGCGTATCTGCATGACTCTGTCTCCTTCGCGGAAAACAGCGTCACCGAAAAGCTTTTCTTTCTTATCGGGTGAGCGGGGGTTGAGCACCTCCTGAAGCTTTTTGTTGAGGTTCACCGTCCCCATCTCGCCCTTGCGCGTCGGCGAGAGCACCTGAATATCCTGCGGCGGGATGTTCATTTTCCCGGGCAGACGCACGGCGCAAAGCTCCGTGATTGTCTCAACAGCGGTGCCTGCCTGAAGGCGCTTGAGCCGGAAGAAGTCGCCGGAGTTCTCGGCAAGGTCAGGGTGCTCGCCGCGGTTTATCATGTGCGCGTTGCGGATTATCTTGCTGTCCCCGGTCTGACGGAATATCTCCGTCAGGCGCACAGTCGCCACAACCTGGCTGCGAATGAGCGCAGAGAACACATTGCCCGGTCCGACCGACGGCAGCTGGTCGGCGTCGCCCACCATGATGAGCCGCGCATCCGGCGGCAGCGCACGCAGCAGCGCGTCCATCAGGCATATATCCACCATCGAGCATTCGTCGAGAATCACCGCGTCGCAGTCAAGCCTGTCGCTCTCGTCCTTTGTGAACACGACACGGTCGTTGTCCTCATCGAATTTTGCGCCAAGCATGCGGTGTACCGTCGCGGCGTCGCGTCCGGTGAGCTCTGTCATGCGCTTTGCCGCGCGCCCGGTCGGTGCGCACAGCAGCGTCTTTATTCCGATCTCGTCAAACATCGCGAGTATCGCGCGGATGGACGTCGTCTTGCCGGTGCCGGGGCCGCCGGTTATTACAACGAGCTGGTTTTTTAGCGCCAGCTCCAGCGTCTGCCGCTGCATCGGCGCGTAGCTTATCCCCTGCTGCGCTTCAAGCTTTTCGAGGAGCTTCGAGATATTCGCCTTGTCCCGGAACGTGCGGCGGCACATACGTGCGAAATTCTCCGCAGCATTTGTTTCTGCCTCGTACAGCTCCGGCAGGTAGCATGCGCGGCAGCCGGCTATCTCCTCGAATTTTATATCTCCCGACTCGATAAGCCCGGCAATGCATTCGTCCACATCCTCAGGTTCCACATCTATAAGCTCCGCCGTCGCCGCGGCAAGCTTCTCGCGCGGGATGAAACAGTGGCCGTTTCCTGTGTTATGCGCCAGCTCGAACAGCAGCGCCGCATCAATGCGCTTGCTGCTGCCGCCCTCCATGCCAAGCTCGAGCGCCATCGTATCGGCTTCGGCAAAGGTGCCGCCGATGAGCGCGCTGCACAGCACGTAGGGGTTCTCCTTGAGCGTCTCCATAGCCTCGTCGCCGTAATACCTGTGCATCCGCATCGCGAGCACCGGACGCAGCCCGAAGGAGCAGACAAACTCCATCAGCATCCTGACGCCCGCCTGCTGCCTGAAGCTTGCGGATATCTGCTTTGCCTTGGCTGCACTTATTCCCTTTATCGACGCAAGGTCGCCGGGCGATGTGAGCATCACGTCAAGCGCTCTGTCGCCGAAGCGGTCGACTATCAGCGCCGCCGTCGCGGGGCCAATGCCCTTTACGGAGCCGCCGGCAAGGAAGTTATATATGGCGCTCGCGCTCGTCGGCAGGATGCGCTGGGCAAACTCCGCCTTGAACTGCCGACCGTGTACGCTGTGTGTCGTCCACCGGCCGCTGACGACCATTGACTCGCCTGCCGCGGCATACGGGAAGCAGCCGACGACGGTCACGCTCTCGTCATTGCCGTCCTTCAGGCGCAGCACCGTGTAGCCGTTCTCTTCATTTTTGTAAATAACCGCCTCTACGGTTCCGGACAGTTCAAGCAGATCGGTTTCCTGATCCATCGCCATTCCTCGCAGTCCTGATTATTCTGATTCACTTCTGATATTTTTTCGCTTTTTCAAGCAGCGGCTTGAGAAACTGCCCGGTGCAGCTGCGCTCGCACTCGGCACACTCTTCAGGCGTTCCGGAGAACACCAGCTCTCCGCCCATATCGCCGCCCTCGGGTCCGAGGTCGATTATCCTGTCGGCGACCTTGATGACATCAAGGTTGTGCTCGATGACGACGACCGTGTTACCCGCCTCGACGAATTTGTCCAGAATATTTATGAGCCGGTGCACATCGGCGATGTGCAGGCCTGTCGTCGGCTCGTCAAGCACGTATACGGTAGAACCGGTACTGCGCTTTGAAAGCTCGGTTGCAAGCTTAACACGCTGTGCCTCGCCGCCTGAAAGAGTGGTGCTCGACTGGCCGAGCTTCACATAGCCGAGGCCGACGTCATAGAGCGTCTTTATCTTATTGAGTATTTTCGGTTGGTTTTCAAAGAAGGTGCAGGCTTCCTCGACGGTCATATCAAGCACGTCTGCAATGCTCTTGCCCTTGTACTTTACCTCTAAGGTCTCGCGGTTATAGCGCTTGCCGCCGCAGACATCGCACGGAACGTACACATCAGGCAGGAAGTGCATCTCCACTTTTATAAGTCCGTCGCCCGAGCAGGCCTCGCAGCGCCCGCCTTTGACATTGAAGGAGAATCTGCCTTGACCGTAGCCGCGCAGCTTTGCATCCTGCGTCGAAGCGAAGAGGTCGCGTATATCGTTGAACACGCCCGTGTATGTCGCGGGGTTCGAGCGCGGCGTGCGGCCTATCGGGCTCTGGTCGAGCGCAATGACCTTGTCAACATTCTCCATGCCCTCGATTCCGGCGCACTTGCCGGGGCGGACCTTTACGCGGTTCTTCTCCGCGGCGAGGGATTTATACAGTATCTCATTTATAAGCGAGGACTTGCCGCTGCCGGACACGCCAGTCACGACTACAAGCTCGCCCAGCGGTATCTCAACATCGATGTTCTTGAGGTTATTTTCGCACGCGCCGCGGATGATAAGGCTCTTGCCGTTTCCCGCTCTGCGCTTATCCGGCACGGGGATGAACTTTTTCCCGCTCAGGTACTGCCCGGTTATCGACTCGGGACAGGCGCAGATATCCTCTGCCGTTCCCTCCGCGACTATCCTGCCGCCGTTGACTCCCGCTCCGGGGCCGACGTCGACTATCCAGTCCGCTGCGCGCATTGTGTCCTCGTCGTGCTCGACAACAATAAGCGTATTGCCGAGGTCGCGCAGCTGCTTGAGGGTTGCAAGAAGCTTCTCATTGTCGCGCTGATGCAGGCCGATACTCGGCTCGTCGAGGATATACAGCACTCCCATCAGGCTCGAGCCGATCTGCGTCGCGAGTCTGATTCTCTGGCTCTCGCCGCCGGAGAGCGTTGCCGCCGAGCGGGAGAGCGAAAGATAACCAAGTCCGACGCTGACGAGAAAGTTCAGTCTTGCCTTTATCTCCTTGATGATGCGCTCTGCAATCATCGCGTCCTTTTCGTTGAGTTTGAGCCCGTCTATGAATTCCAGCGCTTTGAATATCGAAAGCTCCGTAAACTCGGCGATGTTCATTCCGCCGACCGTAACGGCGAGCGCGGTCTTTTTGAGCCTGCGCCCATTGCACTCCGGGCACTTCACCTCGGACATGCACTCTTCGATGTCCGCGCGCATGGCGGGGCTCTGCGTCTCCCGGTAGCGGCGCTCAAGGTTGTTGACGATGCCCTCAAACTCGCGCTTTATAATACCGAAGCCCTCGTTCTTTTCGTATCTCAGCTGAAGCGCCTCGCCTTTCGTGCCGTAGAGGATCGCGTCTATCGCCTCCTCCGGCAGCTCCTTTATCGGGTCTGTGAGCTTGAAGTGATAGCGCTTTGCGAGCGCGTCAAAGTACATTCTCGATATTGAGTCCCCGCGCACGTTGTTCCAGCCGGATGCCGTAAGGCCGCCGTCCATTATGCTGAGGTTCGGGTTCGGCATGATAAGCTCAGGGTCAATGAGCATCTGCACTCCGAGTCCCGTACATTTCGGGCATGCACCGTGCGGACTGTTGAAGGAAAACAGCCGCGGCGTCAGCTCCTCTATGGATATGCCGCAATCGTCACAGGCGTAGTTCTGCGAGAACGTGAGTTGTTCCCCGCCGCCCGGCAGGTCGACATACATCAGGCCGCCCGCGAGGGAGAGCGCCGTCTCGGCAGAGTCCGTGAGTCTGCGGGTAATCCCCGGCTTTACCACGAGCCTGTCGACAATTATCTCTATATTGTGCTTTTTATTCTTTTCAAGCGATATCTCTTCCGTGAGATCGTATATTGCCCCGTCCACACGCGCGCGGACATAGCCGGACTTCTTCGCGTCCTCGAGCACCTTGACATGCTCGCCTTTTTTTGAGCGTATCACAGGTGCAAGTATCTGTATCTTTGTTCCCTGCGGCAGCTCCATTATTCTGTCGACTATCTGGTCTATTGTCTGCT
>CAZFCH010000032.1:8470-14274 GCA_964517445.1 uncultured Oscillospiraceae bacterium | reverse complement strand
CCAGACGCTGATGATATCACGTATGTTATCGACTTCAAGGTGAACTCCTACAAGAAGATCCTTATGGTTACTACTGTTGATTTTGAGCAGGTAAGGTAATGAAGAAAGCTAATCAATTCAGGCCATTAGTCATCATCCTATGTGCCATTTCGCTGCTGATAAATTTTCCTGCTTCGGCGAGTGCATTTGAACGTGAGGACCATGATAAATCCTTGGAAGAAGTTATGTTCAAAGACTTTAAGGACTTTGATAACGATCCAACTGGTCGCGCCGAGAAAAATGCTTTGGAATGTGCTGCTTACTTAACCATCGGTCAATTCAACAGTAGTGGCCAGAAAGATCTTGATACGCTGAATCAATATGGGGTGAAGGGGATTCCCTCCTCTGTCAGCGAAATCAGTTTTAATGCTTCCGGAAAAACGCATCGAAGCTATTCACATAGAGGATGGAATTATTCCTATGGCGGAACGATGGCCGAAATCTGGCCGAAACGTCAAACAATTCTTCGCAACACAGTTAATACTGTATTTGATTTTCACGGAGACACGGCAAAAGCAGAGGCCTTCTGTGAGTTAATCTATTATGTCCATATTTTAGGAGACCACATGGCTGACGAATCTTGGAAGATTCAAAATGGACTTAAAATGCAGGTCGGTGGACGAGCAGACAAGTATGATGTTATCCATGAACTCCTTGATTGCTTTGAAGTTTTGTTTGCAGATCAAAGTCATACACTTAAATACCAGAAGCTAACGACCAAGCTTGAAAACTATAACAGTAAATTTTCCAAGCTTGACAGAAGCGAAGGTGGAATTAATACTGATGAGAAATTTGAGCTGCATCAAAAATACGTGAAAAAACTCATGAATGTATTGACTCACAATTTGCCGGAAATGTTGAAAGAAGAAGATTTCTTCAGAGAAGTATTTTATAAATAACTCTTTACCGCCCATCCCCCCGCCTTCTGAATCACCTCAGATTGTGCGAGTATTACAAAAGCCCCATGTATGAAATGTTCTTCAGCGGCACAGCGACAGCAGCTTCCCTTGCCGAATATCTCAGTATCAGTCAACAATAGAACCCGCAAATAACCTAAAAGCGACCAACCATAAAAGTTGGCCGCTTTTCTTCTGCCTCAAAATTAAAACTCAAGTATGTCCTCAACCCCATCCCCCGCCGGCACTCTCCCGGTGCCGGCGGTTTTTGCGTTATGTAAATCTTTTTATGTCTCTTGTAATATGTCTACTCGGTTACGTAAATGATTTTAAGTAAATTGGATTACGTAAATGATAATATGCAAACTTTTTTCTGTAAATTAAATTATGCATATTTATTGATAACCGGAAAATGTATAATTACTCATATTGGTCTGCGCATCGCTTTGCAAATTTCGATTGACAGCGGCGGCAAATTATCGCATAATTATGTAAGATGATGCGGGTCAAATCAGGTCAAAAGCGGGTCAAATCAGGTCACCTGACCTGCCCGTATATAAGGAGATAAAAATATGAATTATAACGAAATCCTGGCCGCCGCGAAGGATCAGGTCGGTCCCTACTGCAAGGCCTGCCCCGTGTGCAACGGCAGAGCCTGCGCAAACGCCATGCCCGGCCCCGGCTGCAAATATCCCGGCAATGCTGCCGCGCGCAACTATGATAAATGGCAGGAGATATTCGTCAACATGGACACCCTCTGCCCCAACGCAGAGCCCGATGTGTCCTTTGAGCTGTTCGGCCATAAGTTCATTGCGCCCATTTTCGCCGCCCCCCTCGGCGCTATCGATCTGCACTACGGTCCGAAATATAAGGATCATGCCTATAATTCCATCCTCGTCAAGGCTGCCGCCGAGTACGGCGTCATGGCGCTGACCGGTGACGGCGTCGACCCGACCATTATGCTCTCCTCCGTTGAGGATATGAAGAAGGTTGACGGCATCGGCTGCCCTGTCATAAAGCCGTGGAATAAAGAAGCCGTGTTTGAAAAACTTGATGTCCTCAACGCAAACGGCATCTTCGCCGCCGGTATGGACGTTGACGGCGCAGGTCTCCCCTTCCTCAAGGCCATGAATCCCAACGCCGGGAGCAAGTCCGTTGATGAGATGCGCGAGATAATTTCCTACGCCAAAATGCCGTTCATCGTCAAGGGCATTATGACCGTCCGCGGCGCCGAAAAAGCCGTTGAGGCCGGTGCTGCCGCCATCGTCGTGTCGAATCACGGCGGGCGCGTTCAGGGCGGCGTACCCTCCACGGCCGAGGTTCTGCCGGAAATCGCCGCAGCTGTCAAGGGAAAGACGACCGTGCTTGTCGACGGCGGCATTCGCTCCGGCGTCGATGTGTTCCGGGCCCTCGCTCTCGGTGCTGACGCCGTTCTGATCGGCCGTCCCATTCTTCCGATGATCTACGGCGGCGGTGAGGAGGGCTTCAAGGTGTACATGGATAAGCTCGTCGGCGAGCTCAAGTCCACCATGACGATGTGCGGCGCGCCTACTCTCCGTGACATCACCCGTGATAAAGTCAGATATTAAAATAGTTCCGATATTTCACAATTCTGTTTGATTAAAAGGCGGAATGCACTATGGAAATACATGAAATCGTAGAATCCGAAAAGCACTTTTTCCGTACCGGCGTGACCCGCGGCGTTGATTTCAGGATAGATATGCTGAAAAAATTCCGCAAGGCCATCATCGAAAATGACGAGCTTATCTCCGCTGCGCTCATGGCTGACCTCAATAAGCAGCCCTTTGAAAGCTATATGTGCGAAACCGGGCTTCTGCTCGAAGAGATTAATTTTCACATCAAGCGTCTCAAGAAATGGAGCAAAACCCGCCGCGTCAGATCCGGCATCGGTCAGCTCCCCGGCAGGAGCTGCGTCTGCCCCGAGCCTTACGGTGTCGTGCTCATCATGGCGCCGTGGAACTATCCCGTGCAGCTGTGCCTTATGCCGCTCGTCGGCGCTATCTCTGCCGGCAACTGCGCCGTCATAAAGCCCTCGGCCTACGCGCCGGAGAGCAGCCGCGTCATCTCCAAACTTATCGAGTCCGCCTTCCCGACGGGCTTCGTCACCACCGTCGAGGGCGGCCGCGAAGCAAACAAAGCTCTGCTCGATGAACCGTTTGACTACATCTTCTTTACCGGCAGCGTCGCCGTCGGCAAGACCGTCATGGAAGCCGCCGCAAAGCGGCTCACCCCGGTAACTCTCGAGCTCGGCGGCAAGAGCCCCATCATCGTTGATGAGACGGCGAATCTCCCGCTCGCCGCTCGCCGCATCGCCTTCGGCAAGGTTCTCAACGCCGGGCAGACCTGTGTCGCCCCGGACTACCTGCTGATTGAAAAGAGCGTTGAAGCGCCGTTTATTGAAGAATATAAAAAGGCTCTGGCCGACTTCTTCCCCGACGGTGACATGTCCGCCATGGTGCATATCATAAACGATAAGCACTTTGAGCGCGTCTGCAATATTCTCGACAACAGCGGCAGCATCGTCATCGGCGGCGCACGCGACGCGGAGACGCGCTTCATCGAGCCCGCCGTGCTGACCGATGTCCCGATAGATTCCCCCGCCATGCAGCAGGAGATCTTCGGCCCCGTGCTGCCCGTGCTGCCGTACGAAAAGCTTGATGACTGCATCGACTTCATCCGCTCCCGCCCCAAGCCCCTGGCGCTGTACATCTTCTCCGAAAACAAGATGAATCAGGAAAAGGTTCTCAATTCCTGCTCCTTCGGCGGCGGCTGCATCAATGATACAATCCTTCATCTTGCCAGCTCCCACATGCCCTTCGGCGGCGTCGGTGAATCCGGCATGGGCAGCTATCACGGCAAAAAGAGCTTTGACACCTTCACCCATTACCGCAGCATCCTCAAGCAGGGCAAGCTTGATGTCAAGCTGCGCTACTTCCCGTATAAGTCCGGAAAAGAAAAAATCACCCGCATGATTCTTAAATAACAGCAGGTCACCCGACCCGCTGTAAAAAGAGGCAAATCGGGTCACCCGACCCGCTGCAAAACAAGAGGAAAAAATGAGAAACACATCCCTCTGCTATATAGAGCGCGGCGGAAAATACCTGATGCTCCACCGGGTAAAGAAGACCGTCGATGAAAATAAAGACAAGTGGATAGGCATAGGCGGCAAGTTCAAAGAGGGCGAAAGCCCGGAGGACTGCGTCCTGCGCGAGGTTCTGGAAGAGACGGGACTTACGCTGAACTCATGGCGTTACCGCGGCATAGTCACCTTTGTTTCCGATGAGTGGGGCACGGAATACATGCACCTGTTCACCTCTGATGATTTCAGCGGAACTGCGCATGAATGCGACGAGGGAGTGCTGGAATGGATAGAAAAGGAGCGGCTTTTGTCCCTGCCGATATGGGAGGGCGACAAGATATTTCTCCGTCTGCTGGACACTGAGGAGCCCTTTTTCTCCCTCAAGCTCTGCTATCAGGGCGACAGCCTCATTCAGGCCGTACTTAACGGAAAGAAGATATAATCTGTGGCGCATATAAAAGACTTTGTAAAACAGGAAATTACTCTCTGCATCGCGTTTATCGCGGCAATAATCAGCTGCTGCCTCGTCCCGCCGGACGCGGCATATCTTGGGTACGTCGATTTTCGCACGCTGGCATTGCTCTACTGCCTGATGGTAGTCGTGGCCGGGCTTCGGCGCGCCGGCGTGTTCGCGTGGCTGGCGCATAAGCTGTGCGCCGATGCCGGCGATCTGCGTGCGATTGCCTATACTCTCGTGCTGCTCAGCTTTTTCAGCTCCATGCTGATAACAAATGATGTTGCCTTGCTGACATTTGTCCCCTTCGCGGTCGTCGTGCTCGGCATGGCGCATCAGGAAAAGGCTCTGATATGGGTGGTCGTCATGCAGACTGCTGCGGCAAACCTCGGCAGTATGCTCACGCCTGTCGGCAACCCACAGAACATCTATCTGTTCTCGCGCTATGATTTCAGCATCGGCAGCTTTCTTTCGGTGACCTTCCCCATATGGATAATATCACTGATACTTATATTGCTTCTGTGCCTGCGTCTGCCGAAGGAACGGCTCGAAGTTTTTCTCGGTGAGGAGCCTGCACTTGACCGGAAGAGCCTTGTTTTATACGCGCTCCTTTTCCTCCTGTGCATGGGAACCGTTCTGCGTCTGCTGAGCTGGCAGATAATGCTGACGCTTGTAATCCTTGTGCTGCTTATCTTTGACAGGCCGCGCCTGCTGACAGCGGATTTCTGGCTGTTGCTTACCTTCGTGTGCTTCTTCGTTTTCTCCGGAAATCTTGCGCGTATGGACGCTGTCAAGTCGCTGCTGCAAAGCCTTCTGAACGGCAGAGAGCTGCTTGTCGGCGCAGCAGTGAGCCAGGTCATAAGCAATGTTCCGTCGGCGCTCCTGCTCTCCGGCTTCACGGATAACGGCAGTCAGCTCCTGCTCGGCGTAAACATCGGCGGTCTCGGCACCCCTGTTGCAAGCCTTGCCAGCCTCATAAGCTTCAAACTCTATTCCCACGCCGAGCATGCGCGTCCCGGCGCCTTCATGCGCTGCTTTCTCGCCGTGAACCTCGGCCTCCTCGCAGTGCTCCTCGCCCTCGCCCGGCTGTTTTTCTAATATCCGGGTTATCCTCTATCTGTTCTGATACGAACTTCATTTTTCGCCGTTATCCGTTCCGACACCAGCAGCTGTTTTCGCCGCTGCCTGTCCTGACACCTGCAGCTGTTTTCGCCGCTATCCGTTCCGACACCAACATCTGTTTTCGCCGCTATCCGTTCCGACACCAGCAGCTGTTGCCAGCCCAAATATCCGATTAAAAACCTCGGTTTTAATC
>CAZFCH010000032.1:0-8370 GCA_964517445.1 uncultured Oscillospiraceae bacterium | reverse complement strand
GACACCAGCAGCTGTTGCCAGCCCAAATATCCGATTAAAAACCTCGGTTTTAATCTTCTTTCGGTTTAATACGCTTCTTTTCCTGATGCATTTTTTATTTTCCCGGATTTATAAATTCAATATCTTCGTGTGCCTAAACAGGCCGGTCAGACTGCCCCGTCAGTCCGCCCGGTCTGCTTTTTTGGTATATTCATACATCAAATATAAGTTTCGCTTTGCAAGCTTTGTAGCTTATTCCAATTTACAAACGCGGATGCAGGTTGTATAATTATGCACGAAGTTAAGGCAAACTTAGTAAAAAATGAATATAACTAAAAAAGGAGACCTTCAAAATGAATAAGTCAAAAAAATTCACTACCATGATATCAATACTTCTTCTATGCACGCTTATGCTTGGTGTACTTACCGGCTGCGGCAGTTCCGAGACAGACACAGCATCTGACGTCGCCGTCCCCGATTGGGTTAGCGGTCTTAGCGATGAAGCCGTCGCCGCAGCAAAGACAATCGTTGCAAACGGCAAGCTCGTGCTCGGCACCTCTGCCGACTATGCTCCCTTTGAGTTCCACACCGAGATAGACGGCACCGACACAATCGTCGGCTTTGACGTTTCCATTGCACAGTACATGGCAGATCAGCTCGGCGTTGAGCTTGAGATCGTCGACATGAGCTTTGACAATCTGCTCATCAGCCTTAACAAGGGCGACTTTGACATAGTTCTCGCAGCAATGGCCTCCAATGAGGAGCGCGCAAAAGCAGTCGACTTCAGCGATGAGTATTATCACAGCAACAACGTTATCCTTGTCCAGAAGCAGAATGCAGAAAAGTACTCCACCCAGGAAAGCCTTCAGGGCGTGAGCATGGCAGCCCAGAAGGGCACCGTTTGTGAGCCGCGCGCTCAGGAGCTGGCCGGTGAAGAAAACGTCGTATCCCTTGTAAAGGTTCAGGATATGGTTTCCGAGCTGCTGGCAGGCAAGGTTGAAGCAATCCTCCTTGACAAGCCTGTTGCTTCCGGCTACGTCATGGTGCAGGACAGCCTTGAGATGGTTGACATCGGCCTTACTTCCGATGAAGGCATGAGCGTTGCAATGAAGAAGGACAGCGCCGGTCTTACAGAGCTCGTGAATTACATGCTCTCTCAGCTGACAGAAGATCAGCTTGACAGCTGGATGGGCGAAGCACAGGTCACCGCCGGCGTAGAAGAATAAACAATACAGATATAGAATAGCATGTCAAACAGCGCTTAGAGCGCTGTTTGACACGACTGTTGAGAGGAGAGCCAGACTTGGATATCTGGGAAATATTCCGGAATTACTATCAATACTTTTTACGCGGCACCCTGACGACCATAATCGTCTCGCTGATAACTGTTCTGTTTGGTTTCATTCTCGGCTGCGTGATAGCGCTGCTGCGAATGTCAAAATCAAAGCTGATCAGCGCGTTCGGCAAACTGTATATAACCGTCCTGCGCGGCACGCCGCTGCTTGTCCAGCTGTACATAGTTTATTACCAGCTCGATTTTATCCCGTACCCGAAAGCGGTGGTGCTCGGCATAGCGCTTGAACGTGCGCTGCCGTGTGCGATAGCGCTGTCGATGAACTCCGCGGCATACGTTGCAGAGATCATTCGCTCCGGAATACAAGCCGTCGACTACGGCCAGACGGAAGCGGCGTACTCCATCGGTATGACAAAGTCGCAGACGATGCTGCACATAGTCATGCCACAGGCAATAAAGAACATTCTCCCCGCAATCGGCAACGAGTTTATCACGATGATAAAAGAGACCTCCATCATCCAGTACCTCGGCATCAGCGATCTTATGTACAATAACGGCATAGTCGTTACGGCAACATATAATCCGCTGCCGTGCTACTACATCTCGGCAATAATCTACCTGGCTCTCAACCTCGTTACCGGCAAGGGACTGGACATTTTTGAAAGGAAGCTGAAGCGCAGTGACAGATAACGATGTACTCATAGAAGCAAAAGACGTCTGCAAGAGCTTCGGCAGCGTCAATGTCCTGAAGGGGATAAACACAAAAATACACAAGGGCGAGGTCGTCGTGATAATCGGTCCGTCCGGAAGCGGCAAATCGACATTTCTCAGATGCCTCAACAGGCTTGAGGAACCGACGAGCGGTCAGGTAATCTTTGAAGGTAAAGACATATGCAGTAAGGGTCATGACGTAACCGTGCTGCGTCAGAAGATGGGCATGGTGTTCCAGCAGTTCAACCTCTTCAACAACCTCACCGTTCTGGAAAACATAATGGTCGGGCCGAAGCTTGTGAAAAAGCAGGATGAGGAGCAGGCAAAAGCCGCCGCGATGAAGCTTCTCGAGCGCGTCGGTCTCACTGATAAGGCAAATGATTACCCCTCAACGCTCTCTGGCGGACAGAAGCAGCGTATCGCGATAGTCAGAGCACTGGCCATGGAGCCGGAGGTCATGCTCTTTGACGAGCCCACATCGGCGCTCGACCCGGAAATGGTCGGCGAAGTGCTCAAAGTCATGCAGGATCTTGCAAGTACAGGAATCACGATGGTCGTCGTGACGCACGAAATGGGCTTTGCCAAGAAGGTCGGCACCAGAGTGCTGTTCGTAGACGACGGACAGATACTTGAAGACGGAACCCCTGAACAGATATTCGAGCACCCGCAAAACCCCAGAACTCAGAACTTTCTCAATAAAGTACTTAATATTATTTAATATACGGAGGAAAGAAAAATGCTTAATTCTTACGAACCCACTTTCATATACCTTCAGGAAGAAGACGCCATAAAGGCCGGCGCAACCGACATGAAGATGACCCTCGCAGCTGTCGAGAAGGTACACAAGCTCATGGCTGAAGGCCAGATCTTCAACCCGCCCAAATCCCACCTCGGTCTGCCTCTCGGCAGCACGAAGCAGACCTGGCAGTCCTTCTTCAACAGCATGCCCTGCTACATCGGCGGCGACGTTAACATCGGCGGCATGAAGTGGGCAGCTGAAGCAAAAGAGAACGCCAAGGTTCCCGGCATTCCCTACGGCATTGACATTACCATCCTCAGCGACCCCAAGACCGTACTTCCCTTCTGCGTGCTCAACGGCACCCTGATAACCGCAATGCGCACCGGCGCAACGGCGGGCCTGTTCGCAAAGTACACCGCCCCCTCCGGCACCGATACCGTGACCAGCATCGGCTGCGGCGTTGTCGGCCGCTGCACCGTTATGGCGATTGCCGAGGCCATGCCTGAGGTCAAGAAGATGTACATCGCTGACCTCGATATGTCCAAGGCTCAGGACATAGTCAATGAGTACCAGCCCAAGTACCCTTGGCTCGAGCTCATCCCCACGACCGACACCAAGGCCGCAGCTGAGAAGTCCCAGGTCATCCTCACCCAGACCACCTCTACCAAGGAATTCATCGATGAGTCCTGGGTTGTCCCCGGCAAGTCCCTCGTAGCCGTCGGCGCGATTGAAGTCGTCCCCGAGGTCGTGCTCAAGAGCGACATCGTAGTCGTCGATGAGTGGAACCAGATGATAACCAACGAGAGCCGCCCGGTCGCAGTTCTGCACCGCGAAGGCAAAATTGAGAAGGAGCAGACCCTCGATCTCACCGACCTCGTTATTGACCCGAAGAAGGGCCGCCAGAACAACAATCAGTTTGTCTACTGCTCCGCACTCGGTCTCGGTGCACTGGACATTATGATAAGCTACGAGATGTACCTCAAGGCAAAGGCCGAAGGCATCGGCACCGTGCTCAAGATGTACGATAAGCCCCTGTGGGAATGATAGCTTAATTTGAAACATAAAGCGCCCGGCGTGTAAACGTCGGGCGCTTTTCATATCAGTATCAAGATTTGGTACAGAGGCACATTACTTCATCTCAGGGTACAGAGGGAAAGCACGGCAGAGCTCTATCGTCTGCTCCTTCACCTGCGCAACTGCGCCCTCACCCTCGTCGATGAGCCGGGCAATCATCTGCGCAATCTGCTCCATCTCTGCTTCTTTCATGCCGCGTGTCGTGACCGCGGGCGTGCCGAAGCGCATGCCGCTCGTGAGCTTTACGGACTGGGTGTCAAAGGGTATGGTGTTCTTGTTAGCGGTTATATTAGCCATATCAAGAAGCTCCTGCACCTCCATGCCGGTGCGGCCTTTGCTCATCACGTCGACGAGCATAAGGTGATTATCCGTGCCGCCGGAAACGAGGCGCAGCCCATGCTCCGACAGCGCTTTTGCCAGTGCTGCGGCGTTGAGAACGGTCTGGTGCTGATAGGTCTTGAACTCCGGCTTCAGTGCTTCTCCGAAGCAGACGGCCTTTGCAGCGATGATATGCATCAGCGGGCCGCCCTGAGTGCCGGGGAATACGGCGCTGTCTATCTTCTTTTTAAGCTCCTCCTTGCAGAGGATGAGCGCGCCGCGAGGGCCGCGCAGGGTCTTGTGCGTTGTTGTCGTGACAACGTGGGCATAGGGCACGGGGCTCGGGTGCTCACCTGCGGCGACGAGACCGGCGATATGCGCCATATCCACCATGAGATACGCTCCGACAGAGTCCGCAATCTCGCGCATGCGTTTGAAATCTATAAACCTCGGGTACGCGCTTGCCCCGGCGATGATGAGCTTCGGGCGGCACTCCTCGGCACGCTGCTGCACCTTATCGTAATCGATAGTCTCCGTCTCGGGATCTACGCCGTAGAAGCAGGCGTTAAAGTATTTGCCGGAAATGGATGCCTTTGAACCGTGGGTCAGGTGACCTCCGTGGCTCAGATCCATGCCAAGGATGGTATCGCCTGGCTTGAGGAGCGCAAGATACACTGCGACATTCGCCTGTGAGCCGGAGTGCGGCTGGACGTTCGCGTGCTCCGCGCCAAAGAGCTGCACTGCCCTGTCGCGCGCAAGGTTCTCAACCTCGTCGACATACTGGCAGCCGCCGTAATAGCGCGCACCGGGATAACCTTCGGCATATTTATTTGTAAGATGGCTGCCCATGGCCTCCATCACAGCAGGAGAAACGAAGTTCTCCGATGCAATAAGCTCTATATGATCCCTCTGGCGTCCGAGCTCGCGCATCATCGCATCGTAGACCGCGGGATCCTGCTCTCTTATCTTATCGTACATGGCTTTGCCTCCGTTTTTGTTTTCCAAGTAATTTTACACCACTATTGTGTCCGTGGCAACCCGGTAAATGTCCCATAAAACACCGCTTATTTTTTGGAACTTTGGCTATAACCGGACAAAAGCCGCTGCTTATCTCTTGAAGCGTCCGTAATTAAATGTTAAAATAAGGCAATATAACTTATACGGAGGTTCTCCATATGAAGAAGTTCTGGAAAATTCTGCTGATAGTGCTCGCCGTGTTGCTGGCGGCAGTAGTGCTGCTGCTCGCGTGGCTCACGATAACCGAGTACCGCCCCGATTCGGTAATGGAGCTCGATGTTGTGTCATCCGAGGAGGGGGCGCTCATTCCGTCCGACCGGGAACTGAGCATAATGAGTTGGAACATCGGCTACGCCGGGCTTGGCGAGGACTCCGACTTCTTCATGGACGGCGGCACAGGTGTGCAGTCCGCCGACAAGGATCAGGTTTTCGGATACCTCGGCGGTATTGAGGACGTGCTCGACGATATGTGGCCCGACCTCATCATGCTTCAGGAAGTAGATGTTGATTCGACGCGCACCTATCATATCGACGAGAGCGCTCTGCTCGCCCGCACGCAGAGCGTACATGCGCTAAATTATTCCTGCAGCTTTGTGCCCTATCCCCTGCCGCCGATCGGCAGCGTGCACAGCGGTCTGTTCACGACGACGGACTATAAGATTGACAGCGCCGAGCGCATCTCCCTGCCCAGCCCATTCAAGTGGCCGGTCAGCACGGCAAACCTCAAGCGCTGCCTGCTCGTATGCTACCTGCCGATAGACGGCAGCGATAAGCAGCTCGTGCTCGTGAATCTCCACCTTGAAGCCTATGACGACGGCGAGGGCAAGATTGCCCAGACAAATCAGCTGCGTGACTTTATAACGAGTGAGTATGAAAAGGGCAACTATGTCATCGCAGGCGGGGACTTCAATCAGGTCTTCCCCGGAAGCCTCGACATTTATCCGATAATCAATCCGGAACTCTGGGAGCCGGGAGTGCTCGACGAGAACCTGCTGCCTGACGGCTGGACGCTAGCTTACGACCTCGACACGCCGAGCTGCCGTTTGCTCAATCAGCCCTACGACAAAGATGATGATGACACGCAGCACTACGTCATAGACGGCTTCATCCTCTCGCCGAATGTTGAGCTTACGAACGTGCAGACGCTCGGCCTCGATTTCGAAAGCTCTGACCACAATCCGGTCTTCATAAATGTTAAGCTAAAATAATACGGTAAATTCAAAACTCTCCGCAGTAATAGACTGCGGAGAGTTTTTTGTCACCATATGAACGGGATAAGGCGGTAACGAACTTTTTTCATGTATTCATCATAGCCGTCAAGGCCGTCGCGGAGCAGCTCCTCTTCATTGAGAAGCCTTTTCACAAGGACGTACGGGATGAACACCAGCGGTATCAGGCCTAAATATGAGCCCAAAATAAGCGGCATCGAAAGATAGAGCCACATGATCACGGCATACATAGGGTGGCGGACTATACCGTACATCCCCTTGCTCACGACCTTTTGCCCGGCCTGAAGCTCAACGCTGCGGGAGAGATATTCGTTCTCGCGCAGGAGCTCGGCAAAGCCGGCATATGCAGCAAGAAACACAACGCAGCCGACCGTGCTCACCCATGCAGGAACATCCGTCCATCCGAAGCGGAAATCAAAAGCGCACAGCAGAAAGCTTGCGGCGAAGATGAGCATCGAGAGCATAAGGACACGCCGCTGCTCGGGCTCAGACTCCCTTGTGCTCAGGCGCTTTGCAAGCAGCTCGGGCTTTGCGATAAGCAGAACCAAGCCGAGGACAAATGCCGGAATGAAGAAGATACAGAGCAGCCGCCAGGCGCCGGGATAGTCAAATGTCCCCGCAGGCAGGAAAAGAAGAATTCCCATGGTCAGCGCCCCACTGAGGAGCTTCACAACGCCTTGAACGGCAAGTTTTTTTCGCATATTGAACACTTCCAGATACTACACTTCAACCCTTGCCGGGGACGCAGGATCATGTGAGAACAGCATCGCTCTGCACTTTTCATCACGCCGCAGAGTCTGTAAAAATTCCAGCGATTTTGCCTGCATGCCGCGGTCAAAGCCGTAGCCGGGAATTACCGAGTCACGCAGGTTATCTTCGCAGAAAGCGACGTCCGAGGCAAGCACGGCATAGTCGCCCCAGTATATTCCCGAGCCGACGGCCTTGAAGCGGTTGGTCGGCTCGCGTGTCACGAGCGTCGTAAAAATACCATCGGTATGGCCTGGAGAGTAGATGCACAGGACGCTCTCATCGCCGAACAGGTCGAAGCCCCGCCCCACCGGGCCGAGGGCACTTGCGCGATAATGTATGCGCTCGATATCGTTCGCGTATGGCATCCATGTGTCCCAGACCTGGCGCATTTTATAGACCATCCGGCAGGAATAGAAGTACTCAAGTTCGGCGCATGCGATACGCCCCACGCGTCCGGCAAAGTCCTTCAGCGCGCAGGTATGGTCAACATCAAGATGCGACAGGAGCACAAGGTCAATGTCTTCCGGGCGCAGCCCCATGTCTTCAAGCTGCTCGGCGGCGGTCTCCCCCTTACCAATCTGCGGCTCATAGAACTTCAGCAGGCGCGGCGGCAGCAGCTCCCGGCAGTCAGACGACCAACCTGTATCAAACAGGATGCGCCCGTGCTTCGGATGTTCGATAAGATAGGCGTTCACCGGCAGCTCTATGCGCTCCCGGAATAATCCCCTGTCTGCGATATATCTTTCCCGCGGGAGCACACGCATAGTGCCGCAGCGCAGAGTGTGGATAACGATATTGCCGCTCACCTTTCCCGCTCCTTTCGTAATTTCACGTTATAAGTTTAATACCTTTTGTCATAAGAATCAAGCCCAATGCTGTAATCAGAACCGTGCTGCATTTCATGAGATACTTGTTGTACTTTTTCGGAATGAACACGCCAAAGAGCCCGAAGGCCAGCATAAAAACACAGGTGCCTAGGCCAAAGGCAAGCATCGCGGCAGTGCCGCTTTTCCATGAGCCCGATGAGGCGGCAAACATCCACATAGAGCTCAGCGCGCCGCAAGGCATGAGCCCGGTCAGCAGCCCAACGACAAACGCCTTGCCCTTAAAGCGGCAGGGCTTTGTCGGCTCCGGGCTCAGCTGGCGCAGTATCGGAACGCCCCACATTCGGAGGCCGATGAGCACAACGAGCAGGCCGCAGACGGTGAAAAGCATGCTTTTAAGCTCCGCGTCATAGCTGAACATTCTTCCTATCGCAC
>CAZFCH010000031.1:0-14366 GCA_964517445.1 uncultured Oscillospiraceae bacterium | reverse complement strand
GCAGCATCACCATGGCTGTCGGCGTCGACATGGACTACAAGTGCACCGGCATTTCCATCATCTCCCACTCTGAGACTTCCGGCCTCGGCGCAAAGGCAGCTGCATCCAGCGATTACGGCAATGAGTGGCGCGGTCAGTTCGTCGGTGTAGGCGATGACGTCAGTCTCAAAAAGTACGGCGGAACCATAGATTCTATCACTGCGGCGACCATTACCTCCAACGCTGTGGCCGGTGCTGTCGCAGAATCTATCAGAGCCGTGGAATCACTGGGTTAAGGAGGCACTGAATGAATATCAAGAAACAGTTTAAAGAAGGCCTCATTACCAATAACCCCGTTCTTGTCCAGCAGATAGGCATGTGCGCCACCATGGCGATTACGACCTCTCTCTTCAACGGCGTGGGTATGGGCCTGTCCGTTCTCATCATCCTGACCTGCTGCAATGTCGTTATTTCGGCAATGCGCAAGATCATCCCCGACGAAATTCGTCTGGCGATATTCGTCGTTGTTATCGCGGGCTTCGTTACTATCGTCGACCTGCTGCTGCAGGCCTTCGTCCCGGCACTGAGCTCCGCTCTCGGCGTGTTCATCCCGCTGATAGTTGTTAACTGCATCATCATCGGCCGCGCAGAAGCGTTCTGCCAGAAGATGCCTGTAGGCCCGTCCTTCTTCGATGGTATATTCCAGGGTCTCGGTTACACCTGCGTGCTGGTGATCATGTGCGTTGTTCGTGAGTTCCTCGGCTCCGGTCGTTTCGGCGGCGGTCTTATTGACGTTGCAAACGGCTTCCGCCTCACTCTCGACGGCACCGGCGCCGGCATCCAGCTGTTCGCAGAAGACTTCGGCGCAACCATACTCATCATGCCCTTCGGCGGATTCCTTACTCTTGGTATGCTGATCGCACTGATGCAGTACGCACTCAAGAAGTCCGCAAAGAAAAAACAGCTTGCCGAAGAAGCTGCAAAGGAGGCTGAAGAATAATGCTTACAAATATTCTCTCCATCTCCCTCGGAGCAATACTCATAAACAACTTTATCTTCTCGCAGTTCCTCGGCTGCTGCCCCTTCCTCGGCTGCTCCAATAAGGTCGACACCGCCGTCGGTATGGGCCTTGCCGTTACTTTCGTCATGGGACTTGCATCCGCAATCTGCTGGGTCATTGACCAGTACGTGCTCGTGGCACTTGAGCTCGAGTTCCTGCAGACGCTGACCTTCATTCTGGTCATCGCCGCTCTGGTGCAGTTCGTCGAAATGTTCCTCAAGAAGATGGTTCCCTCCCTTTACTCCGCACTGGGCATTTATCTTCCTCTTATCACCACCAACTGCGCGGTTCTCGGTGTCGTTCTTCTGAACGTCCAGAATCACTACAACTTCATCGAGTCTTTCGTCTACGGCATCACCGGCGGTCTCGGCTTCATGCTCGCTATCGTCCTGTTTGCAACTGTGCGTGAGCGCGTTGAGTTTTCTGAGTATCCCGAGTGCTTTAACGGATTCCCGATATGCCTTGTTTCTGCAGCTCTTGTGGCGCTTGCGTTCATGGGCTTCAGCGGCATGCAGATCTTTTGATAGGGAGGGCATGAACATATGAAATCTATACTTCTTGCTGTCCTTGTCCTTGGCGTTCTGGGCGCTGTCTTCGGCGCACTGCTCGCCTTCGCTTCCAAGATATTCCATGTTGAGGTCGATCCCAAAGAGGCTGCTGTAAGAGAGTGCCTCGCCGGCGCAAACTGCGGCGGCTGCGGCTACCCCGGCTGTGACGGCTATGCCGCCGCTGTCGCCGCGGGCGAAGCTCCCACCAACCGCTGTGTCGCGGGCGGCGCTGAGGCTGCTGCAAAGATTACAGAGATCATGGGCGTCTCCGGCACTGCTGTTGAAAAGAAGGTTGCTTTCGTTCCCTGCTCCGGCACCGAAGGCCATGCGGAGAAGCGCTTCAACTACTCCGGTCCTATCGACTGCCAGGCCGCCATGCTCTTCGGCGGCAAGAGCAACAAGACCTGCACCTTCGCCTGCATCGGTCTCGGCAACTGCACGAAAGTCTGCCAGTTTGACGCTATACATATCGTTGACGGCGTTGCCAAGGTCAACCGTATGCGCTGCGTAGGCTGCGGCGCCTGTGCCGATGCCTGCCCCAAGAGCATCATAAAGCTGATCCCCGAAAGCCAGAAGATCATGCCCGCCTGCGGCAATATGGACAAGGGCGCAAAGGTCATGAAGATGTGCGACTTCGGCTGCATCGGCTGCATGAAGTGCCAGAGAGAGTGCCCGGCCGACGCTATCGTCGTCAAGGACAACCTCGCTGTTGTGGATGTCTCCAAGTGTGTTGGCTGCGGCCACTGCGTCGATGTCTGCCCGCGCCACGTTATCAACTGGTTCGGCAAGTAATCGACAGAAAACGAAACAAAAATGCGAAAAGTCCGGAGCTGCATTGCAGCTCCGGATTTTTCGCATTTTCTTATATCACCATTTGTTCTCGACCTTCTCGGCAAAGCCGGGAAAGTCGCACACATCTATTACCATTCCATCGTCAAGCACGGCCTTGCCGGTGAAGCGTCCGAAAACCTGATGCTGGTCGGACTTGATGAGCTTGACGTCCGTGCAGGCGGCGCGGTCGAGCACCGGGACAAAGTCCATTTCAAAGCGTCCGTCGTCGGAGGTAAATGTCCACGGGGACATAAAATCCTTTTCGTTTCCCGGGATATTAAATTTAACCTGACTGAGCTTATGTGCTTTGCCGTTATAGAAGAGCATATTCTCGCTTGCGGCAGAGCAGTCGCCGAAGCCGTAACCGATGTTCCAGCCGAAAGGCACGCCGTCAACATGATAAGAGGCCGAACCCCAGTACCATGTGTTGTGATATGTCCACACTCCGCGCCCCCAGTCGAGCACGGCAAAGCTCTCGGACGGGTCAAAGACATACTTTACGCCGTTATAACTGACCTCGCCTTCAGCGCGCATGCAGTTGATCTTCTGGTTATAATAGAAGTGGCCGGGCTTATCGAACGGAGTGCAGATGACCATGCTCTCGTCAGGCTCGTCGAACAGCTCAACATGTGCCTTTATCGCACCGCCTGGACCAAAGTTATCCATGCGTGCGTCGAGCACGCGGCGGCCTGAGTCACTATGCTTAAAGCTGATGAAGTGCTTCTTCCCACCATGCGAAACATCGCCCGCAGCGGAAGTCTCCGGCATGTGAAGCTTGCCGAGCGGCATGAAGCTCATGGGACTGTTGGTAATCTCCCATCCGTTTTCAAAGTCGAGCAAAGAGATGGAGTCAAGTCCCATGTAACCGTTGTCGTCCACGGTGAGTGCGAGAGCGAAGCGGCCGTTGTTGATGAGATAGTAATCCCATTCCTTGATGCGGAGCTTGCCGGCCTTTATATCGGCGCGGCGGTAGACGGGGAGAAGCTTCTTTGCATAGCCGGGCTGAGTGAGGTTTCCACTGCTGTCGAGCAGCGGGATGCTCTCTATGATCTCGTGCTGCATTGACTATATCCCTCTCTTCAGTTTTCTTATGTCCTGCCCGACGAATGGAAGCGAAATGAACTCGCCCGCTATGCGTGAGCATATCTGCGGCGTGTATTTTTTTGCCAACTCATCGTCCGAGCAGTTTGTGCTGATTATCATTTTTCGCCCGTTCACAAGGCGGGTGTTTATGAGAGTATAAAGCGCGCTGAGAGACATCGGGGTAACCATCTCCGTGCCAAGATCGTCAAGGATCATCAGGTCGCAGCTTTCCATGTGCCGCACGCGCACTGCGGCGGCCTCGCCGTCTTCTGTATCGCGCCCAAACTTTGCACGCTCGTAGCTTTCAAGCGCGGCGGACGCGCTGTCATAGCACACCGAGAAGCCGTTCTCAGCGACGACGCGCGCAATGCATGCCGACAGGTAGGTTTTCCCCAGTCCCGTGCCGCCTTGGAACAGCAGATTCAGAGAGACGTTAGGGAAGCTCTCGGCATATTTGCGGCAGCGCTCTAACACCAGCGTCATGACCTCGCGCGGCGCAGCCTGCACGGAGGGATCATAAGCCTCGGGATAAAGGCGCAGGTCGAACTTCTCAAAGCTCTCGTCACCGTTCCGCATGAGCGTGCCGAGCTCCTTCGTAAGCTCCCGGTTATAGAGCCGCTCAAGACAGGAGCAGACACCGCCCTCGTATATGCCGGTGTCCCGGCACTTGGTGCATGAGTATATTGCGTCAAGGTATTCCGGTTCGTGCCCAAGCTCGTTGAGAAGCTCCGCGCGGCGCATCTGGAGCGAGAGGTTCTCGTCCCGCAGTGCGTCTGTTTTGCTTTTGAGGTCAGCATCGTGCGCTATCGTAAGGCGCACAAGCTCAGCCATCTGCGCGCGCATCTCGCCGTCGATGCGCCGTATCTCCGGGCAGCGACGATAGACATCATCCCTCCGGCGCTGCTGCTCGGAGAGATTTTGCTGCTTTATGTTTTCAAGCTCGGTTCTGGCCTTGGCCAGAAGCTTTCCGTCATAGCGCATATACGTTTACCTGCCTTTACATTTCGTCGAGTGCCGCACGCAGCCGCTCAAGGTCAATGGGCGTGCCCTGATTTTCTGCGGGCTTTGCCGCAGCCGACTTGCGGCGCGGATCGTTCGCTTCAATCTCCGCCGTGGTGTGCAGATTCTTTTCATGCCAGGTTTGGAGAATTTTGTTCATATAGCCCCATTTGAGGGCACCCGTATTTGTAACGGTGCGGTCGTATGCCAGCTCTATCGCATCAAGCTGAAAGCCCATATCGAGCCACGAGCTTATGTAGTGCTGTTCCGACGGGGTAAGCGCGCGTCCGCGGATACCGAGAGCTTCGCTTATCCTGCCGATATCTCCGCGGCGAAGCTGGCTTTTCTGTATGTATTCCTCCGCCTGCTCAAGCGTGAATATTTCCTTATGCACCCAGGCAAAAGCCTCTTTTTCCACAAGGTTCATGGAGAGACGCCGCCGGCCCTCACCATTTGGCGAACAGGAGATGGACACGCAGTAATTGAGAAGCTCGAGCACAACCTCGGGCGGAAGGGCGAGATAGTCGTATATGCCGAAAAGCCGTTTGAGGTCGGAGCTGCTGAGCACGTGCCCCAGCACTTTCTGCGCCTCGGAGACAATCGCAGCGAAGGCATTGTCCTCCTCACAGCGCCGGACGATATCCTCTGCGCGGTATTCCGGCAGCTCCTCCGCCGGAGGAAGTTTTGCTTCCTGTTTTTTTCCTTCGCGCGGCGGTTCCGCAGCCGCAGCAGGGGAGTGGACCGGAGCTGTGCCGATAAGCCCCATGCGCAGAAGCTTTTCATGCGCGGCTTCGATTTCGCCCATTGTGCGGCAAAGCTCGCGCGCAGCATCTTCAAGGTCGCCGCCCGTGCGCTGCAGATATATATACAGCAGGGCCACGTCCCCGTCGTGCGCGGCGATAAGCCTGTCCGCCGACGCCTGAGATATAATATTTTCCGATGTGCTCTGCTGCATAGTCTGATGTCCTCTTAGAAAATAATTTACGGTGCGGCCATATTATAACATTAAAATTATCTTGTCGCAATAGGGGCCTGTGTGCTATAATTATCCTGTATCTTAATGCAGTCAGATTATCGCAGGCAGAGATACGCCAGAATCATCAGAGGAGCGCAGAGAATGATAGAGCTTCTTTCACCCGCAGGTTCGCCGGAGGCCGTTATTGCCGCCGTGCAGAACGGTGCGGACGCTATATATATGGGGCTTGGCAACTTTAACGCCCGCCGCGGCGCGAAGAACTTCACGGATGAGGAGTTCGAACGCTCGATGCGTTATTGCCGCATCCGCGGCTGCAAGGTGTATGTCACGCTCAACACCCTTGTCAACGATCGTGAGATTGCTCAGGCAGTGGAGAGCGCGCGCCTTGCATCGGAGTTCGGTGCAGACGGAATAATCATTCAGGATCTCGGCCTTGCCTACGCGATACGCCAGGCGTTGCCGGATATTCCGCTGCACGCAAGCACACAGATGAGCATCCATAATCTCGCCGGGGTGGAGACTGCGGCGGAGATGGGCATGACCCGCGCTGTGCTCGCGCGCGAGCTGAGCCTTGAGCAGATAAAATTTATAACGCAGCACGCGTCTATCGAGACGGAAGTCTTCGTCCATGGCGCTCTCTGCTTCTGCCAGTCCGGCCAGTGCTATATGTCCTCGCTCATAGGCCGCCGCAGCGGCAACCGCGGCATGTGCGCCCAGCCCTGCCGTATGCAGTACAGCCTCGGCGGACGTATGGACGATTACCCCATGTCCCTCAAGGATAACTGCCTTGTCGACAGACTGAGTGAGCTGGAGGACGCAGGTGTCGCATGCCTCAAGATCGAAGGCAGAATGAAGCGCCCGGAGTACACCGCGATAGTCACAAAGATATATTCCAGAGCGCTCAAAGAGCACCGCCAGCCCTCGACCGAGGAGATGGAGACGCTTGAAAAGGCTTTCTCTCGCCAGGGCTTCACTCAGGGCTATTTCAACGGAGATAAAAAAGATATGTTCGGCCGTCGCGAGGAACCGGACAAGGACACCGAAAAGCTTTTCACCGTCGCCCGTAAGGGCTATTCCGAGGGCGAGCTTCGCCGTGTCCCCGTGCACTTTTATACCGTGGCTGAAAAAAACATGCCGGTCAAGGCAATCGCCTTTGACGATGACGGCAACCGTGCCGCGGCAATGGGCGGTGTACCCGAGAAGGCCAGAGGGCAGGGGCTTACCGCCGCGTATATTACAGAGCAGATGTTCAAGACCGGCGGAACGCCTTATAACTGCGTCGAGAACCGCGCGCAGGTAGATCCCGGGCTGTACCTGCCGGCGTCTGAAATAAACGACTTGCGCCGCAAGCTTGTGGCAGAGCTGTCCGAACAGCGCGCAAAGCCGCCTCGCCGCAGCGTCGCGAAGCTGCCGGAGAAGCCGAAAGGCAAGCTGCCGACAGGTGACCCTGCGATGATCTTCCAGGTGCTGACGGAGGAGCAGCTCTCGCCGGAGCTTGCCGCGCTCAAGCCCCAATACCTCTATGTTCCGCTCACACTTATGACGGAGAAGCTCGACTTGCTCCGCCCCTTTGCAGAGCAGGGAACGGTACCCGTTGCGGTGCTGCCGCGCGTCATTACCGATAATGAGGCAGCCGAGGTGTATGACATGCTCAGCCGCATGTTCGATCAGGGCGTGAATGAAGCGCTTGTCGGAAATCTCGGCCATGCGATGCTTGCAAAGAAGGCCGGGATGAAGCTGCGCGGGGACTTCGGACTCAATACTTTCAATTCCCTGTCGATGGAGGTCATCCGTCAGGCTGGCTTCATTTCCGCCACGGCGTCGTTCGAACTGCGCCTGTCACAGATCAGGGACATGATAAAGCCGCTCGATACCGAGCTTATTATATACGGCCGCATCCCGCTCATGGTGTCCGACCAGTGCATCATCCGCCACAGCGCGGGGCGCTGCAATTGCCAGACCCCGGGACAGATGTCCGACCGCATGGGCTCGGTGTTCCCGGTCGTTAAGGAGTTCGGCTGCCGCAACGTTATCTATAACGCGCATAAGCTCTACCTCGCGGATAAGGCGGAGGATGTCTACGCCGCCGGAGCATGGGGGCTGCGCATGATGTTCACGACCGAGAGCATGAGAGAGTGCGTTGAGGTCGCGAAGGGCTATATGGGCCTGTCGGATTATAAGCCGAACGTTCTTACACGCGGGCTCTACTATAGAGGCGTAGATTAAAAGCAATCAGCAAAGAGGAAAAAGAAAATGAGCATTATTCTCGCATCCGGCTCTCCGAGACGCAAGGAGCTTCTGGAGATGCTGGGCGTAAAGGACATGAAGATTATCCCTGCAAAGGGTGAGGAGGTTGCGCCCGCCGGGCTCACTCCGGGTGAACTTGTAATGGCGCTCGCATCGCACAAAGGGCGCGAGGTTGCCGGGCAGTGCGCGGCCGGGGACGTTCTGATCGCCGCGGACACTATCGTCTGGCACCACGGCAAGGTGTTCGGGAAACCGCATTCGGAGCAGCAGGCTGCCGAAATGCTCCGTGAGCTCTCCGGCGAGACGCACGAGGTGTACACCGGCGTGTGCGTCATAAAGGACGGGCAGGAGACGCTTGAATATGAAATGAGCCGCGTCCGCTTCCGCGAGCTTTCCGAGCGGGAGATAGAGTCGTACATAGCCACAGGGGAGCCAATGGACAAGGCCGGCGCATACGGTGCGCAGGGCAAGGCCGCGCTCTTCGTTGAGGGCATCGAGGGCGACTTTTTCAACGTCATGGGCTTGCCGCTGTGCAGGCTCGGTAAAATGCTCAACAGGCAGGGAGTTGGACTTCTTTGAAAGAATACCTTAAGAAAAACGGAATACGCGTCGGTATAATCGTCGGAGCGGTTGTGCTGATAATCGCACTCAGTGCGGCGGCGCGCGACGGCAACATAAGCTTCGTGCAGAACGTGTCGGGCATCGTGAAGGCGCCTATACAGAAGGTTCTGAGTTCCGCCGTCAACTGGTTCGACAGCTTGTATGGCTACCTGTACGATTATGATTCGCTCATGGCGGAGAACGAATCGCTCCGTTCCCAGCTTGCAGAAGCTCAGCAGTCTGCGCGTGACGGCATTGCAGCCTCCGAAGAGAACACACGTCTGCGCGAGCTCCTTGAGCTGCGTGAAAAGCACACGGATTATGAAATGGAATCGGCCAAGGTCGTGCTCTGGTCGTCGTCGAACTGGTCGTCCTCTTTCACGATAAGCAAAGGTGAGACCAGCGGCATCGAGATAGGCGACCCGGTCATAACCGAGTATGGCGCGGTCGTTGGCCAGATTACCGAGCTCGGCACAAACTGGGCGACGGTCAGCACGCTTATCGACGTTGACATGAGCGTTGGCGCGTTCGTCGGCGCGGCGGGCAACTCCGGCATGGTCGTCGGCGAATACTCATTTATGAAGAACAAGACCGCAAAGCTCACATTCCTCGCTGACGGCGCGCAGATATTTGTCGGCGACGATGTCCTGACCTCGGGCTCCGGCGGCGCGTTCCCGTCCGGGCTTGTGATTGGCACGCTCACGGCTGTGCAGACCGAGGCCGGCGGGCAGATAGAATACGGCATAGTCGAGCCGCAGTGCGATCTGGACTCGCTCGTGCAGGTGTTCATTATCAAGAGCTTTGAAGTGGTGGAATAAGAGTTGAAGGATCTTTTTGAAAAGATAAATATACACCGCGTGCTGGGTTACGCGCTGTTCATGCTGCTGACGCTGATGGCGCAAAACATGATTCTCAGCC
Organism: uncultured Oscillospiraceae bacterium; assembly: GCA_964517445.1. Taxonomy (GTDB): domain Bacteria; phylum Bacillota; class Clostridia; order Oscillospirales; family Oscillospiraceae; genus Limivicinus. Next base: position 5,125 of record CAZFCH010000031.1, on the reverse strand, counting down.
ATTTCAGGCTGTTCGGCTCGTGCCCGATGATACTGCCGGCGGTCGCTGTGGCGGTCGGAATGTTCGAAGGCGCGACCATCGGTCCGCTGTTTTCGCTTATCATGGGCATATTCGCGGATATGTCTTTCGTGGAGTATACGATTTTCTTTGCGCTGGTTTTGCCTATGCTGTCGTTCGCGGCGGCGTTCGTGTCCCAGTTCTTTATAAACCGGCGCTTTTTTGCCTTCATGGGCATCACGCTTGCGGCGCTGTTTATCACCGCAGTGCTCCAGATGCTCAAGACCTTGGCGGGCGATACATGGAGCGGAGTGATGCTCTCAACGGTCATCGTCCAGACAATCTGGTCGCTGCCGTTTTCGGCGGTGGCGTATTTCCCGCCGGCAAAGTGGATCAAGTAAGGGAAAGGACCTGAAATGCACAACAGAATTGTAAAACCGGGCAGAGTTGCAGGGCTTGTTATACTCATCGTGCTTCTCCTCACGGTGTATCTGGTGGCGCTTTATAAGCTCCAGATTATAGAGGGCGAGGAAAACTACAACCGCAGCAGCGAGCTTACGAATACCGAGCGTACGGTTACCGCCGCGCGCGGCAATATCTATGACCGCTACGGGCGTACCCTCGTCAGCAATGATGAGACCTACAACCTCAAGATAGATACGGATAAGCTCTTCGCAAACGACGATCCGAACTCGGTCATCCTTGAGCTTGTGCGCATGGTTCAGAGCTACGGCGACGAATACACCGACGACCTGCCTATATCCATGACTCCGCCCTTCGAGTACAACTCGGACATGACGGAGATACAGCGCACGATGCTTGACGCTTACTTCGTCCGTCAGGAGCTGGACTCGGATTCCACTGCAGTCGAGCTGATGAGCTACATGCGCACGAGATACGGCATCGACAACAGCTACTCTGCTGAGGAGATGCGCATCATCGCCGGCGTGCGTTACTCGATAAATGTCCGCTATGCCGTCAACACCTCCGACTATATCTTCGTCGAGGATGCGAGTATGAAGCTCATCTCCTCAATCATGGAGAACAAACTCGTCGGCATTGAGGTCGAGCGCGCATACAGCCGTAAATACAGCACGGAGTATGCCGCGCACATCCTCGGCTACACCGGTCTTATGACTCAGGAGGAGTATGAGAAATACTCTCTGTTGAACTATTCAACAGACGCCATGGTCGGTAAAGACGGCGTTGAATACGCCTTTGAGAGCTATCTGCACGGCAAGGACGGCAAAGTCATCGAGACGCGCAACTCCTCCGGCACGGTGCTTGCGACGGTTTATACCGAGGAACCGGAGCCGGGCAACCACGTGTACCTGACGATCGACAGCGTCCTGCAGCAACAGACCGAGCGTATCCTTGCAAACGGCGTGTCAATACTAAAACAGAACATCGCCCAGGCGCGTGCCGAGGGCACGGCGCGAGGCGACTATAACACAGAGCTCAAAGACGAAATCACCGGCGCTGCCGCCGTTGTCGTGAATGTCAAGACCGGTGAGCCGCTCGCAATGGCGAGCTGGCCGACCTACAATGTCTCGACGATACTTGAGGACTATCAGGAGCTGCTCGAAGAGGAGAACGCGCCTCTCTTTAACCGTGCACTGATGGGCACCTACGCGCCGGGTTCAACCTTCAAACCTTGCACGGCAATAGCTGCGCTTACAATGGGCATAATAAATACCGAGGACAAAATAAAGTGCGAAGGCGTCTACACAAGGTACGCGGCCGAAGGCTACGCGCCTGAGTGCTGGATCTGGAACTCAACGAAAGATCACCTGACCCACCCGGAGGAGAATGTCACGACCGCAATCCGCGACTCGTGCAACTATTTCTTCTATTCCATCGGCAACTACCTCGGCGTCGATGACCTCGGCAAATTTGCCGCAAACTTCGGCCTCGGTGAATACTCGGGCATTGAGCTTGTTGAAGCCAAGGGCAACATGTCCAACCAGGCAAACCACATGGACTATGCCGGTACCGAGTGGCGAATAGGCGATACGCTGCAGGCCGCCATCGGCCAGTCCGACAGCGTTTTCACCCCAATACAGATGGCCGAATACTGCGCGACAGTCGCAAACTCCGGCACGCGCTATTCCGCGTCCATCCTCAAATCCGTCAGAAGCTATGATTACAGCGAAAAGCTCTATGACCGCGAGCCTACCGTTATGAGCACCGTCGAGTCCGCCGACTATAACTGGGATGCGGTGCATGAAGGCATGTGGGAAGTGCTTAACGACTATGTAAACGAGAAGAACGTCAACGTCTGGGTCGACTGCCAGTGGCGTGTCGCCGGTAAAACCGGTACCGCACAGAAGGGCGAAAACATTCAGAACGACGGTATCTTCATGTGCTATGCCCCGTATAAGGATCCCGAGGTTGCGATATTCGTCGTCGTCGAGCGAGGCGGCGCAGGTGCTGATGTTCAGTTCATCGCGCGCCAGATCATGGACGCCTACATCACTATAATGGGCTACAGCGACACATCCGAGACGGAAATGGAGCTTCTTAAATAAAGTGTTGAAGTTTCGGGAATTTATGTATATAATTAGATGAATGATTAAATAAGGTAATTTGCATATAAGGAAACGGAGAAGAGTATGAATATTGCATTGATGGCGCATGACAGGAAGAAAGAGCTTATGGTGCAGTTCTGCATTGCCTACTGCGGCATTTTGGCGGAGCATTCACTTTGCGCAACCCATGTTACAGGCAAGCTTGTCTCGGAGGCGACCGGCCTTCCGATAACGCTTTATCTCCACGCGGACCAGGGCGGCGCACAGCAGATTGGCGCACGCATATCTTTCAATGAAATCGATCTTGTGCTCTTCTTCTGTGACCCCGCAAATCCCAAGGGCTTTGATGACATCAATAAGATAGAGCGCCTGTGCGATCAGTACCAGATTCCGTTTGCGACAAACGCCGCGACGGCGGAGGTGCTCGTTCAGGGTCTGCGCCGCGGCGACCTCGATTGGCGCAACATCGTCAATCCCCAGAAGAGATAAGCCGTACGTCAGCTATACTGCGCGTTTATATTCCGAAGCCGTCTGCATAAACGGCTTCGGAATTCATGCGTATATTGAAAGGATGCACATACATGGCAAAGGTATCACCGCGCACGCTTTCCGGCTTTATGGAGCTGCTGCCGGAGCAGCAGATGAAGATGGAACGCATGATGGAGGTTCTCCGTCAGAGCTACTCCGTCTATGGCTTCACCCCGCTTGACACACCGATAATCGAGTCCGCCGAGGTGCTGCTCGCTAAGGGCGGCGGCGAGACCGAGAAGCAGATATACCGCTTTATGAAGGGCGAGAGCGACCTTGCGCTGCGCTTTGACCTCACCGTCCCGCTGGCAAAATACGTTGCCGGGCACTACGGCGAGCTGACATTCCCGTTCCGCCGCTATCAGATCGGCAAGGTCTACCGCGGCGAGCGCGCCCAGCGCGGCCGTTTTCGTGAGTTCTATCAGGCCGATATTGACGTGATAGGTGACGGCAAGCTTGACATCATAAATGAGGCGGAAATTCCGGCCATTATCTATAACACCTTCTCAAAGCTCGGCATAACCAAGTTTAAAATTAAGGTCAACAACCGCAAAATCCTCAACGGCTTCTATGCCATGAACGGCATGAGCGAGCGCGCCGGGGACATTATGCGCACTGTCGACAAGCTCGATAAGATCGGCGCCGAGAATGTGCGTCAGCTCCTCATTAACGAGGTGAAGATGCTCCCCTGCAAGGCGGAGAATGTGCTTGACTTCATGGCCATCTGCGGCAGCAATGACGAGGTCATCGCAGCGCTTGAGCGCTACCGCGGCATGGACGCGACCTTTGACCAGGGACTGGACGAGCTCAAGACCGTCACGGGCTACCTCGCGGCCTTCGGCGTACCGGAGGAAAACTTTGCCGTCGACCTCACCATCGCGCGCGGTCTGGATTATTACACCGGCACGGTCTATGAGACCGAAATGACCGAGCACCCGGAGATCGGCTCCGTCTGCTCCGGCGGTCGGTACGATAACCTTGCCGAGTATTATACCGATAAGCAGCTTCCCGGTGTCGGCATATCGATAGGGCTGACAAGACTGTTCTATGTGCTCAATGAGCAGGGACTGCTGTCAGATGAGATAGTCACCGCGCCGTGCGATGCACTCGTCATTCCCATGACCGAGGACGCCGGCTTCGCCATTTCCGCCGCAACGACTCTGCGCGCCGGCGGCGTGCGTACCCAACTCTACGGCGAGAAGAAAAAGTTCAAGGCCAAGATGAGCTATGCCGATAAGCTGAAGGTGCCGTTCGTCGTGCTTGTGGGCGAGGACGAGATAAACGAAGGCGTCCTGTCCGTCAAGAACATGCAGACCGGCGAGCAGGTCAAGCTCAGCCCGGCGGCTGCAGCGGAACACATCGCTGCCGTAATAAAGGAAAGGAACAGCGGCGCAATTATCAAAGAGTAAGTCGCTGTTTACAGATAGGAGAAAAGAGTATGACACAATCCCGTACACACACCTGCAATGAGCTCCGCATCGAGAATGTGGGGCAGAAGGTCAAAATAGTCGGCTGGATGGAGAATGTCCGCGAGGTCGGCAGCAATTTCGCGTTCGTCGTAGTGCGCGACTTTTACGGCACGACTCAGGTCGTCATTGAGGATGAGACCATGATGTCCGTTGTAAAGGGCATCAATAAGGAGTCCACCATCTCCGTCGAAGGCACCGTGCGTGAGCGCGCCAGCAAGAACCCCAAGCTCCCGACCGGCGATATCGAGGTTGTTCCCGAGAAGATCGAGGTCCTCGGCAAGTGCCGCTATAATGAGCTGCCTTTTGAAATAAACCGCAGCCGCGAGGCCGACGAGACTCAGCGCCTCAAGTACCGCTATCTCGACCTGAGAAACCCCGCCGTCAAGAAGAACATTATTCTCCGCTGCAACGTCGTCGCGGCTCTGCGCCAGGCGATGACAGAGCATGGCTTCCTTGAGATTACCACACCTATACTCACCGCATCCTCTCCTGAGGGCGCGCGCGACTATCTCGTCCCCGCGAGAAAGCACCCCGGCAAGTTCTATGCTCTGCCGCAGGCTCCGCAGCAGTTCAAACAGCTGCTTATGACCTCCGGCTTTGACC
>CAZFCH010000030.1:11906-14583 GCA_964517445.1 uncultured Oscillospiraceae bacterium | reverse complement strand
GGGCGCTCTCGGTGCCGCGGAATATGCCCGTCAGAAGGGCATGGCCAAGAAGTAATTTCCTCGACCAAACCGATTTAGGAAAGGGGCATATTCTTACATGTGCAAATTTTTTAAGAACCTTATAAAGGTGCTCGTCATCACTGTCGTTGCCCTGTTTGTTGTCTATTTCTGGAACCTCGACCAGAAGCTTCTGGGCTGGCTCTACAAGCAGGTCAACACCATCTTTGACCGCAAGCCTGTTGATATCAAGTTCTGATTATGGAGCTGTACAACTCTCTTATCAACGAAACCAAAGCTCTGCTTGAGTCGAAGAGCGCGAAGGTCTGGGACTATGACGCGCACGGTCTCTGGAAGGATACCGGCATGAGCGAGCTCGTCCTGCAGAAGGATGCAGCCTTTGAACTGGGCGCGTCCGGCAGGGGATCGGCAAACTATGTGCTGTTCACCTCCAATGCCGAGCTTGTCAACAAGGATCAGGTTATTCTCTGCGGCAAGGATCTCAGCGAGATTAAGGGCGACTGCGATTTCGCACGCGTTGTCCTGCTGCGCGTCGGCGTTCTGGATGAGGACGATGAGGCGGTCTACCGCACTCTTAAGGACATTGAGTTCTCAAAGTACCACGTGTACCCCGAAGGCTACATGGTCCGCATGTCTCCGGAGAACTACCGCGAACAGATCCGTGTCAGCAAGGATGCGCTGCGCCGCGGCATAAGCTTCAAGTCCGTCGGTATGAACTACATCACCGAGTATAAGAAGGATGCCAATGTCATCAACGCGACCGTCATTTTCATGACCGATCCCTCAGTCGACTATGTTAAGCTCAAGGCTCTGGCAAAGAAATCCGCCGATGTTACGGGTACGCTTACCCATATCCTCGAAGGTCTGCCGACGGACTGCTCCGTCTGCGCACTCAAGGATATTTGCGACGAAGTTGAAGGAATGAAAGAGCTTCACTTCGGCGTGGGTGAAAAGGGCGCGGATCACCACTAATAACAAATCTGCCGGCAGGAAACGCACAGGCTCCCTGCCGGCAGTATTTATTTTTGCGCCTCTATCGGCAATCTGCGCGCTGCTTTATGAATTGGCACAGCAGACAAATCGCAGAAAACGCGGAGACTGAAATTTCGTCAGCCTGCAAAAAGTGAAAAAAGACTCTTGACATATCAAAACCGCGCGGCTATAATGACGCCATCAACAGAACAGTTGGTGCAAACCTGTGACGGAGAGTAGTAACCCGGCATAACCATTGTGCAGAGAACCGTGGGTGGTGTGATCACGGTCGTATGGCGCGGGGCGAATGGACTTCGGAGGGCGGTTTGAAAGGGCTTGTGCCCGAGTAGATGCCGACGGAAACCTGTACCGTTATCTTTCAGGACGCGTATGATGGTACGCGTAAGCGAGAGGGCGTTTTCAAAGAACGTCAATTTGGGTGGTATCGCAGGAGTGTGCAGCTCTTGTCCCATGAGTGGGACGGGGGTTGTTTTTTTATGTCCATGCTCCGAAACAAGGCCGTCGGCAGCGGCCCCTCCATCGCCGCCCGTAATCAAATTAAGGCTCAAAAGCCAAATGGAGGAAACAACCATGAAAAAGACAAACATCATCCGTAAAGCAATCGCCGGCGTTCTCGCCGCTGTAATGTGCCTCGCGCTCGCCGCCTGCGGCAGCGAAGCCGCAGCTCCCGCGACCGACTCCGCTTCCGACACTGAAGCAAAGACGACTTATACCATCGGCCTGTGCAACTATGTTGACGACGCCTCTCTCAACCAGATCGTCGAAAACATTCAGACCCGTCTTGCTGAGATAGGCGAGGAGAACGGCGTTGAGTTCAACGTCCTCTACGATAACTGCAATGCCGACGCCAGCGTTATGGAGCAGATAATTTCCGACTACCTCGCCGATAAGGTCGATCTTATGATCGGCGTTGCAACGCCTGTTGCGATGCGCATGCAGACCGCGACCGAGGACAGCCAGACTCCCGTCGTGTTCTCCGCGGTGTCCGACCCCGTCGGCGCGGGTCTTGTCGAGTCCCTCGAAGCCCCCGGCGCGAACGTCACCGGCACTTCCGACTACCTCGATACCGACGCGATAATGAACCTCATCTTCGCCCTTGACCCCGACGCCGAGACCATCGGCCTGCTGTACGACCAGGGACAGGATTCCTCCGCCGCACCCATCGCGAAGGCCAAGGAATACCTCGACAATATGGGCGTCAAGTACATTGAGCGCACCGGCACCACGACCGACGAAGTCATGCTCGCCGCCGACGCTCTGGTTGCCGACAAGGTCGACGCCGTCTTCACCCCGACCGACAACACCATCATGACCGCGGAGCTTGCAATCTATGAGACCTTCGCCAAGGCAGGCATTCCGCAGTACACCGGCGCTGACTCCTTCGCTCTCAACGGCGCGTTCCTCGGCTACGGCGTCGATTACGCAAACCTCGGTGTTGAGACCGCGAACATGGTTGCCCAGATCCTCCTCGAGGGTGCCGACCCCGCTTCCACCCCGGTCATGACCTTCGACAACGGCACCGCGACCATAAACACCGATATCTGCGCCGAGCTCGGATATGACTACGCAGACGTCGAAGCCGCCTTTACATCCCTCTGCTCCCGCATCGTGACCCTCACCACCGCAGAGAGCTTTGACGACATCAAGTAATCCCACATCGCATCAT
>CAZFCH010000030.1:0-11806 GCA_964517445.1 uncultured Oscillospiraceae bacterium | reverse complement strand
AAAAAAGAGGACGAGTATGGACATTTCAACTATCCTGTCTCTCGGACAGACCGCACTCGAGCTGGGGCTTATCTGCTCTCTGACGGTGCTGGCGCTGTTCCTGAGCTATACGATGCTGAACGTGTGCGATCTGTCGACCGACGGTTGCTTCACTCTCGGCGCGGCAGTCGGCGCGGCTGTGGCCCTCACCGGGCACCCGTGGCTTTCGCTCGGCGCGGCAATGGCAGCCGGTATCTGCTCCGGCTTCATCGTGGCAATTCTTCAGACGCGCATGGGCGTGAACAGTCTGCTTGCCGGCATTATCATGAATACCGCGCTCTATTCCGTGAACATCGCGGTCATGGGCGGCTCGTCGCTCCTGAACCTCAACAAGACCGACACGGTGTTCTCCCTGCTCAAGTCGGCTCTTGAGGGCACTTCCTTTGCCGGAGGCTATAAGCTCATCGTCTCGGGCGCGGCGGTGCTGCTCGCGCTCGTGTTCATCACGCTCTTTCTGCGCACACGCCTCGGGCTTGCCATCCGCGCAACCGGCAACAACCCTGACATGGTGCGCTCCTCGTCCATAAATCCCGCGTTCACCACGACGGTCGGTCTCTGCGCGGCGAACGCTCTCACCGGCCTTTCCGGCTGCCTGATGGCGCAGTCCCAGAAAGCCGTGGATATTAACCTCGGCACCGGCATGGTCACGATTGCCCTTGCCTCGCTGCTTATCGGCGGCACGGTCATGGGGCGCGGCAGCGTGTTTAAGCGCGCTGTCGGCGTGGTGCTTGGCTCGGTGATTTTCCGCCTTGTCTATACCATAGCGCTGAGGCTCAATATGCCGGCATTCATGCTTAAGCTGGTCTCCTCGGTCATCGTTGTTCTGGCAATCTCCGTGCCGTATCTCAAGAGCCGTCTGCCGATGCTGCGCCGCAAAATGGCGCATTCCGGAAGGAAAGGGGGAGAGGGCGCATGCTGAAGCTCAGCCATATTTCAAAGACCTTCAATCCCGGCACCGTGAACGAGAAAAAAGCCATACCTGATCTCTCGCTCGAACTTGAGCGCGGCGACTTCGTCACGATCATCGGCGCGAACGGCGCGGGCAAGTCCACGCTCTTTAACGCAATCTGCGGCAGCTTCCTCACGGACAGCGGCAGCATTATCCTCGACGGGGAGGACATCACCTTCCAGCCGGAATATAAGCGCGCAAAGCGTATAGGCCGGCTCTTTCAGGACCCGATGCGCGGCACTGCCCCGGACATGACGATAGAGGAAAACCTCGCCCTCGCCGCCGGACGCGGCGGATGGTTCGCGCATGTCACGAAGGCCGACCGCGACATGTTCCGCGACAGGCTTGCCCAGCTCGATATGGGGCTTGAGGACAGACTGCGCCAGCCGGTCGGTTTGCTCTCGGGCGGACAGCGTCAGGCACTGACACTCGTGATGGCGACTATCGTGACGCCGAATCTCCTGCTGCTTGACGAGCACACCGCTGCACTCGACCCCGGCACTGCAGAGAAGGTGCTGGAGCTCACGCGCAGGGTCGTGAGCGAGGAAAAGCTCACCTGCATGATGATTACGCACAACATGCAGTCCGCGCTCGAGCTCGGCAACCGCACGCTGATGATGGACTCCGGAAGAATAATTCTCGATGTCGGCGGCACGGAGCGCAGCGGACTCACGGTAGACGACCTCCTGGCGCGCTTCAGAGCAGGCGTCGGCAAAGCGCTCGACAACGACAGAATGCTGCTGTCGTGATATATTAGGATATATTTTCACCCCTACTGCATATATTTGCTGTGGGGGTGATGCTGTATTCTGGCGAACTGCGGCGCAGGGCGTAAAGAAGTAATAAAAAAATTTTGCAAATATGCAAAAAGTATCTTTAAAAATTCGCGCGAATGTTTTATTATAAAGCACAAGCAGAAAACCGGATTGACATGTGATTGAGCGGCTCGCGCAAAAGCGGCCGGATTCTGTCAAACCGGGAGAAAAATATTCTATTCTACTACAGACAGAGAGGGGTACACATGGAGCTGACGATCGGTGAAGTGCTGGAAGGGAAAGTTACGGGTATCGCTAAATTCGGTGCGTTTGTGGCGCTGGAGGGCGGCAAGAGCGGCCTTGTACATATTTCGGAGGTGGCCAACACCTATGTCAGTGATGTCAATGAATTCCTGAAGGTCGGCCAGATTGTGAAGGTCAAGGTCATCGGGATCAGCGACGAAGGGCGTATTAACCTCTCCATAAAGCGTACGCTTGAGCCGCCGAAGCCGGAGAACCCGCCGCGCAGCCGCGATGCTCAGCCGAAGCGCGACAGACCTGCGCGCGCGCCAATGCCCCAGGCGGCATCGACGAGCGGCGACATGGACTTTGAGGACAGACTCAAGAAGTTCATGCAGGAGTCTGACAGCAGAATCGCTGACAACCGCATGTATTCCGAGCACCGCCAGCGCACCCGCAGAAAATAATATATATTAATAAACATAAAAATGACTGCACCGTTCATTCAGTGCAGTCATTTTTTTCACGCGTCGGCAGCCGCGGCGTGCATCCCGTGCAGCTCACACATGGTTTCGTATATCGTCTCTGCCGCGTTCAGCGGCACGGCTTTGGATATGGCGGCGGACATCTCCGCGAGACGCTCTGGCTCTGCCAGCAGCTCAAGGCAGCAGGCCGCCAGCTCCTCGGGTGTGGCAGCGGTGACGGCAGCCCCGGCCTTCGTGAAGAAGTTGAGGTTATATTCCTCCACCGCAGCAATCGCATCTATCAGCACCATGGGCAGCGCCTTTGCCGCGGCTTCCGTGACGCTGATTCCGCCGGGCTTTGTGAGATAGAGATCGGCGCTGTCGAGCAGCATGGATACATCCTTCTCGAAGCCGAGGATGTGGATGTTCGACCAGCCGGCGAAGCGCGAAGCAAGATGCTTATGCAGCTTCTCATTCGCCCCGCAGACGACCGTGAGCTCCTGCTCATATGTCATCGTCTCGGCGAGGGTCTCGGTCAGCTCTTTTAACGGTCCGCAGCCGATGCTCCCCGTCATTGCGACAAGGTGCTGGTGTTCCGGCTCAATGCCGAAGCTGCGCTTAGCCTCGGCCTTCGGCACGCGCGTGTAGAACTCCGGGCGTATCGGTATCCCGGAGGGCACGATAAGCTCCGGACTTATACCGCCGGTGACAAACTCCCCGGCAAGAGAGGGAGCCGGGATGAAGCAGCGCCCGAGGCGACTGTCACCGACGCTTGGGCTGCATGTATAGTCTGTCGCGACGAAGGCCGTGCACAGCGTCGCATCGTAAAGCTCCAGTATCTTTGTCACCATCAGTGCCGGGAAGAGATGCACACATATGACCGTGTCATAGCCGCCGTCCCGGATGTACTCGTACAGCGGCAGCGCGGCCTTGGCGAATACCTCATAGATTTTAGAGCTTTCATGGAACATGTCGGGGTGGTTCTCGGAGAATCTGTAACCCGACTGATAGAGCTTCGGGGTGTGCCGGTACATGAAGGTGTGCCCGCTGGTTATAAGTTTCTGCGCGCCCTCGGAGAGAAAATGCAGCGCTTCGCATATTTCGCACTCCTCGCCGCGGCGAATGAACTCATCCGCAATAGCCTTGGCGCAGGAGTTATGCCCCTCGCCGGTGTCACAGCTCAATATAAGCGTTTTCATCTCTGACGCTGTCCCTCCTGTTTCTTCATTCCGTCCTCAAGGCGCAGCAGCCTTGGCCGGTTGTAGCGCTGTATGATGATGTACGGGAGGTTTCCCGCAAGAAAGTATATTACTGAAATTATCCAGCCCCATGCTCCGTCAATTATGAACACCGCGCCGAAGCCGAGAATGCTCAGCAGCACGTGTATAAACTCCGCAACGCAGGTCTCCTGAAGCATCCGCGGCAGACGGCTGCCGTAGTCGGCGGTCATCTTCTTCGGCGGCATGAGCTTCGGCAGTATGCGGCTCATATCCGGAAGTCTGTTCTGCCACTGCTTGACGCGCAGCTTTTTGTAAAGCCCGGCTTCAAAGCCCAGCGGCTTATACGGAAGGGCACGGCTGTCGAATAATTCCTTCGGCAGTATGCGTCCGAGCAGAAACGAGAATACACCCAGAACGATATAGTAGATTACACAGTTCAGAAATTTCATTTTATCCTCTCAATGACCCATATTTCCAGATATAAAAACATTATCGTTTTCTTAACAATTGAAGCTCAATTGAAGTTCAAGGATTGTTGACCTTCAACGCCGGCCTGCTCTGCGAATATCCGCGGGATTAAGACAATCTTTATAAAACAAGGTAGATTTTTATGACATGGTTTGCTATAATGATACCATCAATTGACAAGGACGCACACGGTTTTGACGGGCAGAAAAACATCCATGCTGCTTTCAAAGCCCTTGCCAATACACAAAGTATTGCCTGCGGGCTTTTCATTGCCTGAACGCTTTTCTGCTCCGGCAAAACTGCTTGCACCTGACAGCTTTGAATTTTCGAGTGTTTTTTGGCTTTTGAGAAGCAGGCGGGCTGACGCCCGTCAAGGCGAAAAGGACAAAAAGCACCGGAAAGACACGCTGTCAGGCGTGTGTGCTCTTGTCAACTGATGGTAAAGAATATCCGCGGCGGGAAATCAACCTGTCCGATAAAATGAAAGGGGATTTTTACATGGGTCTTATTCGTGCAGCACTTGGAGCAGCGCTTGGCGCAGCCGGCGGCGTTGTCGGCGATCAGTGGAAAGAATACTTTTACTGCGATTCGCTTGATAATGACGTTCTCGTCGTAAAGGGCCGCAAGAAAGTTTCAGGCCGTTCCTCCAACCGCGGCGGTACGGACAACATCATTTCCAACGGCTCCGTCGTTGCCGTTGCTGACGGCCAGTGCATGATAATCGTCGAGCAGGGCAAGATCGCTGAGCTTTGCGCAGAGCCGGGCGAGTTTGTCTATGACAGCTCCACCGAGCCTTCCATCTTCAGCGGCGACCTCGGCACCAGCATTCTGGAAGTCTTCAAGAACATCGGCAAGCGCTTCACCTTCGGCGGCGAGGCCCCCAAGGATCAGCGCGTGTATTACTTCAACACCAAGGAGCTTGTCGGCAATAAGTACGGCACTCCATCTCCCGTGCCCTTCCGCGTTGTTGACCAGCGCGCCGGCATAGATATCGATATCTCCATCCGCTGCTTCGGCGAGTACAGCTACCGCATCAGCAACCCGATCCTGTTCTATACCAATGTCTGCGGTAATGTCACTTCTGAGTACACCCGCGAGAATATCGACGGCCAGCTCAAGACCGAGCTCCTTACCGCGCTCCAGCCCGCCTTTGCCAAAATCTCTGACATGGGCATCCGTTACAGCTCTCTGCCCGGCCACACCATGGAGATCGCTCAGGCGCTCAATGAGGTTCTCAGCCCCAAGTGGAGCGAGCTGCGCGGCATCGAGGTCGTGTCCTTCGGCGTGTCCAGCGTCAAGGCCAGCGAAGAGGACGAAGCCATGCTCAAGGAGATGCAGCGCACGGCGGCTTACCGCGATCCCGGTCTTGCTGCGGCGAACCTCTCTGCGGCTCAGGCTCAGGCAATGCGCGACGCAGCCAAGAACTCCGGCGGTGCGGCAGTCGGCTTCATGGGCATGAACATGGCGTCCCAGATGGGCGGCATGAACGCGCAGAATCTCTATCAGATGGCAGGTCAGTACCAGCAGCCTGTCCAGCAGCAGGCAGCGTCCGCTGCTCCTGCGGCGGGTGCATGGAAGTGCCCGAAGTGCGGCGCCTCCGCAAGCGGCAATTTCTGCCCCGAATGCGGCACGAAGAAGCCCGAGGACGGCAAGTGGACATGCAGCTGCGGCGCTGTCAACACCGGCAAGTTCTGCTCCGAGTGCGGCGCAAAGAAGCCGGGGACGATAAAGTACAAGTGCGATAAGTGCGGCTGGGAGCCGAAGGATCCGACCAAGCCCCCAAAGTTCTGCCCCGAATGCGGCGATCCGTTTGACACCGACGATGTTGTCGGCTGAGGTGGAGCCAGATGGCTGACCAGATAACAAATTACCAATGCCCGGCCTGTACCGGCCCGCTTCGCTATGACGGCGCGAGCGGCAAGCTCAAGTGCGACTATTGCGGCAGCGAGTTCGGGGTCGCCGAGATAGAGGCGCTGTATAAGGACAAGGACGCGGCAGCGGCGGCAGCATCCGCGAAGGCTGCGGAGCAGTCCACAGACGGCAGTTGGGACTATGCCGAAAGCAGCTGGGGCGCGGACGCTGCGCACATGCGCAGCTACAATTGCCCGAGCTGCGGCGCGGAGCTTATCTGCGACGATACCACCGCCGCAACGAGCTGCCCATACTGCGGCAACCCCAGCATTGTCCCCGGCCAGTTTACCGACACGCTCAAGCCTGACTATGTCATTCCTTTCAAGCTCGATAAGAACGCCGCGAAGGCCGCGCTCAAGAAGTTCTACAGCGGCAAAAAGCTGCTGCCCAAGGGCTTCGCTTCAGAGAATCATATCGAGGAGCTCAAGGGCGTGTACGTCCCGTTCTGGCTCTATGACGGCAGCGCCTACGCGGATGTGCGCTATCACGCCACGCGCGTGCACAGCTTCACCACCGGCCGTGACCGTGTGACGCGCACCGAGCATTACGGCGTCCGCCGCGCTGGCACCGTGAATTTTGAAAAGATCCCGGTCGACGCTTCAAAGAAAATGCCGGACGAGTATATGGACGCGGTTGAGCCGTATAATTATGATGAGCTCAAGCCTTTCTCTACCGCCTATCTGCCGGGCTACCTCGCGGATAAATACGATGTGAGCGCCGACGAGTGCTCAAAGCGCGCAGACGAGCGTGCGGCAAATACAGCCGTCAGCCTCATGGCCGAGAGCGTCATGGGCTACACTACCTGCGTTGAGGAGAACAAAAACGTCAGTATCCGCCGCGGAAAGGTGAGCTATGCTCTCATGCCCGTATGGATGCTCAGCACCAAGTGGAACGGGAAGAACTATCTCTTCGCCATGAACGGCCAGACCGGCCGCCTGATAGGTGACCTGCCCATATCCAAGGGAAAGTTCCTCGCATGGTTTGCCGGCATAGCCGTGCCGCTCATGGCGGTTATGGCGCTGCTGTTCAGGTGAGGAGGAGAGAGCGGATATGAAGAAAAGATTTGTTCTCGCCATGGTCCTCTGCATTGCGCTTTGCCTTGCGCTGGGTGGCGCGGCCTATGCATCCTCATCGGATAGATCTCTCGGCTATGTCACCGACACGGTGGGGCTGCTGACACAGACGGAGCAGCAGGAGCTGGAGACCACCGCCGAACAGCTTGCCGAGCGCTACGGCTGCGGCGTATATGTGATTATCGTCGAGGATTACTCAGATTATACAAACGGCAGCATAGAGGACTTTTCCGAAGCCATGTACGACTACTACGGTCTTGGCCTCGGAACCGACCGCAACTGCCTGATACTCTCGCTGAGCATGAGCCAGCGCGAATATGACCTCGACGCTCACGGCAGCATTGCAAACCGCGCCTTCACCGACTACGGCAAGGATCAGCTCGAGGATGAGTTCCTTGATGACTTCCGCTATGACAGCTGGTATGAAGGCTTCAGGGATTACATGAGCGCTGCCGGAGATTATCTCAGAACCTCGGAAAGCGGCACGCCTGTCGACGTTCCGGGTTATAACGGCGGGTACGCAGAAAGCTCCTCCACGGGAATGAATATACTTTTAATAGTCGGCGTGCCGTGCCTTATCTCTCTTGCCGTGTGCGGCGTCTTCGCCGCGCAGATGAAGACAGCCCGGCGCCAGACCGGCGCGAGGGGCTACATAAGCCGCGGCGGCGTGGATATGCGCGTTACGCAGGATCAGTTCCTCTATCACACCGAGACGCGCCAGCCGATACCGCAGCCCGACAACCACGGCGGCGGCCACGGCGGTACGTCGATCAACCACGGCGGCCATTCCCACCGCAGCGGAAGATTCTGATATAAGATATAATCTAATATAAAAACAACCGGCCTGATGCTTCTGCATCAGGCCGGTTCGCTTTTATAGAATTGCTTTTACATGATTCCGGATTTTTTCTTGCTCTCGGCGATAAGCTTGTTTATCGGCTTTGCCGGGTAGTAGGCCAGCAGTCCGAATATCGCAAAGCCCACGCACATCAGCAGCATGATCGCCGCGCACTTGAGATAGGTGTGGTCGTAGAAGCCGCCTATCGTCTCGCGTATCATGTCCATTCCGTAGTGGAACGGCATGAATTTATAGAGCTTCTGGAAGAACTCCGGCAGAACATCTATCGGGTAGGATCCGCCGGAACCGGCAACCTGGATGACCATGATTATGACCGCCGCCGCCATGCCGATGTTGTCGAGCGCATAGACCAGCGCGTAGTTCATCGCCATGAAGTTGAGCGAGCATATGCAGCAGGCGAGAATCAGCAGCAGGGGATTGACTGTCTGCATTCCCACATAGAACATACAGCCCAGCGAGGTTATTAGCGCCTGCGCCAGCACAATGCCGTTAAACAGCATCTTTCGTCCAAAGTAGCGCTCGAGCGGACTGCACGTCAGATACTCGGGATATTTAACCGGTACCTTTATCATCGTCGAGGCCAGGAGCGAGCCGACAAACAGCGCCAGCATTATATAGTACGGAGCCATTGCCGAGCCGTAGTCTTCTATCTCGTATATGACAACGGTGTTCAGCTCGACCGGGGACGAGAGGTAATCGGAAAGACTGTCAGGGTTGTTTTCCAGTATTTCAATCAGCTCGTTGAAGGCTTCGCTGCTGGTAAAGCGGCGTATATCGTCGGCTATCTGCTTGAGATATATCCGCACGGTGTTCGTCAGCGCAATGGTATCAGAGAGCGTGCCCTGCATACTGCCGATGGCATCGCCGTAGCCGCCGATGGTCTCCGAAATTCCGAACATCTTGCCGGCATAACCGTTCAGCAATTCGCGCACGGTGGTGAGCGTTGCCTCAGCGTTTCCGGCGCTCTCCTGAATGAAACTGTTCACGTTGCTGTTAATGGTTATTGCCGCGGTGTAGAGTGCCTCTCTCACTTTGTCGAGGAGCTCCAGCATCTCATCCATCGTGCCGGTGCCGGTCTCGATGAGGTTATACAGGCTGTCCAGACTTTCAATCGCCGAGTCAATCGAGGCCGATGAGTCGGGATATTTTTCTTTGAACTGGTTGAGGCTGTCCTCAAGAGACGTGATGGAGTCGAGTATATCCTGCTTCGCCTGGGCGGAGGATGTCCAGTTTTCCGCCTGAAGCCTGAGCGTGTCCGTCTGCGTCTTGAGCGAGAGAATTGCCGCATAGTTCGATTCAAGCAGACCGCCGACACCGACGTTCGAGTACTGCGTGGCTATCACGGCGTCTATCTCGTCGAGAATCGCGGTCGCATCGGAGATGCAGAGGTCGCGCCCCGCTTCGCTTCCGATGTCCGCAACGTCGATCTGATACTGCTCGGCTAAGGCACACAGAGTGTCAAGTGAGGGAACGGTCACCTGAGCGCTTTGTGCCTCGTTAATGAAGTTATCTATAAGCTCCGTAAGCACTGCGAGCGCAGATTCGGTGCTGTCACCGACATCTTCGCCGGCAGCGGCCGAGTCTGCCTCATTCTGAAGCACGGAGCACCAGGACGCCGTTTCGTCTGAAAGCTCCTGAGCCAGAGAATTGAGCGTGTTGAGCGAACGGTCTATCTCGTCCTGAATCGTGAGAGCATCGGCAAGGCAGTCCGCCGCGTTCTGCAGACAAGCCGCCGCAGCGTCGCGGTCATCCTCTATCGTGTCGACATAGTTGAGCGTCTCATCTACGTAGGATGCCGCGCTGTCAAGCAGTGCCGCCTGATCCGGGGAGATGGACTGAGCCGCCACGGTAAGTATATCCGCGCTCAGCGAAGAGAGCGAGTCGCGCATCGAATCCTTGCGCACTGCATCCGTCCCGCCGGTCTGTACCTTCTCAATCAGCTCTTTGAATTGCGTGTCGATCTTCGTGAGTATCGCATCCGTACCGGCGCTGTAATCGTTCATCGAATCGGCAAAGTTCACAATCGTCGTGTTTGCCGCGTCGGCCGTCGCCGCGGAGGATTCCATCACCTCGCCGAGGTCGTAGATCGTAAGCTGCGCCGCGTCAAGGAGACTGTCCATGTTCCCAGTCAGGTCTCGCAGCGAAACAAGCAGCTTGGATATCTGCTCAAGGTTGTCACACGCGTTGTCAATTCCGTTGGTCAGTCCGCCGGAAACATCATCGGCCTCGACGCCAAAGGCGCGCAGCACCGAGCTTATCGTGTTTATAGCGTCCGCAACTTTTTCAACGACGGTGTTGTTGACCTGCTCCTGAACCGCGGTCTTTGCCTTGTTTGTTATCTTCGGCGCGATTGCATTTTTCTTTTCGTTCTCGTAGTATTCTATCTGCGGGTGACGCAGGTCGTTATCGAGTATGCTCAGAAAGTCATCCGTGAAGTCCTTCGACACTATGAGTGCCGCATAATATTCGCCGGAGTACACGCCCTCGAGCGCCTGCTGCCTGTCGTCAACGAACACCCAGCCGAGCTGACTGTTCGCGGCAAGACCGTCCATGACTAGCGAGCCTATGTTCAGATCCATGCCCATAAGCTTTGCGCCGCGGTCCTCGTTTGCCACTGCGACCTTGATGTTCGATGTGGACTCTTCACCGTAGGGATCCCAGTTCGACAGAATATTGAACCATGCGTACAGACACGGCACAAGACACAGTCCTATAATGACCACCGACGCCACGACGCTGTTGGATATGCGCCGGAAGTCGGCACGGAAAATACCGAAAATATTCTTCATACCTTCACCACATCCTCCGCGTCCTCAGTTTCGTTGGCAGCTGCCTCCGCAGGCTCATCTGCCCCGGTCTCCGCCATCGGCTCCGCGTCCTCAGCCGCCTCTGCGGCTTCTTCTGCGATGGCCTCTGTCTCCGGAGCTTTCTCCTCTGCGGCTTCTTCCCCCGGAAGTTCCTCAAAGATAAACGGCGCTTCGACTATTGGCTCAGCTGCTTCCGCTGCAGCCTCAGCTTCTACGGCATCTTCGGCTGCATTTCCGGTATCATCGGATGCTTTCTCGGTTTCCAGCTTCTCCTTCAGCTTGTGCAGCGACAGCTGATTGTGGTGCTCCTGAGCGGCGAGCCGCAGTTCTTCGAGGTCGATTTCCGGCAGCTCTATCTCCGGCATGAGCGAATCATCCGGAAACTCGTTTTCCATACCGGTGATTTCCTCCAGCCGCTTCTGGATACCGTGGTCGACATATTCCAGCGCAATGAGAAACGCCGCTATTACAAACGTCGAAACTATCCACAGTACGAGGAATATGCCTTTCGAGCCCTGCGTCAGGAACATGACCAGCATGAACAGCAGCGGCACTATTATGAGCATTTTCAGCCCCTGCCGTATGCCGACCTTTATGCGCTCGTGCAGAGCCTTTACTTCGTCAAGCAGTCTGTCATACAGCTGCTGGTATTTTTTGTGTTTACTCATTGCCCGGCACCTCCGGAATAAATATAGAGTCGTGTGTCATCAGAACAGCTCCGTCTCTTCAAGCTTTTCTTCCATAAAGTGGTTGAGCCCGCTGAAAGGCTTGCTCACCAGCAGACCTATTACCAGCCCTATGACCGCGAAGATCATCAGCAGTCCGAGATTCTGGAGATACTGCGTGCCGTAAAGTCCGCAGATGCACTCGCGCATCATGTCTATCGCGTAGGGGAAGGGGAAGAGAATGTATATTCTGCGGTTGAACTCCGGCAGCAGCTCCACCGTGAAGGTGCCGCTCGAGCCCGCAATCTGGAGCACCATGACAATGACGACGACTGCCTTGCCGACATCGCCGAAGG
>CAZFCH010000029.1:0-14698 GCA_964517445.1 uncultured Oscillospiraceae bacterium | reverse complement strand
CATAGACACGCTTTGCAACAGTGTTGGTCTGGTTGTCGCCGGGCATAAGAACCTGTTCTGCAAGCCAGTCCTGATAATCTTCATCAACAAGCGGAGTTGCGTCTTTGTTTGCCTCATGCAGGGTAATATCAACATTGCCGACGGTGAAAGTGTTGGTTGCCTTGTCCGTATCGGTGAAGTAAGCGAGAGATGCGGCGCAGTTGGATTACAGAATTAAGAGATCAGGGGGAGACGTTTGCCCATGCTTCTGCAGCAGTAAACGTTTCGGTGTTGTTCTTGTAGAGCTGAGAGGCATAAGCCGTGATGGTCAGGGTGGGCTTTACAGCGCCTGCTGCGTTAAGAGCATTCATCTGCTCCTTGGTAACAGTACCCAGAACGGTGACCTGATCGTTCTTCAGGACGCTGTAGGCTGTGCCAATCTGATTGGTGGTGCCATCAACAACACGGTAGTAGACCGTATCGGTAACACCGTCGAGTTTCGTCCAGCCGTCAGCGACAGCATACTCAAGGTATGTATCGAAGTTTGCGGACTTCTCCAGCTTCACAAACAGGTAGCACTCCTCGGAGCCGTCCACGACCCATGCTTTCGGATCTTTCTTAATTTCATAACCCGGAACCATTTTATACTCTGTACCGGTGGTTTCCTGCAGCTTGACGGTAATATCGCTGGTAGTGAACGTATTCGTCACCGTGTCAGACTTTGCGGTCAGCCATGCCACAGTACCGGAGACGGCACAGACAGCCAGCAGAACCAGCGCCAGCACCATTGCCAAACCTTTCTTCTTCACGTCGTTTTTCTCCTTTCCTCGGATATTCGCGCGCGATTGAATTGTTATCTCAAAAGGCAGCGGATTTCAACGTTCCGCCATCTGTTTGAATCACGGTAATAACCGGCTGCGAAAGCCTGCTTAGTCAAAATTCGCCCATGCGTCTGCAGCATCGGTGAACCCTGCAGCCTGAATTGCGTAAGCATTGACGGTGATGGTCATGCCCTCGATGGTCGCAAGCTGCTCTTTCGTGATGGTGCCGGGTACAGTGATGGAATCAAACAGAGCATCCAGCTCGACATCAGCATCGGGAGCGCCGACAGCTTCCTTGTACCAGAATTCATAGGTACGGGTGTTTGCGGTCGTGTCCTCGGTGTTGCCTTTATAAATCCAGGTTGCAGCGTCATAGCCGTTGAAGATGCTGGTCATATCTGCACCGGTGGGAGCAAAAATTGCGTCCAGCTCTTTGGCGTTGCTGAAGGTGACGGTCATCTTGACATAGCTGGATTCACTGCCTTTGAGCACGGTAACCATAGGGTCCTTGTTATAGGTGTAACCGGGCAGCAGCTTGTAGCTGTTGGCTTTCACACGGTCAGCCCCGTCAACCAGAGAGCCGTCAGCATTTGCCTTGGCTTCGTCCAGTTTGATCTTTATCTGTCCAATGGTGAATGTATTCTTGACTTCATCAGTTGAAGTAAAATACGCCATTGTTCCCATTACTGAGGCGGCAACAAGCAACACCGCGCACAGCGTCAGGAGCAGAGCTTTGCTTTTTGTTTTCATTGCAAAAATCTCCTAAATAGATGTTATATAGGGAGCCTTGCGGCATTGCCCTTGAAATAAATGCGGAACGCTTACCGCGCATTCCGTCTTGCTTCCCGCTTCGTTCAGTCTCCGTCGAAGCGGCCTGCCTGAACTTCTCGGCAGATGGCTTCCACCTCGTCGTCCGTAAGCGGTTTACCGGTTTCCATGGAAATTTCATCCTTCAGGCTGTCCTCTGCGGTTTCCTCCGGGACGTCGACGGGCTCGGCAGCCCTGACTGCCGCAACATGCGCGCCGCTGCCGCGCTTGGCGGTTTTCTTCCCGCGCTTCTCCTTTGGCTTGTCTTTCTCCTTGTCGTCCTCCTCGGCGAAAACATCGGGCAGGAACACGAGCAGGAGCAGAACAGCACCGACAGAGATGGCAATGTACATTCCGGGCGGATTCTGAATGTAATTTGCTACATATCCCAGATACGGTATGGAGAAGACCGGAGTGCCGATGACATTTTTATAATGTACGAGCGTGCCGTCCTCGGCCTCGTTCGCGTCACCCTTGGTGCGGAAGCGGATAACTGAGGAGTCCTCTTCATCCTGAACGATTCCCACAACTCTGTGGGTAGCAATCGTGTCTTCGTCCAGCATAAAAGTGATCGGCTCCCCCACCGTTATGGTGTATGGGTCTACCTTTTTCACATAGATCAGCGAGCCGGTATGGTACGTCGGCTCCATAGAGCCGGACAGCACGGTGAACACCTGCAAGCCCACGACTCTTGCGCCAACCAGCAGAAGCGCCAGGAGCACAACCAGCGCAACCAGCGTAGTGCTGACCACGTTCCAGATTTTTTTGAGAGATTTACCCATATAGTTTCTTTCTTGCTTCCCGTAACGGCCATTGTGGGGCTCATCACTCCATGAGCCGCCTGACCCGCAACTACCCCACAATATGTAGTTGTACAGATTATAGCACCAGTGTTAACAAAAGTCAATATCAAAAAAAACAATTGAAGCTTTTCTTTTTTTGCGTTATGTAAACAAGTCATGCGGCAAATAGCTGCCTGATATTCACCTCCCGCGGTACGATGCGTGAACCGAACCCAGCCTCGGCCTTACTGTCCGTGCAGAGTATGTAAAGTATGTAATTATAATATATAATAGAAACAAAGCACGAAAGCGGATCTGCGTTGGTTCCTCTTCCATGCTTTGCTTTCTCATTATGCTTTAGGCTTTGTTGTCTGCAGCCTTCATTTGCTTCATTGCCGCTTCGACTTCATCGCGCTCCGGTACGCTTGAAATGCCGCCGGCTTTAGTGGTCGAAAGTCCCGCCGACACGCTCGCGAAGGTAACGATATTTTTAACCTCCTGAGCAGTCAGCTCCTCCGGCACACCGCCGGCTTTCAGCAGACCGTACATGGCGGAGCCGCCGAAGATATCGCCCGCTCCGGTCGTGTCCTTCACGGTTATGCCGCTGAGCGACCTGACAAAACCGGAGGCGGTCTTCGTCCTGTAAAAGCATCCGTTTGCCCCGCAGGTCACATAGACAAGCTTAACGCCAAAGTTGTCTGTGATATGCTTTGCCGCCGCTTCCGGATCAAGAGAGAACAGAAACTGCGTCTCTTCATCGCTGATTTTGACAATGTCCGCATGCCGAAGTCCCCACAGCATCTGCCGCTTTGCCTCGTCCGGGTCGTCCCACAGTGGCTTTCTGAGATTCGGATCGAAGCTTATGAGCTTCCCGTGTTCGGCGGCGTATTCGACGGCTTTGTATGTTGCGTCCCTTGCAGGTTCGCTCGTCATGGAGAGCGTGCCGAAGTGCAGTACCTTTGAATCGTCAATCACGCTCAGGTCGATTTCCTCAAAGCGGAGCTGCGTATCCGCCCCGGGCTTACGCGCGAAAGAAAACTCACGGTCGCCGCTATCGTCCAGCGTCACAAACGCAAGCGTCGTGAACACATCGTCCGACATAAGCATTCCGCGCGTGTCGATTCCCGCGCCCTTCAGGGTTCTGATAAGCATTCTGCCGAAAGCATCATTGCCGACCTTGCCGATCATGGCGGTCTTTGCGCCGAACTTCGTTAACGCTGCAAGATAATTTGCCGGCGCGCCGCCGGGATGCGCCGCCATAGTCGGATAGCCGTCCGCATCCGTCGACAGGCATGTAAAATCAATAAGCAGCTCGCCAAGCGCCGCAACATCATACATAGTTCATTCTTCCCCTATCGTAATGTACCATGTGTTCTTATAGCTGTCGTGTCCGGGGAGATGTATAAGGTCGCCCTTGCAGGCAAAATCCTCGATCACTCCGTCGCGTGCTGGCAGAGACACCCACGGCTCGATGCAGACATACGGCGCGTCCTTCCGCTCGGCATGCCAGAAGCCGACATATGGCATCTGCGGATAGCTGACGGTTACATAGCGCTTGGTCTTATCAGAGGCGATAGTGACACTCTTCGCCATGTTTTTTAGAACTACGGCGTCATGGTCGAACAGGTCATGGTGGAGTCTGATGATCTGCCCATCTTCAAGCTCATAGCGCTTGTCGATACCGCTCACCAGAAGGGCCGACGAAAAGCCCACTCTGTCAGGCTCGCAGGGCTGGGAGAAACGCAGATAGTAATCCTCAAATTCAGTCCCCTCTTTGAGCGGAACATTGAATCCCGGGTGTCCGCCGATGCCGAAATGCAGCATTTCATCCGCCGGGTTGTCCACGGTATATGTCACCTCTACGGTGTTTTCCCTGAGCGCGTATTTCACCTTGAACAAAAAAGCAAATGGAAACTGTGCACGTGTGACTTCATTATCGCGCAGTGCAAAAGTAACGCTGCTCTCCGTCTGTTCGGCGACCTCAAACTCGCTTGCCGAGGCAAAGCCATGAATCTTCATCTGATAGGTGCCGCCGTTCACGGTATAGGTCTTGTCCTTGAGCCTTGCCACAAACGGGAAAAGAACAGGGGCGCGCCCCTTCCAGTATCTCTCGTCACCGTTCCAGAGATATTCCGTGCCCTTATATGAGGTAATGCTCTGCATCTGAGCGCCGAGAGTATCAGCGGTCAGGGTCAATTGGTCGTTATGTATCGTAATTATCATTTACTCAGCCTCCGGATATTCATTGCACAACAGCCTGTACGGCGGTTCATCCTCCTCGATTTCAGGGAAGCGGCCGACCGGCGGGTTAAAGCGGTTATCGGTATTATCGTCATTGCACTGGCTGACCTCACCGAGAAGCACCGGGCCTGTGCCGGGCTCAACGGTAAAATCATGGTACAGGTACTGCTGGATGTGGATGCTCTCTCCCGGGGTAAGGCGTATCTGTGTCCCGGCAGGGACGGTGTAAGTTCTCCCATCGGTGTGCACTGTCACATCCGATTCATAATCAATCTCTTCATCCGGCAGAGAGTTATACACACGAATCAGCACGTTGCCCCCGCCGCGGTTGATTATATCCTCGGTCTTGTACCAGTGAAAATGATTTGGAGAATACTGGCTCTCCCGCAGATACAGCAGCTTCTCCGCGTACACCTTGGGATACTTGTCCGCCATCTTGCGGTTGCCGTTTCGGATAGTGATAAGCGAAAAGCCGATCTTATCAAAATCGCCGAGGCCGTAGTCGGTAATATCCCAGCCGAGCATGCAGTCGCGCACCTCGTCGTACTCGTGGCCGATGTGCTGCCACTGCTCAGGCGTGAAACCGCAGAACGGCGGCAGATAGCACTTGTACTCTGCGCACATTGCCTCCAGCTCTTTCAGCGCCTTATTTATTTCGCTGCGTTTCATATATGCATATGCACCTCCACAAATTTTGTCGTGCAAGTCCTTGATGTATATATGATGATATCGCACCGTGCCGCATCTGTCAAGAAAACCCACCCGTCATTTTGAACAGTCTGTATGTATGCCAGAAAGCACAACACCCAAGCGTAAAATTCCGTTTGGGTGTTGTATTATATAACTTACTTCTTGCCTTCCGCCAGAAGCTTGAGTATCTGTACGGCGTTTGCAGCAGCGCCCTTGCGTATCTGGTCGCCGCAGCACCAAAGGGTTATCGCGTCTTCATCCACGAGGTCACGGCGAACTCTGCCGACCCAGACCAGATCCTGATTGCTGGTGTCGAGCGGTGTCGGGTAATTGCGTCCCTGATAATCGTCAATAAGACGCACACCGGGATATGCCGCGATAGCTGCTCTGGCCTCGTCCAGCTCTATGCGGCGCTCGGTCTTGACCGTGACGGATATCGAGTGCGAGCGCATAACCGGAACGCGCACACAGGTGCATGTAACCTTGAGCTCCGGACGGTGGAAAATTCTGCGTCCCTCGTTCTGCATCTTCATTTCCTCATCGGTATAGCCGTTTTCAAGCTCATCGCCGATGTGCGGGATAACGTTGAGGCAAATCTGCGTCGGGAATGTGGAATGCTCCGTCGGCTTACCGGCAACGATGGCTTCCATCTGTCCCTGAAGTTCGGAGAAGCCCGCCTGGCCTGCTCCGGAAACCGCCTGATATGTGCTCGCAACCATGGCCTTGATCGGTGAGAGCTTGGCAAGTCCCGCAACGGCCATAAGGGTAATGATTGTAGAGCAATTCGGGTTTGCGATAATGCCCTTGTTTTCGAAAGCGTCCGCACCGTTTATCTCGGGTACAACCAGCGGCACGTTCTCATCGAGTCTGAAAGCGGAGCTGTTATCGATATACACTGCGCCGCTCTTGACTATTGCCGGGGCAAAGCGCTTGGACATGCCGTTCTTCACCGCGCCGAGGACATAGTCCATACCCGCAAAGCTCTCGTCGGTCGCTTCTTCGATAAGAACATCCTCACCGTGGAACTTCACATAGCCGCCCGCGCTGCGTGCGCTTGCAAGCGGAAGGAGCTTGCCGACCGGGATATCGTATTCCTCAAGAATTTTCAGCATCTCTCTGCCGACTGCGCCGCTTGCTCCGAGTATTGCAACATTGACTTTTTTCATTTTATTTCCTCCTTAACCGGCAAATCCGTCATACAGTACGCGGATAGCCGTCTCATAGTCCTTATTATCTATACCAACGATTATCGAAAGCTCATCCGTCCCCTGAGCGATGGTGCGGATGTTGACGCCCGCATCACCGAGAGCCTTAAACAGTTTGCCGGATGTGCCGGGTCTGAAAGGCATCTTGCGTCCGACCGCTGCGACAAGCGCGATATCGTCCTGCTGGCTGATATCATCCGGGTGGCAGGCTTTCTGGAGATCGCCCATGAGCTGATATATGCTCTCTCCGAGTCCGGTGCTTGAAGTCACGAGCGCAAAGGAGTCAAGTCCCAGCGCAATGTGCTCTATCGGTGCATGGTAGCGTTCAAAAACCTCAAGTGCCTGACGGAGCGTATGGCTTGTGTGCATGTCATGCTTCTGGAGCGTGATTATCGTGAAGTTCTTTCTGCCCGCGATACCGGTTATGAAACGGTCGTCGCTGTTCTCACGGTCAATATTCCCGACTATCATCGTTCCGGGGTCCTGCGGGCGGTTTGTGTTCCTGATGTTGAGAGGGATTCCCTTCTCGCGCACCGGCTGCACCGACTCTTCATGCAGCACTGTCGCCCCCATGAAAGCAAGCTCGCGAAGCTCGGCGTAGGTTATCTTCTTAATAGGCTCGGGGTTATCGACAATGCGTGGGTCGGCCATCAGTATGCCGGAAACATCCGTCCAGTTTTCATACACATCGGCGTTGACGGCGACCGCTGCGAGGGAACCTGTTATGTCGCTGCCTCCGCGGGTCATGACCTTTATTTTGCCCGTGCTCACCCGCCCGTAAAAGCCGGGGATAACTATCCTGCCGTACTTTTCCGCAGCTTCGGCAATAAGAGCATAGCTGCGTTCATAGTCGATACTGCCGTCAAAGGAAAAAATCACACAGTCGGCTGCGTCAACGAAGGTATAGCCCAGATACTCGGCCATGAGCCTTGACGTGAAATACTCGCCTCGCGACACGAGCAGGTCGACGGGCGTGTCCTTGCTCAGCGTGCGCTCAAGCTCCTTGAGTTCAGCCTCAACATCATAGCTCAGGCCAAGCTCATCGCGTATCTCAGTAAGACGCTGCTCAATTGTATTGAGTATATCGCTGCAAGAAACGCCGTAATTGAGGTGTGCATGGCACAGATACAGCAGATCGGTCAGCTTATGGTCATCGGCATTTCTTTTGCCCGCCGCCGAGATAACAACTACCCTGCGCTCAGGGTCAGCCTCGACTATCGCCTTGACTTTTTTGAACTGCTCTGCTCCCGCGACGGACGAACCGCCGAATTTTGCAACCTTCATTCTTACTCCTCCACGGCTGCGAAGAATATCTCCGCGCCGTTCTCTCTCTGCTTTGCGGCAAACGCATGCATGGACGCAACGCTTACGGGCTCCGTGACAACTCTCGCCACGCCGTTTTCAGTCTTCGCGGACTTGACCGGAAGCTCCGAAACAAGGTTCTCCGGCAGACGCACATAGTACGAATGCACGCATCCTTCATTGTCCGCCGCGCAGCGTACGCATCCGGCACCGAGCATTTCACGCTCGCCGCGCAGGATGCAGCTCAGGTCGCGCAGCACTGCCGAGGCTGTCGGCCAACGGCCTGCTCCCTGGCCAATCATTACTATATCGCCGGAATCCTCGCCGTGGTATCTTGCGAGGTTAAAGTTATCAAGCACGGAGCACTCTGGTGCCGCCGCGGTAAACAGCACAGGCTCAACATAGGCGTACACGCCGCTGTCTGTTCTTCCGCCGCGTGCGACAAGGCGGCAGGTAAGCCCACGATTTTTAAGGTCTGCGACGTCCGCCGCCGTGAAGCTCTCGATACCTTCGCGGTCAAGCCCCTCATCGGGGAGCGCATCAAATCCAACCGCACATCCGAGCATAATCTTTCTCAGCGCGTCAAGCCCGGACACGTCCGCCGTCGGGTCAGCCTCGGCATAGCCGAGCTTCTGCGCATCCGCGAGTGCGGCAGCATAATCAAGGTCGCGGCGCTGCATGGCGTCAAGCATATAGTTCGTCGTACCGTTGAGGATGCCGCCGAGACTCTCAATCCTGTCGCTGAGCACCGCGAGCGATAGGTTATGCAGGAAAGGCACACCGCCGCCGCAGGCAGCGCTGAACAAAAATGCCGCGCCATGCTCACGCGCGATCTCGGCAAGCTCTATACCTTTGGCCGCAACGAGCGCCTTATTAGAAGTAACAACATGCTTGCCGGCCTTGAGCGCCATTGCGCAATAGCTGAACGCGGGCTCTACCCCGCCCATGACCTCTGCGACCGCACCCACAGATGCGTCAGACGCTATCGCGTTCATATCCGAGCCCTTCCAAGGCTCATTGTCCTTGCCGGGTCTGACAAGCACAGGCCCCGCCTCAAGTCCTTTGCTATGGGCAAGCATACCGTAAACGCCCTGACCGACAGTACCGAATCCTAAAACTGCAACTTTCATTTCTTTATCCTCCATGTCCGTATTTTACAGACATATGTTTTTCTTACGGCGACAGTGTAGCACAATTCGGTACGAAATACAAGCCCCGGCAGCCTGTCTCAATTACATAAACTTTTTTACTCACAGCGGCAAAATTCTATGCTCTTTTACCACGATGCGGTTTCTTATCGCCATTTTGTGAATTACGTAAATTATATTATGTAAATCTCATTGAGTAGCCGCAGCGACGGCAAAGCTCTTCCGCAGCCTGTCTTTGCGAGAATCCATCATAGATTTTGCGTGCTCGCTCGGTTGACATAATATCAGATAGTTCGCTTTCAAACAGATTTCCAAGCGCTATATCACCCTCGTGGTCGAGGCAGCACGGCACAACAGTTCCGTCACACAGCACGCCTATCTGATCACGAAGGCCGCGGCAGAAGCGATGCTCACCCCTGTCCTCTGCGCTCATATCCGGCCAGTCGAAGCGCTCCCCTGGCTGCAGCAGCACACGCTCCGAGATATACCGGCTTCCGCGGCTATCTCTCCACGGCTTCGGAAAGCGTGTTTCAAGTGCCGCTTCAATCTGTGGGTTCAGACTGTCCAGCCCGTTTTTGTTCCAGAGGCGCAGTACGCACTGTTTCCCCACTATTGACATTTTTGCCGCGAAGTCCGCGCACATCCCAACGTATCCGTCCGGCTCCCCGGCTCCGTTGCCTTCAAACGACTGGAGCGAAACATTCACCTTGTACACCGCCGGAGAGGAAATGAGCAGTTCCCCACGCCTATCGAGCAGTGTTCCGTTCGTCGTAATTATAACCCGAAATCCCTGCCGCGCAGCTATGCCGAGTATTTCTTCAAGCTGCGGGTGCAGCAGCGGCTCCCCCATCAGATGCAGATAGAGATACTCCACGTGTCCGCGCAGCTTCCGGGAGAGCGTTTCGAATTCATCCGGCGTCATAAAGCGCTTTTCCCGGCGCGTCCCTGGGCAGAAGCTGCATGAGAGATTGCAGACATTCGTGATTTCAAGATAGGCTTTTTTCAGCATATACTCTCCTAAAAAACTGGCGCGTCCGTATCCGGCATAGCCGAACACGGACGCGGTGATCATTTACCAACATTTATTATCTTGCGCATCGGTTCGGGCGCGATCTTTACGACCTTTCTGTCATATGTCAGCAGTCCGTTAAGCTCGTCCTCAACATCGCTAAGCTGCGTATACACTGCCGCTGAAAGCCCCTGCAGCTTCGCCGGTCCGATCTCCGTCTGATAAAGATCCTCAAGCGCCGTCTCAAGCTGAAACGGCATCTCGAATTTCTTATAGCCGAAGTACTTATTATTGTAGCAGTGCCCCGGCACCTGATGGCTGTACCCGCCGAACTCGCTCAGCAGCACCGCGCGGCCTTTTCTATCGGGCTTAAAGCGGTATTTCCTGAAGTACACATGCAGGCTCTGCACATTACCGATGCCCTGATCATGCCAGCCGGAAGCGTGGTCGATAACGCGGGTCTTGTCCATGGAGCGCACAAAGTCGTACATCTTCCTCGCGTCAAACTGTCCCCAGCCTTCGTTGAAGATGACCCACATGCAGATGCACGGGCAATTGTACAGATGGTTCACCAGCTCGCCGAGCTCCGACTTGAACTGTGCGCGCCCCTCGCTGTCGCTTCTGGCAAACAGGGCATGCGCGGAGTCATTCAGGTGGATGCCCGTCACAAGCGGTGCGGATATAATGACAGGGTCATATCTCCGGCCGCCGTTCGGCATATCCTGCCAGACGAGCATACCGAGTCTGTCGCAATGGTAGTACCAGCGCAGCGGCTCGACCTTGATATGCTTGCGCAGCATATTGAAGCCCATCGCCTTGGCGGTACTTATATCATAGATCAGTGCCTCGTCCGTCGGCGCGGTATACAGGCCGTCAGGCCAGTATCCCTGATCGAGCAGCCCGTTCTGGAAGTACGGCTCATTATTCAGAAACAGCCGCGGCACTCCGTCCTTGTCCTTTGCAACAGCTATCTTGCGCATCGCAAAATAACTGAACACCTCGTCTTCCCCGCAGCTTACGCTGAATCCGTAGAGCTTCGGTTTCTCCGGGCACCAAGGTTCAAAGTCCGGCACGGGAATCTCCGCCGGGAGCGGATAATCCTGCCCTTCAAAATGAGCATATGCCTGCTCGTCTCCTCTGACATCAGCTTCGACCGTGACCGAAGCTCTGTCAATGTCAGGAGTGATGCGCAGCGAGCGTACATACGTCTCCGGCACGGCTTCAAGCCACACCGTCTGCCATATACCGCTCTGCGGAGTGTACCATATTCCGCCGCGCTTTGAGCTCTGCTTGCCGCGTGACTGAAAACTTCTGTCGGTATCGTCAGTCACTCTGACTGTAATCTGAGCCCAGCCGTCCTCAACAGCGTCAGTGATATCCGCCTCAAACGGCAGATAGCCGCCTGTGTGCCGCGCAACCTGCGTTGAATTCACCCATACCGCCGCGCATTGATCAACCGCACCGAAGTGCAGCAGCAAGCGCTTGCCGGAAAACTCCGCCGGTATCTCTACATTCCTGCAATACCACAGGTATTCCCCGCTCTTGAGCGCTCTGCCGACGCCGGACAGTTCCGTCTCCGGCGAGAACGGCACAGTTATCTCACCGTCATACTCTGCCGGTCTTTTGCTGCTGTCCGTAAAAGCATAGAGCCACGGCCCGTTCAGGTTCAGCCAGTCTCGCCTTGCCATCTGCGGGCGCGGATATTCGGGAAGCGGAGCGTTGATATCAACGCTGTCCGTCCAGGGAGTTTTCATCTCAGAACAGTCCGGGGAAGCTGCCCATGCCGCCCTGAAGCTTGCTCATGGCCTTGTTGGTCTCGTCATCGGCAAGCTTGATTGCGCCGTTGACCGCTGCAAGGATCAGATCCTGGAGCATTTCGACATCGTCGCTGTCGACGACATCGGGGCTTATTTCTATGCTGTGAAGCTGGCGGGTTCCGATCATCGTCGCCTTTACTGCGCCGCCGCCTGCCGTGAATTCGAACTCTTTGGTCTCAAGCTCCTGCTGCATTTTCAGGAAATCCTGCTGCATCTTCTGAGCCTGTCTCATCATATTCATCTGATTGCCGCCGGAATATCCGCCGCGAAATCCGCCTTTTGCCATTTTTATATCCTCCGTTTTTATTGTTTTATCTATTATTTGCTTATATGAATTTTACTTCTTTGAATTGTTTCAGCTCGTCCAGACTGCGCTGCATACGCGGCTTGTCGTGCAGCTCCGAGAGAATGGCATGTACCTCTTTCCCCGTGAGAGCCGTCGCCGCCTCCGTGAACTTCGCCAGCACATCCTGCCTGTTGAAGCGCCCATAGAGAAATCCGGGAGCAACCTCTATACGCAGAGTGCCGTTTTCTATTTTCCCTCTAACGGATGCGCTGTCGTCCAGTCTCAGCTTTATATCCATCGGGAGAGAACCTGCAGCCTTCGCGCAGATATCCTTCCATGTTGCCTCTCCCGCCGGTGCGTTCTCTTTAGGCTGGGCTTCCGGCTCAGCCGCAGACTGTCCCCGCCCGGCACGCTGAACGAAGCTATCCTCCGGCTGTTCCTCTGCGAACATTTCCGGGTCAAGGTCATCCTCCTCCGGGATGTATGCCTCTTCTCTCCGCTGTGGGGGCTCCGGCTCATAGTCCTCCGGCTCCTCTTCGGCCGGCGCAGATACCGGACGTGCGTTCTCTTTCGCCGGTGTGAAGCTCCCGCTGCTTATCTGCAGTTCGAGCCGCGATATTCTCGCCCGCAGCTCTGCTATGCTCTCGCCCGTTGTGTTGTCGCACAGTGAGACAAGACACAGCTCGGCAGTCGTCTTTGGGCTGGTGCTGTTGCGCATGGACGCGGTGTACTTCTGCACGGTTTCCATCGCGCAGATTATCTCCTCGGTTGTCATGCGTCCCGAAAGCTCGCCAAGCGTCGTGTCGTCATAGCCGCCTGTTATAAGGCTTCGCGCTCCTTTGGGAGCAACGCGCGTCATAAGCGTGTCGCGCAGCAGGCTGGCCAGCTCTGACAGGAGTGCGGCAGGATCCTTGCCTTCCATCCACATGGAATTAAAATCCTTCAGGGCCTTTTCAATATTGTGATCCAATATACTGCTCATAAGCTGCGCTGTGCGCAGGTTGCCGGCAATTCCCATTGTGCTGTAAACGGCTTCGAGATCTATCGTCTCGCTGGCCGAGCATTGGTCGAGCAGGCTCAGTGCGTCACGCACGCCGCCGTCAGCAAGCCGGGCGATAAGCTCTGCCGCCTCATGGCTGAGATTGAAGTCCTCCTGTTTTGCAATATATTCGAGGTACTCGGCAATAACCGGAGTGTCGATGCGCCGGAAGCTGTGCCGCTGACAACGCGAAAGTATTGTCGCCGGAACCTTTCGCAGCTCCGTCGTCGCAAGGATAAACATCAGATGCTCCGGCGGCTCCTCAAGGATTTTCAGCAGCGCATTGAACGCTGAAGTCGACAGCATATGAACTTCGTCGATAATATACACTCTCTTGCGCACAGAGGCCGGGGAGAAAACCGCTTCCTCCCTGAGTGAGCGGACATTGTCAACACTGTTATTGGACGCCGCGTCAAGTTCCACAACATCGAGGACTGAGCCGTCGCTTATTCCCCGGCAGGCGGGGCACACTCCGCAGGGGTTGCCGTCCACCGGATGCTCGCAGTTAACAGCCTTGGCGAGGATCCTCGCGCAGGTCGTCTTACCTGTGCCGCGCGAACCGATGAAGAGATAGGCATGGGAAAGTCTGCCCGTCTTGACCTGGTTTTTCAGCGTCTCGGTAATATGCTGCTGCCCGACAACCTGATCAAAGGTCTGCGGACGCCACTTGCGATACAGAGCCTGATACATGTGCTTTCACCTCTCCGGCATACAATGCAGTTGTGGCTCTTGACAAGACTGCACACCCGACTTCGAACAATGAACTATGTCCGTTACCCCGGCAGCCGGCTCGGACCCGGCAAACTCGCGGCACACGAAAAGCACCACTTAATGCTGCTCGGTTCCCCGCCTGACATGGTTCGCGGGTTTCCGTTGCGCGAGACCGGATCGTCAACGCTGCTTACCGGAGTCAGACGACACAGAACATATCCTCAATCGGGAATTCGCCCCTGCTGTAGCGGATTGCAGGTTACAGGGCACCGCTGGCTCCCCGACTAGTGCAGCCTTGTCAAAAGCCACGGACATACTATACTACAAAACCTGAATTTAATCAATCAAAATTTTTCTTTACAAACGGGAAAAACGTGTTATAATAAACAAGCTGTCAGTTGATGGCTGACAGTGCATGTAATCATGGGGGCGTAGCTCAGTTGGGAGAGCGTACGGTTCGCATCCGTAAGGTCAAGGGTTCGAATCCCTCCGTCTCCACCAAAAATCACAGGCATCCACTTGGATGGCTGTGATTTTTTTGTGATAGGGATTCGAACCCGAGGGCTCTTAGAAACGTGCCGGTGGCACGTTTCAACCCGAGGTGGCCTGCGCCGCAGCGCAGGTCGAATCCCTCCGTCTCCACCATAACTGGACACCAATTTTGATACAATGCGTATCACGATTGGTGTCCAGTTTCTTTTTGCAAAGTCCTTGATTTACAGGGCTTTCTCGATACCTTTTAACGATAACAGGCTCTGTGGCTGCTCAGAGACGAGTGCCGCAGAGCCTTTTTTCATTTTTGTCGATAAACCTTTTAATTAAAGGTCTTGAAGGGTGTGCATCCGGTCAGAGGAATAATTA
>CAZFCH010000028.1:0-15021 GCA_964517445.1 uncultured Oscillospiraceae bacterium | reverse complement strand
GGTTTTGCGTGCTTTGTTGTTATAAATCGGGCCTGAAATCATCCTCGTGATAAAAACCGGCGTTCGTGGGGACATATGAGAGTTTGTATGACGCTCCGCGACATTCCGACAGATATCATCAATGCTCTTTTCCGTCTTCTTTGTGAATGCCGCGACCTTTTCGGGCGTGGACAGATCGAACACCGGCGTCCACGTGTCCGGCATCCGTACACAGTAGAAGGCGTCAATCTTCCTGCCGCTGATTGTCTCCTCGGCGAGAGCACCGGAGGCACCGGGTGTTGTTCCGTAAGTGGAAACAAAATAAAGATACTCTGTTTTGAATTCGGCCTTTTGCAGAAATTCCTCCACAATACTCGGCAAACCCCAAAAATAGGTGGGAGAGATTATTCCGATAGTATCGTCCTCAAACGAATATTTGCCCTCTCGGACGCAATCAACGATTGATAGCATATCCTGCCCTGTTGATTTTGCGAGTCGGGATGCGACATATTTACAGTTGCCTGTTGCCGAAAAGTAAAGAATCATGGGAATCCTCCGATGTAAGTTTATTGCTTTGCTTTCTTCCCCAATTTCAGAAAGCAGATAACCGCAAGTACAATCAGCGGCAGTATGGTCAAAAGTCCGGTGGGGTTTGGTCCCAGAAGCCCGCAGCTCAAATTGTTGCTGAAACAGACCGGCAGCTCACCGATGACATTCACGACGCCGTGGGCAATCGCAGCGTACATACAGTTTTCGGTCTTTATAGTGACATAAGAGAAAATGATTCCCAAGACTATGCATGTGGTCATCATCATTACCATATTCGACCAAGGCGCC
This sequence comes from uncultured Oscillospiraceae bacterium, assembly GCA_964517445.1. Lineage (GTDB taxonomy): Bacteria > Bacillota > Clostridia > Oscillospirales > Oscillospiraceae > Limivicinus. Next base: position 14,205 of record CAZFCH010000028.1, on the reverse strand, counting down.
CCTGGATTATCGAAGCTGTAATTAAAGCCGAAGTATATGAGCGGCAGATGCGCAAGCCCCCATTCAATACCGTTGATGAGAACCGCCTTTCTCTCACCGTATTTCTCGACCTGAAAGCCGAGTAGATATCCGCGCCAGCCGATTTCCTCTCCGAGCTCCAGAAGCTGAATCGGAATCATGACTGCCGAAACTGCGATACAAGCAAGTGCGATGAGAAGCGGATAATTTACTACAATCTCTGCATCAGTTCCGAGTCGTATTCCGATTTTGAATATTCCGCTGTATTGCTCGGGAAATACAAGATAATAGATTACTGTGCCGACCGCTACCAGCACGCTCGGCAGAAGTGCCGACAGGAACCAGTGCTTCATATCATTCCAGGCCCGCAGGGAAAGATGATACTTCGCCCTTTCGCCGGTAATCCGCCTTGTAATGGCAGCGGCAATAACCGGAATGAATGTAAAGCCGATGCCTAAAATCTGATAGAACTCGCCCGAGCCAGTTATTTCCTCAAGCAAGCCGAGCAAATAGCAAACGCCGAGTACAAGTGCAAGGTAAATGATAACTGCTTTGTTTGTTTTCGCTTTCATAGGATGCTCCGTTCTGAATTTTCAAACCTTATGCATGTCAATCTATACCTATCTTATTTTCTCTCGCCAAAAAGCATCCGTCTTCGTGAGAGTTGATGACGCCGACTGCCTGGAGGTAGGCATAAATTACGGTTGTTCCAACGAATTTCATGCCGCGCTTTTTCAAATCTTTCGATATCCTATCGGACAGTGGTGAGCTTGTCCGCGTGTTTTCATAGATGATTTTGCCGTCTGTCCATTTCCATAGATAGTCGGAAAAGCTGCCACACTCACGTTGTATTTCTCGGAATATACTCGCATTGGTTACGGCTGCCTGTATTTTCAAACGATTGCGAATAATGTTAGAATTGTTTCTCAACTCCTCAAGTTTATTCGCATCGTATGCGCAGACCTTTTCCAAATCGAAGACGTCAAACGCCTCTCGAAACGCGTCACGCTTGTTCAGCACACACTCCCACGAAAGCCCCGCCTGAAAGCACTCAAGAATCAACATCTCAAAGAGCTTCTTATCATCATGTACGGGGGCACCCCATTCCTCATCATGATAGCGGATATACCGCTCATTTTTAGGATTTGCCCAGCGGCATCTTTTTCTTCCGTCTGGCCATTCCATCGGCACGTCTTCTTTCTTCTAAAATGTGAATCTCATCTGAAGCAACGCATCATTTCCGTGTGTGGATTTATCCGAAAATCTGTCGTTCTCTACGGTATAGAGAAGCCCAACAAACTTGTCTGCATTGTAAAACGCTGTGAAATGCGTGCTCTTCCTCAGTGCCCCTAACATGAGCAGCAACACTGGGGTTCGCTCTTTCTTCGGAAATGCCGATTTTAGCAATCGGGTATTTTCTCTGATTTCTGTGCAGAAAGATGTACAGGTTTAGCGGTCAGTTTCATATCTCAGATTTTGAGACTGTCTGCCCAGGCAGCCAGTTCTTTTCCGCTCACACGGGAAGAGAATCTCTTGCCCTCAAGCAACTTCGCGCCTTTGCAGCTCTGTGCGAGCTTCTCGTTTGTTTTGCCCATCTCGCTGGTGCCGGACGTGGCAAACGGAATAATCGTCTTCCCTGTTAAGTCATAGCTCTCCAGGAATGTATTGATAATCGTCGGTGCGACATACCACCAGATTGGAAAGCCCACAAAAATCGTATCATACTCGCTCATATTGTCAAGTCTGAATTCAATCTCAGGACGTGAAGATGGATTATTCATCTCAAGCGTGCTGCGGGCATTCTCGTCCATCCAATTGAGATCTGCCTTCGTGTACGGAATCTTCGGCACAATCTCAAAGATATCCGCGCCAATCGTCTCTGCCAACGTCTGGGCAACCTTAGCGGTCACACCGGACGCAGAAAAATATGCAACAAGGGTTTTTCTCATAATGTTTATCCTCCTTTATTCCTGCACGAAATCAATTACCTGACGGCTGTCGTAGCCTTGTTTTTTGAAATCTGAGAAGAGCACCTCCGCTCTCATGGGCTTAATGCATATCAGACGCATCGGATGCCCCTGGTCTGCGAGCTTTTGCAGTGCGGCAATCGGGATTTTCTTGTATTCCGCATGGGTGACATATGATGCAGACATCGGCTCAACTATTTCCGCTTTGCCCATAATCTGTACGCTCTTGAGCTCTCCGAAGCTCGGATTTTTGTCAAACACGGCAAGGCTGACATTATCATTCGTTTCCAGTCCGATAAATTTCTTACCACCTTCGGTGAAAATCCAAAACTTCCCGTTGTGGTAGCTGTATTCGAGCGGTGTGCAGCGGACATAATCGCCGTATCCGGTCGCCAGCGCACAGACGGAGCTACTGCCGAGATATTCCTCGACAATTGACTTAAGTTGCTCGGCAGGCATCTCCTTACGTTCTTTGCCTTCCCAAAAATTTGCCGCTGATTTATATTCTTCTGTGGTCATATTTTTCCTTTCTCCATATGTAAGTTACTTATTTCCCATGGTTTCCTTTATCAAAAAGCACTCCTCGCGTGCTCTTAGTTCATTTTTGCGTCTTTGCATTTTTCTGCTTGTGGCCTGACATCTTTTTAAAGATTACTCTCCACGTAGCCTCTTCATCCCGTGATCCGCGACAATTCCGAAATATCCGACCGCAAGGAACGCAGCTGCAAGAAAAACAATATTCAGTGCCACCGCGTCGATGCCGAGCGTATCCACATTAAGAAAGGGATACGGATACTTGTCCTCACCTGTAAGGAACTGTGCCATAATCATTGAGACTGTCACATATGAAATTGGGAAGATTGTCGCAAAGAGCGGCATCTTCCATGTAGTATTTCCTTTAACGTCAAACAGCAGCCAATCGAGAAAAGTGCTGATGGGCACAACGTAGTGTAGGAGAGTTAGTCCCGCCTTAGCGATTGTATCCATGCTGTCAAACATACCGCGAAGCATGAAGTGTGCCACAAGTCCCGTCAGCATGATAGACATGGTAATCAGAAACTTGCAGTATCCGAATTTCACGGTGCCTTCCGCACTGCCAGGCTTCCGAATCTCGGCGACAAGATATGCAAGATAGAACACCGCCACTGCGAGATTGCTCAGCGTGGTGAACATGCGAAAGCTGTAGAGCGAGAAACAATTCGTCCCGACCTCGCACTGGAGGAGTATGCCCGTCACTGCCGAGAGGAATACTAAGCACTTAAAAACAAGAGATATAATTCTTTTTTGAGACTTCATTACAGGTTCCTTACCGTTTGCAAAACAGCCCCGCAGAATTTCTTCCGCAGGGCTGAATCCGTAATCGCACATTTATTTTTCGACTTGCGGCGCGCGGCGATGTAAGCAAGCTGAATTTGAACGATTCCAGCCGCTTATCAATACAGCTTCGCGCCTGCGGGAATATGAGAATCTACCATCAACAGGTGAAGCTTCTCTTCGCCATTCTCGTGATGAACGGCGGAGATGAGCATACCGCAGGAATCGATACCCATCATGGCTCTCGGAGGCAGGTTGGTAATAGCGATGCAGGTCTTGCCGACCAGTTCTTCGGGCTCATAATAGGCGTGAATTCCGCTTAAAATCACGCGATCTTCGCCGCTTCCGTCATCCAAAGTAAACTTTAAAAGTTTCTTGGACTTCTTCACAGCTTCACATGCCTTGACCTTTACAGCTCTGAAATCACTCTTTGAGAATGTATCGAAATCAACAAAATCAGCAAACAAAGGCTCGATTTGCACATTAGAAAAGTCGATAGGCTCGTCCTTGACTTCAATCTCAACCTGTGTTTCGGCACCGCCAATGATGCCTTCATTGGCAATCCCTTCGGGCTTCTTAGCTTTCTTTTCAGAGTCCATGGGTTTCATTGTCGGGAACAGGATAACATCCCTGATAGAGCTGCATCCTGTGAGCAGCATCACGCAACGGTCAATGCCGATGCCAAGGCCACCCGTAGGAGGCATACCGTATTCAAGAGCATTGATGTAATCTTCATCCATCATGCCGGCTTCATCGTCGCCCTTAGCGCGCATTTCAACCTGCTTTTGGAAGCGCTGCTTCTGGTCTATAGGATCGTTGAGTTCGGAGAAAGCGTTGCCCATCTCGCTTGCACAGATGAAGAGCTCGAAACGCTCGGTAAGGCGCGGGAACTTCGGGCTGCGCTTTGCAAGAGGAGAAACGTCTACAGGGTGCATAGTGATAAAGGTCGGCTGGATGAGCTTTTCCTCGACCTTCTGGTCAAAGCACTCATACAGAGCGTGCCCCCAAGTCGGCTCGACCTTATCCATATCGACACCGACAGCCTTTGCGGCTGCGACTGCCTCTTCGTCGCTTTCAATCGCCATAAAGTCGACACCGAGATATTCCTTGACGGCCTCTGCCATGGTCATGCGCTTGAAGCCGGATGCAAGACTGATGTTCTGCCCCTGCCACTGGACATCATAAGTGCCGAGAATTTCCTTTGCAGCACCGGACAGAAGATCTTCAAACAGATCCATCATGTCGTTGAAGTCGGCATAGGCCTCGTACAGCTCGACCGTTGTAAACTCCGGATTATGCTTTGTGTCCATGCCCTCGTTGCGGAAGATACGGCCGATCTCATACACGCGCTCAATGCCGCCCACGATAAGGCGCTTGAGGTTCAGCTCTGTCGCAATACGCAGGTACATATCTATATCAAGGGTGTTATGATGCGTAATAAAGGGACGCGCGGTAGCACCGCCGGATATCGTATTGAGAACAGGTGTCTCAACCTCCATGTAGCCGCGGTTATCGAGGAAGCGACGGACATAGCTCACGAACTTTGAGCGAATAACAAAGTTGCGGCGGCTGTCGTCATTAACAATAAGGTCGACATAGCGCTGACGGTACTTGAGCTCCGTGTTTGTCATGCCATGGAACTTCTCCGGCAGTGGGCGCAGAGACTTTGAAAGAAGTACAACGCTCTGCACGTGCACCGATATCTCCTCGGTCTTTGTTTTGAACACGTATCCGGAGACGCCGATAATGTCGCCGATATCATACTTGCGGAAGTCCGCAAACTCCTGTTCGCTGACAGCGTCAGAACGGACGTAAAGCTGTATCTGTCCTCTGTCATCCTTGATATGGCAGAAGATGGCCTTGCCCATGCCGCGCTTGGACATGATACGTCCGGCGACGGAAATGGTCTTGTCGGCAAATGCGTCATAGTCGGCCTTAATCTCCTCCGACCACGCCGTTCTTGTAAACTTGGTCTTGGTAAAGGGATCTCTGCCCTCCTGCCGGAGAGCCTCAAGCTTATCGCGGCGTATCTGCAAAATCTCGGACAGCTCCTGCTCCGGTGCAGGCTGTCTGGTGTTCTCTTCGCTCATGCTTTTCCCCTTGCCTTTAATTATTTTCTACAGAAAGTATCTCAAACTTAATGTCGCCCGCAGGAGCGTTAACGACGACGGTCTCGCCCACTTTGTGTCCGTGCAGCCCGCGGCCGAGGGGAGAGTCATCAGATATGCGTCCCTCTCTGGGGTTGGCTTCCTGAGAGCCGACTATCTCATAAGTCTCCTCAAAGTTCTCCTCAACATCACGTACTCTTACGATGCTGCCGAGGGTTATAGCATCCTTCGGAGCGTTCTCGTCCGTGTTGTCAACGATTTCTGCGTTTTCGATAAGAACCTTCAGCTCGGCTATCTTGGAATAGAGCTTGCCCTGTTCGGTCTTTGCTTCATCGTACTCACTGTTTTCGGACAGGTCGCCGAAGCTTCTTGCTTCCTTGATTAGCTCAGAGACCTCTTTTTCTCTTACTGTCTCCAAATAGTAAAGCTCATCCTTGAGCGCATCAAGACGCTCCTGGCTCATTTTGAATCTGTTGGAATTAGACATACGTTTTGATCTCCTTCTGCCGCCTCATTTATTCTGAGGTAAATTTATAGTGGGAAGCTTGTACATTATATTAACTTACGCAAGGCTTGTCAACTCAAAAGCTTCAGTGCCTGCATAAGCTGCTCGTCATTTGAGGATGCGCCGGCGCCGGTGCTCTCGCCGACGGTGCCGTCGGTCGTGCCGGTTGCGGAAGAATCAGAGTTATAAAGGATAAGATCAGGCACAACGCCGCCGTTGGCGCTGATATCGGTGCGGTTGCCGGTGAGATATGTACCGGTCGAAAGGCGGAGAGCGCTGCCGTCCTCAAGTGCGATGGTCTCCTGCGTTCTGGTCTTGCCCGTCGTCGGCTCTCCGAGTATTGTTGCCCACTGGTACTCCTGAAGCACAGCCGCACATACTTCGGCTTCTCCGAAGGTCTCGGCGTTAACAAGCACGCACATTGGAAGCTGTATGCACATACCGTCAGACGTTGTTACTTTCTCGTTGCCCTGCTTATCGGTTTCTATGAAGAGAGTACCATTCGGAAGCAGATAGTCAAGCAGCTTTGCAGCCTCCGTGTCAAGCCCACCGGGATTTCCGCGCAGGTCAATGCACAGCGCCACAGCCCCCTGATTGAGCAAATCCTCAATCGCCGCAATTGCGTCGTCGCCGCTGCCGGCCTCAAAATTCAAGATCTGTACGTAACCGGCCTCTGTTTTTTCAAGTCTGTAACTGACTGCACTCTCATAGACGCTGCTGCAGTCAACCTCGATGCTGTTCTTTCGGCCAAGGCCGAGCGTGAACTTTCCGTTCATCTTCGAGCGTATCAGCTTGCGCGCTTCATCCAGTGACATACCGGTTATATCTTCGCCGTCAACCGTGGTTATCACATCGCCTGCGCTAAGCCCGGCAAGTCCTGCCGGAGAGTCGGCATTGACAGATACGACCTGAAAGCTCCCGTCGTCCTGCTTCATTATAGACATACCAATGCCCGAATAATCATTCGCGGAGTTAAGCTGATATGTCTTGTAGTCATCCGCGGACATATAGTAGCTCCACTTATCAGCAAGTCCCGAAACCATAGCCGCCGCGGCGTAATTGCCGAGATCCTCTCTGCTGACCTCATCTATGTACTGATCCTCAACGATATCCTTGATTTCAATATAGCGTTTGGCTTCGTCAAAATCGTCTTTGCCGCCGACAAGATCAAGCATGTGCTTATACGTGATCCCAATCGCACCGCCGACAAAAATAATAAAGGCAAGCAGCACATACTTGAATCTTATGCGTATATTGAGAATCGCCGTCATAACGTTGGCTACGGCGTTAATTAGTCTTGTGCCTAAACTCATACAGAACCTCCGGAATCTCTGCTGTTTTACACGCGTGGGGGCTGCTGCCGCAGCCCCCGGTTTCGCTTAAAAATTATTCTCCCGCGTCCGCGGAGATCGTAAGCCCGGAATAAAACTGCTCCGGATCAATACGTGTGCCGTTCAGCAAGACCTCGAAATGGAGATGCGGCCCGGTGGAGTTTCCGGTGCTCCCGACATATCCGATGGTATCTCCCTGACTCACTGTCTGTCCCTGACTTACCGCGATAGATGACATGTGGCCATACAACGTCACATAGCCGTTTCCGTGGTCGATCATGACACAGTTGCCGTAGCCGCCGTTCCAAGACGCCAGCGTTACGGTTCCGCCGTCGGCAGCATAGATACTTGTCCCCTGGTTGGACGCAATGTCTATACCGGTATGTGTTTTTTGCTGTCCGGTAATTGGATGTATACGCAGGCCGAATCGGCTCGATACGTAAACATACGATGCAACAGGCCAGATAAAGCTGCCGTTGCCGACCGCTCCGCCGCTGCTGGTGCCGCCTCCGCTGGTGCCCTGCTCGGCTTTCTTCTGCGCCTCAAGCTCCGCAACGAGCTTATCTATGTTCGCGTTCGCCTCATCCTCGGCGGCCATAATCTCGTCATACTCTTCCTGGCGCTTTTCGAGGTCGTTTTCGATATCGAGTATAAGGTTTGTTGCCTCCTCAATATCTTTTTCGAGCTCGGCCTGCTCAGCGCGAAGTTCTTCCTGCTTGGCGTTTATGTCAGCGCGATAGGCCTCATAATCGGCCTTGACCTCCTCGGTGTTCTCTCTGGCAGCAATATACGCGTCTTCGAGATCCTTGTCGCTCTGCATTATCTCGCCGATATCGTCCATCGTTGTGAGAAAATCTCCGAGACTGGTCGTCTTGAGTATCATCGCCAGATATCCTACGTTGCCGTTTTCCTCCATTGCACGTACGCGCGCACGGTATCTTTCAAGCTGCTCGTCCTCAAGGCGCTGGGCTTCGGTAAGCTCCTTCTCCTTGTCGGCGATCATCTCGTCGTACAACGCAATCTCATCGCTGTTGAGCTGAATCTGCTGGAGCGTATACATGTTGCGCTCATCCATGGCCTGCTTCTGTTCCACAACGCTGGCCTTGTCTGCCTCAAGCTGTTCAACAACAGCCTGTTTTTCCTGACGCTGTTCCTTGATTGCGTCGCGCTCAGCTTTGAGCGCGTCTATTTCGGCCTGTGTGACCGCATAGGCGCTGACCGGTGCCGCATCAACAACGACAGCGGCCGTGAGCACTACGCAAAGAGAAAGTGCTATCAGGCGTAATGTCTTTCTTTTCATAGTTGTACCTGATTGCTTCAGCAATTGTAATATGTGATACCGGAGAAATAAGCAGCCGGATCCACTCTGTCGTCTCCTACGTAAATCTCAAAATGCAGATGTGTACCCGTGGCTCTTCCGGTTGCCCCCAGATAACCGATTGTCTGCCCCTGGCTGACATAATCACCCGTAGATACCGCAAAGCCGGACATATGTGCGTATACCGTCGAGGTATCCCCGTGGTTAATTATTATATAGTTACCGTAGCCGCTGGGATCGCTGGCTGCAGTAACAACTACGCCGCTTGCCGCTGCGACTATAGGTGCGCCGTCGTTGCCGAAGCCGTCGATATCAATGCCGCTGTGGTATTTGGTCTGTCCGGTGAACGGGTCGGAACGGTTGCCGTAGCGTGAGGTAACTCTCGTGCTGCAGGGAACAGGCCACATGAAGCCGCTGTCCCCTCCGCTTGCCCCGCCGGTGTTGGCGCTGCTCTGGGCCTGACTTATTTCGTCCTGACTGTACGGCGCCTCCTGACCGTTAGCCTCAGCTTCCTCATTTGCGCGGTTCATTTCTTCAACACGAGCCGCAGCATCCTCAGCATCGGATGTTGCCTGTGCAGCCTCTGCGGCCTTCTGTGCGTTGTACTGAGCGATCATGTTGCTGATTGACGCTGCAGCGGCCTCTTCGGCAGCTTCGGCTGCCTCGTACTCTTCGACCGCTTTTTCTATCTCAGATTCAAGGCTCTTCAGGGTCTTGTCCGCTTCGGAAATCTGTTCGCTTATCTCCTTCTGCTCCGCTTTCAGTTCGGTCTGCGTGGCTTCGTATTCGGCCTTTTCCTGCTCGTACTGAGCCTTGACTTCCTCAGTCTGTTCGCGGGCGGCGACATACTGTTCCTGAAGCGCTTTGTCGCTCGACATTATCTCGCCCATATCGTCAAATGCGGTGAGAAGATCAGAGAAGTTGTCCGCCTGAAGGATTAATGCAAGAATATTGTATCCGCCATTCTCCTCCATCGCGCGTACGCGGTCTCTGTATTTCTCGAGCTGACGCTCTTCCTTGTTCTTTGCCGCATCGACCTCTTTAGCTTTTTCGTTAATCAGCTCAGTGCACTGGTCGATTTCTTTAGCAATGACTTGAAGCTGCTCATTTGAAAGCTTTTTCTGCTCATCGAGCGCCGCTTTCTGTTCAAGGACATTTGCCTGCTGATCCTGGAGTGCCTGTAATCTCTCCATGCACTCCTGGACCTGAGTGGACAGCTGCTCCTTCTGAGCTTTGAGCTCACTCAACCCCTCCGGCTCGTCCGCAAACGCGGAAACGGGGATCATGCTGACCACAAGCGAAGCAAGCATCAGCACTGCCATAATTACGGCAATGACTGATATGATCTTCTTGTTTTTCATTAATAGCTCCTTATTCCAAGGGAACGGTCAAACCTTCAGATAGTTCCTGATAGCGTTCACGCCGCCGAACGCGCCGACCAAAATTCCGACAGCCATGTATACGACGAATACCTCGAGCGCAACACTGTGGAAAGGCACAAAGGTTATAAAGCTTTCGGCTACAGATGCGACAAGCTTTCCTGTGATGAGATTATAAAGCCCCCACTCTGCGAGGAAAGCCAGCCCGCCGCCGAGGATACCAAGCACAAGTCCTTCTACCACAAACGGCAGCCTGATAAAGCTGTTCGTCGCGCCAACCATTTTCATGATTGCAATCTCGTCGCGTCGGCCAAATGTGGCAAGCTTTATTGTGTTCGACATGATGAATATCGAAACAAAAACAAGTATTGCTATCAGCACAAGCGAAATAACGCTGACAACGTTGCGAATCGTGACAAAGGTATTCGCATACTCAAGATGCGCGTTGACCTTGGCAATGCCATCAACCGCTTCGAGCGCAGCCTTCGTCTGCGACATAAGCGCGATATCAGTCAGGTGGATAACAAATCTGTGGCGGAACACGGTTTCGTCGATACCTTCACGGAAGTTCTCGTCGTACTTGTTCATGAAGTTTTCCATAGCAGTCTGCCTTGAGACAAACTCAACAGACGAAATGTTGTCCAGCGCCTCAATGCTGCTTTGGATTGCTTTTGCCTCGTCCTCATCCGAAATCTCTTCATCGACAAACGCGACGATTTCATTCTGGTTTTCAAGGTCTTTTATCAATGCGTCGATGTTGACGGACAGCAGGGATACGCTGCCCATGATAACAAGGCACGCCATAATTATAGTGACCGATGCGAAGGACATGAAGCCGTGAGTTGTAATGCTTCTGAAGCCCTCGCGGATAAGATAACCGCACCTACTCAATCTCATAACTGTAATACCCATCCATTCCGTCACTGATCAGGTTGCCGCCGTCAATAGTAATGACGCGCTTGGAAAAAGCATTGACCAGTTCCTTTTCATGGGTCACAACCATAACGGTAGTGCCCATCTCGTTGATCTTTTCAAACAGAAGCATAAGCTCCAGACTGCGCACGGGATCGAGGTTTCCGGTAGGCTCGTCCGCAACAATCATGCGCGGGCTGTTGACAAGTGCCCTTGCTATGGCGACACGCTGCTGTTCGCCGCCGGACAGTTCGTTCGGCATACGCTTTTCTCTGCCGTCAAGCCCGACAAGCTCCAATATGTACGGCACACGCTTCTTGATTTCCGAGTTCGCCGCGCCGACAACGCGCATTGCAAATGCAACATTATCGTACACGTTCATGTTTTCGATAAGTCTGTAATCCTGGAATATGACGCCGAGCGTTCTGCGAAGCTTAGGCAGCTTCCGGCGCTTTATCGTGCCCATGTCAAAATCGTTAACGATTATCTGACCGGACGTCGCACGAACCTCGCCGGTGATGAGCTTCATTATTGTGGTCTTTCCCGAGCCGGACGGACCGACAAGGAAGACGAACTCGCCGTCGTTAATGGTGAGGCTAACTCCGTCGAGCGCAACAGAGTTGCTGCTCTCGTAGACCTTCCTCACATTGTTCATTTGAACCATAAGTCAATTGACCTCCAAAGCTTTTGTTTCCTGCCCGCGCGCATTGAGCTTAACGCACCGGGCATCGCTTACGATCTATTGCACCTCAGAACTTGCTGTTGTTAAGGGAATCGAGGTACATTTTAACCATCATAGCGACCTTAAAGACGATAGCATGGTCAAACTCGCGCAGATCAAGACCCGTGATTTTCTTGATCTTTTCAAGCCTGTACACCAGCGTGTTGCGGTGGACATACAGCTTACGCGAGGTCTCGGAGACATTGAGGTTGTTTTCAAAGAATTTGTTGATGGTCTCCAGAGTATCTTCGTCAAGGGTCTCTATGGGATTTTTCTTGAATACTTCATTCAGGAACATCTCGCACAGAGTGGTAGGCAGCTGATAGATTATGCGCCCTAAGCCGAGAGTTTCGTAGTTGATTATTGTCTTTTCGCTTTCGAATACGCGGCCGACATCAATGGCAACCTGCGCTTCCTTGTATCTGTCGGCGAGTTCGCGCAGATGACGCGCATTCGTGCTGATGCCGATAACGCACTTTATGCCCATCTCTTCAGCAAGAGCGTTCTCGATGGTGTGTGCGGCCTTGAGTATCTCCTCGGGGCAGTTGGTGTTCGGCAGAGCCTTGACGAGGACAATATCCGTCTCGTTAATGTTCAGCACAAAGTCCTTCTGCTTATCCGGGAAAAGACGCTGTATAAGCTCCACTGCGGCAACATCGGAATTTTCCGTCTGGCGAACCAGCAGGACGACGCGCGGCTCATCGGTAACGAAGTGCAGCTCCTTTGCACGGACATAGACATCGCCCGGCAGGATATTATCGGAAATGATGTTCTTTATGAAGGCAGCCTTGTTATGCTTCTCCTCATAATTGTTCTTCGCCTCGTTGAAGGCAACCGCCGAAATGGAGCATATGGTACGGCTCAGAGAGTCGCTGCCTTCGGTGAACGCCGCGTAGTCAAACTTTGCGCCGGGCGAAGAGAGGGCGCAATAAGTTCTTGTTCCGGTAGAAATGGGATGCTCTGTTCCGTCAAACTCGTAGAGATGAAAGTCGTCAAGTCTTGAGCCTATCATGGCAAGCTCGCTGCACGCGACGACAAATCCCTGCTCGTCAACGACACCTATCGTTCTGTCAACGGCATCCTTCAATTGAATGATCACATTCTGGAAAATTCTGCTGGACATATTTCCTCCCTCTTCTGCCGCCATGAGCAGCCGTGCCCTCTGCCCGATCCGTCCGCGGCACTTTCGGATCGATATGCACGCTGCCACTCCGTCAAATAAAGCTGACGGAACGCCGTATATTCCGGCGTTTCTCCCTCTCGCCGGATTGCATCTGTTGGAGCGGCCCGCCATATACGGCAATTTCCGTACATGAGTTTCGGCCAATGGTCAATTTACCATACTCCGCCATTTTTCTTTCTACATAATAACTCTGTTTTATGTAATTTTCAATATAAATTCTCGCATTTTTTTGTGAACTTTTTTCGTTCAATGTTCTTAACAGTCAAAAACGGCTTGATTTTCAAGGCTTTTATTAAACTAATTGTCCAGAATAAAACTGCCCAACACCTTGGCCGTGTCCGCGCGGTCAAGCTCCTTTACCTCTCCCGGAGCAAGAGCGGGGTCAAGTTCCAGGCCGCCAACGGCGAGTCGGCGTAGTTTTATAACAGGCTTTCCTCTCGATGCAAGCATTCGCTTCACCTGATGGTACTTCCCCTCCATGACAATAACATGGCAGCAGTTTCCGCCCAGCGGAACAAGCTTTGCCGGAAGGCACTTTGTCCCGTCGCCGAGGACAATCCCCTCTTTGAATGCCTTCACATCAGCCTCGTCCGGGGCTCCGTCAACCTCAGCGTAATAGAGCTTCTCTATGCCTGACTTCGGCGAGATAACGCGGTGGGCAAAGTCGCCGTCGTTCGTGAGCAACAGCAAGCCGCTTGTGTCCTTGTCAAGCCGGCCAACCGTGAAAAGCCCGATGCGTTTGAGTTCCGGCGGCAGAAGGTCCAGCACTGTTTTTTGACGTTTATCCTCCGTGGCGCTCAAAACGCCTTCGGGCTTGTCCATCATAAAATACCGCAGCCGATTCGTACACAGCTCGACGCCGTCCACACATATGCTGCGCCCCTGCTCCTCTATTTTCATGTCAGGCTGCACCGCTGCCACGCCGTCGACCGTGACGCGTCCGTTCTTTATCATCTGCCGCAGCTCGCTTCTGGTCGCAATCCCAAGCTCTGACAGCAGTCTGTCAAGTCTTTTCACCGCCATAAGCCATTCCTCCGCAGTGTCGAAGATTTGTGTTTGATTATTATAACATACCTGATTGAAAATTTGAATAGCTTATACTGGTCTGATGTTGCCCGCCTGCATAAACTGTATCATGCCGCCGGTATAGCTGTCGTCGCCGTAGTCTCCGTCAAAGGCATCCGAGATATCCCGATGATCTACACTGCGGTAGCCGCCGGGTGCTCCCTCATGCCGTCCGCTGAAGTCCAGCAGCTTACCGTCCGTAAGAAGATACCCGGCCTCCGCTATCTTGTACGTGGTTCCGAAATACTTTTCAGCAGTCTTTACGTCAGCCGCGTTGTCCCGCTCGCGCATGGAGGATTTGGTATTGCTTTCCTCATCGTTCTGTAGTATAGTGTTATTGGAAACTGTACCGCGACCCGCTTCGGGCGTATCGACAGAGGCTTG
>CAZFCH010000027.1:0-15103 GCA_964517445.1 uncultured Oscillospiraceae bacterium | reverse complement strand
TGTAACCGAGTGCGGGCTTGCCCCAAGGAGTTACAGGGCCGGGACGGCCGACAGGTGCCTTGCCTTCGCCGCCGCCGTGGGGGTGGTCGCAGGGGTTCATGACGGAGCCGCGGACGGTGGGACGGATGCCCATGTGGCGTTTGCGGCCGGCCTTGCCGATGTGGATATTGGCATGGTCGATGTTGCCGACCTGGCCGATAGTTGCGAAGCAGTCAAGACGAACCTTGCGGAACTCGCCGGAGGGGAGACGCACGGTTGCCATACCGTTTTCCTTAGCCATCAGCTGGGCTGCGACGCCTGCGCTGCGGACGAGCTGAGCGCCCTTGCCGGGGTAGAGCTCGATGTTGTGGATAACGGTACCGACAGGGATGTTTGCCAGAGGCAGAGCGTTGCCGGGCTTGATGTCAGCAGCGGCGGAGGAGACGATAGCGTCGCCTTCGTTGAGGCCGACAGGAGCGAGGATGTAGCGGCGCTCGCCGTCCTCATACTCGCACAGAGCGATGAACGCGCTGCGGTTGGGGTCGTACTCAAGGCGGAGGACCTTAGCGGTCATCTCGGTCTTGTCGCGCTTGAAGTCGATAACGCGGTACTTCTGACGGTTGCCGCCGCCCTGATGGCGGACGGTGATGCGGCCGTAGCTGTTGCGGCCGGAGTTCTTCTTGAGGACCTCGGTCAGGCTTCTCTCGGGCTTGACGTGCTTTGCAACTCCGTCGAAGCCGGAAACGGTCATCTGACGTCTGGCAGGAGTAGTAGGTCTGTAAGTTTTAATAGACATTCTTCAATCCTCCTTATGCCATGCCTTCAAAAAGCTCGATGTTCTTGGAATCGGCGCTGAGCTTAACAACAGCCTTTTTCCAGGAAGCGGTCTTGCCCATGGGGTAAGCGCCGGTGCGCTTAGCCTTGCTCTTGACGTTGAGCGTGGTGACCTTGATAACGGTGACACCGAAGATTTCCTCGATGGCTTTCTTTATCTCGATCTTGTTTGCGTCCTTGGCGACTTCGAAAGCGTACTTCTTAATGTCGAGGTCTTCCATGGACTGCTCGGTGATGATGGGACGGATAACGACATCGTATGCGGTCTTCATCAGGCGAACACCTCCTCGATCTTTGCAAGTGCAGCCTTGTCGACTATCATCTTGCCGCTGGTGAGAATCATGTAGGGGCTGAGGATGGTGGCGGTGGTGGTGGTCACGCCTTCGATGTTGCGGGCGGACTTGATAACATTCTCGTCAACATTCTCGGTGACGACGAGGGCCTTGCCTTCGACGCCGAGCTTGGTCAGGAAGCCCTTGAATGCCTTGGTCTTGATCTCGTCCATCTTCAGACCGTCGATAACGACTATGTCGCTCTCGGCTGCCTTGGAGGACAGAGCGGACTTAAGAGCAAGTCTCTTGACCTTGCGGTTGAGGGTGTAGCTGTAATCTCTGGGCTTGGGGGCAAATGCTACGCCGCCGTGATACCACACGGGGGAGCCTGCATAGCCTGCGCGGGCGCGGCCGGTGCCCTTCTGGCGCCAGGGCTTCTTGGTGGTGTAGGAAACTTCACCCTTGGTGAGGGCGCTCTGAGTGCCCTGACGGCAGTTGGCAAGATGATTCTTGACACAGTCGTGCAGAACATTCTTGTTCGGCTCGATGCCGAAAATGGCCTCGGAGAGCTCGATCTCGCCGATCTTCTCGCCTGCCATGTTAAATACGTTTGCAATAGGCATTTATGCTGCTCTCCTTTCTTTACTTGTTGCGGGCGGAAGCCTTCTGCGGGTTGACACGTGCGGAAGCCTTCTGCGGGTTGAGGGAGATACCGGCGGCCTCGCCCTTCTTGACGGGAGCGACCTTGACGGTGTCCTTGATGTAAACGATGCTGCCCTTGGGGCCGGGAACTGCGCCGCGGATGGCGATCATGTTCAGCTCAGCGTCAACCTTGACGATGTCGAGGTTCTGGACGGTGACCTGCTCAACGCCCATGTGGCCTGCCTGCTTCTTGCCCGGGAATATACGGGAAGGATCAGTGCTGGAGCCCATGGAACCTGCGTGACGGTGAACCGGGCCGCCGCCGTGGCTGGTGGGGGTACGGCCCTGGCCGAAGCGCTTGATAACGCCGGCGTAGCCTTTACCTTTGCTGATACCGGTAACGTCGACCTTGTCGCCTTCTGCGAAGACGTCGGCCTTGACAACGTCACCGACCTCGAACTTGGCGGTGTCCGCGAGGCGGAACTCCTTGAGGTGCTTGACCATGCCTACGCCTGCCTTCTTCAGGTGGCCCTGCTCAGGCTGGCTCAGCTTCTTCTCGGCGACTTCTTCGTAGCCGAGCTGGACAGCTTCGTAGCCTTCCTTTTCACTGGTCATCTTCTGCACGACCACGCACGGGCCGGCTTCAATGACGGTCACGGGAATGACCTTACCAGTCTCGTCGAAGATCTGCGTCATGCCGACCTTCTTGCCGATGATGGCTTTCTTCATTAAATATTTCCTCCTAATGGTTATTGGTTGCCTCGCTTAGCCCGGCTTGGGTTTTGCCGTCCAGAGGCTGGCAACTTGACCCGTCCGCATACGCAAGCTGCGGACAATGGGTTTTGATGAGTGTGGGCCGGTGCCTTCCGCACCGGAGGGGTACCAGATTAGAGCTTGATCTCGATCTCGACGCCTGCGGGAACTTCGAGGCTCATCAGTGCCTCAACGGTCTTCTGGGTGGGGTTGAGGATGTCGATAAGGCGCTTGTGGGTGCGGCGCTCAAACTGCTCACGGCTGTCCTTGTACTTGTGAACTGCACGAAGGATGGTGACGATCTCTGTCTTGGTGGGCAGGGGGATGGGGCCGGAAACCTTTGCATCGGTGCGCTTTGCAGCTTCAACGATGGTCTCGGCAGCCTTGTCGATGAGCTGATGATCGTAGGCCTTGAGGCGGATACGGATCATGTTCTTGTTGGTGCTTGCCATGCTTTTTTCTCCTTTTTTCGTACGTTTTTTCGGCGGCATTGGCTCCGCCATTATGCGTACGGATGAAACCCGTTTTTCCTGTACACACAACCGTGCGTATCAGACCGCGTCCGAAAAACAAACCGGCTCAATTCTCAGCCGGTCCGCCATCCGTCCGCGCGATATACGCGTGTACCGGATAGGTTTCAGCCGCCCGATTTCGTGTTGAAAGATATCAACACCGGACATACTCCACGAAAGTTACCTCGCTTTCACGAGCAATCTCCCGCTTCATCGCATAATACGCCCGTGCTTTTCGCACTCGCGCTTACCTAATATACCAATATATGCCGCGTATGTCAAGCACTTTTTTCGGCGTTTTTGCAGAAATTTTTCGTGTATTTTTGTTAGCGATGTACAGTGCGTACGGGCTTGGATGGGGTGGCAATCTTTGACGGACTCCACACAAAATCAAACTGCCGATCACTCTTTCAGGTGACCGGCAGTTTGATTTCGCGGAAGCTCAGCTGCTGCGCTTTTTGCTCCGCCTACTATTATAATTATAATTATAATAAAAATAAATCTCTCAGGCCTCCGGGCCGAAGGTGACATGCAGCGCCTTATCTGGGTACAGGTTCAGGAACTCCTCCAGGCAGAGGTCGTTTTCCATGATGTACTTCGCCGCCTCGACGCCGACATAGCGGAAGTGTCCGGGGTAGCAGGCCTTCACGTAATAGTCCTCTTTGCCCTCGGGGTAGCGCACGATGAAGCCGTACTCCGCGCAGTGCTCTGCCATCCATTTATAGACCTCGGTGTCCTTAACCGTCTCATCGTGCATGTTGTAGTAGTTCGCGGCAAGGTCGGCCTCATCGGTTATGTCTATGGCAAGGCCGGTAGAATGCTCGGAGCAGCCGGCAGGGAACTCATATTCGACCTGAGAGGCCTCATATGAACCGCCGTACTTGTTCATGGCGTCCTCGAACCAGTAGCTGGTATACTCGAAGTTTCTGTATCCGACGCATATCCAGACCTTATAGCCCTCGGCTCGCGCGGCGTCAAGAAATTCCTGCGTGGCAGAGGTCACGCGGCTGTCGAGCAGCTGGCCTTCTATGTTGCGAACGTTCGGATGATATCTGCTGACACCGCAGACGACACCGGCATACAGGTATTCCCAACTGTCTATATCAATATCCGGCGGGGTTGGCAGCTCCTTTTCTTCGGCCTGAGCCGTCGGTTCCGGGGAAGCCGAAGCTTCCGCTGCGGCAGAACTGTCTGCCGTCTCCGAGGCGCTCTGGCCGCAGCCCGCGGTAAACGCCGACGCGAGCATCAGCACCGCCAGAATGAGACACATTTTTCTGACTTTCATCATATATCTCCAATATCATAATGCTCCGTGGATGTGCGAGGGACAGTGAGCCAGATGCTCATTCGGTGTAGAGCGCGAGGAATTCCTCAAGGCAGAGGCCGTTCTGCTCGATATACTGCGCGGCCTCGACGCCGACATAACGGAAGTGGAACGGCTCATACATGACGCCGGTAATATCCTCCTTGCCTGAGGGGAAACGGTGGATGAAACCGTACTCGGCGCAGTGCTCAAGAAGCCATTTATAGGTGTCGGTGTTCTCAATCTCGGAGTTTTTAATCTCGCGGTAAACATCGGTTATATCGCAGGCAAGCCCGGACTGGTGCTCGCTGCAGCCGGCGGGCATGGTGATATAATGCCCGTCTGAATCCTTGCCGTCGCTCACGCCGTTATTGTTGCACACGCGCGTGAAATTCTGCGCCTGCTCGGAATAGCTGCGGTAGCCGGAGGACAGGTACACGGGGAGTCCGGCTTCCTTGCAGCCGAGCGCCATATCGAGCAGCGCCTGCGCGATGCGCTCGTCCACGGGGCAGCGGTTGGCATTATAACTGGTCTGGATGTCCGTCTCGTCGGCAGTCTGGTTAAGGTAGGCAAGCTGCTCCGGCTCATACTGGTCTATCGAATTATCGCCGTTCACAAGCATGAACTCCCAGCTGGTTATATCGATATCCGGCGGGGCGGGAAGCCCCAGCGCAGCGGCCTTTGCTTCGGGCGAGTTCGGATCGGCAGTGGGCTCCGCCGTCGCTTCGGGCGTCGGCTCCGCAGTCTCCTGCGTATCGGCACTGTCGCTGATGTTGCCGTCCGAGGAGTACCCCTCCGGTTTGAGCCCGCCGGCTTCGCCGTAATATTCAACATCGGCGCTGTGATAATGTATTCCCTCCTGCCGGTAGGTATAGAACACGAACCCGGCAAGGAATATTATTGCTATTACGATTCTTGCAGCACGGTTTTTCATAGAGTTCCTCCATGTGTACGCTTATACTTGGGTTCACATACACAGCTTATAATAACATTTCAATCCGTGCGGGTCAACATATTTTAGTCAGCTGCGCATAAGTTTACCGCCGTCTCGGCTGAGACGGCGGTTTGTGTTTTGATATTTTATTTATCTTTTATTTATCTTCTTTATTGTCTGAGGCTGCGCCGGGGATATCGCCGACGCCGTTGAGGACGATCCGCGGCCGGTACGGGAACTTCTTTATATCCTCGCGCGAGGTCACACCCGAGAGGACAAGCACCGTATCAAGACCGGTCTCGATGCCGGCGACCATATCGGTGTCCATCCTGTCGCCGATCATGACGGCATCCTCGGAGTGGACGCCGAGGATACGCAGACCGGTGCGCATCATAAGGGGGTTCGGCTTGCCGATAAAATACGCGCTGACGCCGGTCGCCATCTCAATCGGGGCAATCATCGCGCGGCAGGCGGGGATAATGCCGTCCTCGGAGGGGCCGGTAAGGTCACTGTTCGTGCCGATGAGCTTTGCGCCCTTGTTCACGAGCTGCACGGCCTTGAGGATATTCTCATAATTATAGGTATTCCCCTCGCCTATGACGACGTAGTCGGGGTCGATATCGTTCATGGTGATGCCCTCATCATGCAGGGCGAACATTATGCCGGGGCCGCCGATGACATAGGCGCTGCACCCGGGAGCCTGACGGCTGATAAAGCGCGCGGTCGCCTGAGCACTGGTGTAGAAATGCTTCTCATCAACATCCAGTCCCATGCGCGCAAGCTTCTGCTGAAGCTCCTTCGGCGTGCGCTCGGATGAATTGGTGAGGAAAAGAAAGTGCTTATCCTCTTTATAAAGCCAGTCGACAAATTCCTTGACGCCCGGCAGCAAACGGTTGCCGTGATAGATCACGCCGTCCATATCGCATATGAAGCCTTTTTTGTTTCTCAGTTCTTCCATAACTGATTCTCCTTTAATCTTATTATCATCACGCCCCTATAATAACATTCCGGTGCAGAATACAAAAGTCAAATATTTGTAAAATTTTAGAGGCAAAGAACCCGCGGTTCTTTGCCTCTGAGATTGCACTGCGTTTGCATGCTGTAAATTAACTTGCTTTCGGGAAGGTTACCTTTATTGTCGTGCCCTCGCCGGGGGTGCTCCTGAGGTCTATGCTGCCGTGGTGGTACTGCACGGCGTGCTTTACTATCGACAAGCCCAGACCCGTGCCGCCGGATTCCTTGGAGCGGCTCTTGTCGGCGCGGTAGAAGCGCTCGAACACACGCGCCTGATCCTCGGGCGCGATGCCGATGCCCGTATCCGTAACGGTGACGGCGGCCTCGTTCTCGCTCTGCGCGACGTTCACTTCAACGCTTCCGCCGGTGCGGTTATATTTTATGGCGTTGTCGCAGAGGTTATATATTATCTCATACACCAGCCGGCGCACGCCGTTTATCTCCGCGCTCTCGCCGGTGAGGCTGAGCTTCACATCTTTTTTCTCCGCCGCAGCGCGCAGACTCTCGGTGGCCTCCTCGGCTTCGGCATAGAGATCGACGCTCTCGCACGGCATCTCTTCGCCCTCATCGAGCTGGGAGAGCCTGATGATATCGCTTATCAGCGCCATAAGGCGGCTCGCTTCGCTGTGGATGTGCCCGACGAAACGCGGCATGTCCTCTGCCTTCACAAGGCCGTTTTCAATAAGCTCCGCACTGCCGATGATGCCCTGAAGCGGGGTCTTGAGCTCATGCGAAACGTTCGCCGTGAACTCGCGGCGCATACGTTCGGCCTGTTCCTTCTCGGTCACGTCAAAAGCAAGAATGACCGTGCCGACGTTTTTGCCGCCGGATTCGATGCGCGTGAGGTCAAAGCAGTAATCCCTGCCTGCGCGCTCCGAGTGTATCTCCGCGTGACCGTCGCGCATGGCTGTCTGCACCGCGCCGCGCATGGCGCTGCTGCGGTCTATCGTGAGGAAGTCCTGCCCCGCGCTGCCGTCATCCGCGCCGAAGATTTCCTTCGCCGCAGAGTTTATGCTCAGGACATAGCCGCGCTCATCGAGCAGCACGAGTCCCTCGCGCATGCTGCCGGTAATCTGCGTGAACTCATCCGTTCTCCGATGAAGCTCTTTAAGCTGCCGGTCTATCTCCGTATGCTGACGGTTTATGCGCCCGAGCAGAGGCGAAAGCTCCTCATACACATCATTATCCAGCGGGTGCTCAAGGTCAAGCTCATTGAGCGGGTCGACTATCCGCGCAGACTCCCGCTTTGCGAGCAGCAGCGCAAATATAATCGCCGCGGCCAGCACAACAAGCATCGGCTGCAGCATGCCCAGCGCGAGCACAACCGCCGTGTGGCGGCTCGCCGAAATGCGCAGCACCGTGCCGTCCGAAAGGCGCTTTGCATAATATGTGGTTTTCTCCAGAAGAGTCGAGGAATAGCGCGTGCTCTCCCCTACTCCGGATCTGAGAGCGCCGTCAACCTCTTCGCGGTCGAGGTGATTTTCCATTGACGAGGCGTCCGCCTGTGAATCGTATATTACCGTGCCGTCTGTATCTATCCAGGTAAGACGGTAGTTTGCCGACTTCGCCCGCTCCAGGTACTCCGTGCCGTCGGTCTCAACCGCGGCAGCTGCGAGCCCCAGCTCATCCTGCAGAAGCTCTTTCTGCACGCCGCCGAAGTACTCGCTCAATACGCCCAGCGTGACCGCGAAGCTTACCAGCAGGACAACCGCGGCGACAAGTGTTATGGATTTGAAAATTCTCTTCGTCATTTCTCTGCCTCCAGACGGTAGCCGACATTACGCACCGTCTCGATAAGGTTCCCGCAGCTGCCCAGCTTCTGCCGCAGGGTGCGGATGTGCATATCCACCGTGCGTGTTTCGCCGACAAAGTCCATGCCCCAGACGGCGTTGAAAAGCTGGTCTCTCGTGAAAGCCGTGCCGGGATTTGAGAGGAACAGCTTCAAAAGCTCAAACTCCTTATAGGTCAGCGCGACGCGCACACCGTCGGCCGTGACCGTACGCTCTTCGTCATTGAGTTCGAGCGCGCCCGCACGCAGCACATGCGTCGGGTTTTTGGGCGCGCAGCGGCGCAGCACCGCTTTCACGCAGGACACGAGCTCCATCACCCCGAAGGGCTTCACAAGATAATAGTCCGCGCCGAGGTCGAGCCCCTGTATTTTATCATACTCCGCGCCCTTCGCCGTGGCCATCACGACGGGGATCTCGCGCAGCTCCGCGCTCGCCTTCATACGGCGCAGAAGCTCGATGCCGTCTATCCCGGGCAGCATCACGTCGAGCACGACAAGCTCCGGCCTGTCCTTCTGCACAGCCTCCCAGAACTCTGCGCCGTCGGCAAAGCCTTCGGCCTCAAAGCCCGTGGACTGCAGGGCATACACCTCGATATCCCGGATACTCGCATCGTCCTCAACGCACCAGATCATAACCTTTACTCTCCCCTGTGTACTCCCGTCACGGAAAAGATCACCCACTCGGCAATGTTTACCGCGTGGTCGCCTATCCGCTCGAAGTATTTTGCGATCATCAGCAGGTCGAGCGCATACTCTCCGTCGTCGGGGTCCTTGGCTATCTTGGCAATGAGCTTGCTCTTTACCTGCAGGAAATATTCATCGACGATATCGTCCTCGTCGACAACCTTCTCTGCAAGTATTGTATCATGTTTTACGTAAGCGTCAATGCTTTCTGTGACCATATGTATCGCGGCTTTGGCCATTTCGGTCAGCGTAACGTAGTCCTCGGGGCTGTGTCCGTCGATAAAGCCGATGATATCGGCAATCTCCTCGGCCTGGTCTCCGATACGCTCAAGGTCGGTTATCATCTTGAGCGCGGCGGATATCTGCCGCAGGTCACGCGCGACCGGCTGCTGCTGCAGAAGCAGGCGCAGGCACAGCGCCTCTATCTCACGCTCCTTGCGGTCAATCTCCGCAGAAAGCGGCGCAACCTTTGCCGCAAGCTTCATGTCCGCCTCGGTCAGTGCTTTTGAAGCGAGGGCGATGACCTCCTCGCACTGCGCGCCCATCTCTATCATCTCACGGTTGAGCTGGGCAAGCTGTTCATCAAAACGGCTCCTCATTATCCGAACCTCCCCGTTATATAATCTTCGGTTCTCTTGTCCTCAGGCTGGGAGAAGATGTGCTCCGTCCCGCCGTATTCTATCAGCTCTCCCAGAAGGAAGAAAGCCGTGCTGTCAGAGATTCGCACCGCCTGCTGCATGTTGTGCGTGACGATGACGATGGTGTATTTTTCCTTGAGCTGCGTTGCAAGTTCCTCGATCTTCGAGGTGGAAATCGGGTCGAGGGCGCTCGTCGGCTCGTCCATCAGCAGCACATCCGGCTCGACCGCGAGCGCGCGGGCGATGCAGAGTCTCTGCTGCTGGCCGCCGGAGAGACCGAGCGCGTTCTTTTTGAGTCTGTCCTTTACCTCGTCCCAGATTGCCGCGCCGCGCAGGGAGCGCTCGACTATCTCATCGAGACGCGCGCGGTTCTTTATGCCGTGCGTGCGGGGGCCGTAGGCGATGTTGTCGTATATGCTCATGGGGAAAGGGTTCGGCTTCTGGAACACCATGCCGACCTGACGGCGCAGCTCATTCACATCCGTCGAGGGGTCATAGATGTCCTCGCCCTTATATTCCACACTGCCGGTGATCTTCACGCCGGGGACAAGGTCGTTCATGCGGTTGAGCGTTTTGAGGAACGTGGACTTGCCGCAGCCGGACGGCCCTATGAGCGCGGTTATGCTCTTTTCGGGAATGTCGATGCTGACATTGTGCAGCGCCTGATGGGTGCCGTACCAGAGGCAGAGATCATCGACCTTTATTATACTGTTCTTATCCTGCGTCATAAGCTCTTCTTCCTTTTGAAATATCTTTCGACCAGAGACGCGGCAAAGTTTATCAGCAGCGTCAGTATCATGAGTATCGCGGCGATGGCAAAGGCGACATCAAACTCGCCCTGCTCCTTCGCATAGACATACAGCGCGACAGTCAGCGTCGCACCCGCGCTGGCAAGGCCGTCGAAGAGGCCGTTGAGCGCGTGGGCAAAGCCCGCCGTGAACAGCAGCGCTGCGGATTCGCCGAGGATGCGTCCGACCGAGAGGATGCAGCCGGTTATAACACCGTCGACGCAGCCGGGGAGCACGACCGTGCGTATCACGCGCCACTTGCCCGCGCCGAGACCGAAGGCACCTTCGCGGTAGCTCTGCGGGACGGTCTTGAGGCTCTCCTGCGTTGTGCGCATTATCGTCGGCAGGTTCATTATGACAAGCGTCAGCGCGCCGGCCATCAGGGAGGTCTGCATTCCGAGGAACTGGCAGAAGAAAAGCATGCCAACAAGGCCGTAGATTATCGACGGTATGCCCGAGAGCGTCTCCGCCGCGTATTCGATGACCGCGACGAGCTTTTTGTTTGAGGCGTACTCGGTCAGGTATATCGCCGCGCCGACGCCCAGCGGCAGAACAAACACTAACGAGGCGAGGACGATATAGAGAGTGTTCAGGATATCCGGCAGGATGCCGATGGAGTTTGTAAGATAGCTCGGCTTTGTGGACAGCAGCTTCCAGGTCACGTTCGGCAGTCCCTTCCAGAGGACGTAGACGATCATAAACAGCACAAGTCCCGCCGTGAGCGCTGCAGCAAGCGTCATCAGGGTGCGCATCGTGACGATATACGCCCGGCGCTTGCCGGAAAATTTATGCTTGAGCATTCTTCAGTTCCCCTCCTTATCGCGCTTGAGGAAGAAGTTGAGTGCGGCGTTTATCAGCATGATGAACAGGAACAGCACCAGCGCTATTGAGAAGAGCGCCTGACGCTGAAGGCCGCTGGAGTAGCTCATCTCGCTTGCGACAGCCGTCGTGAGAAAGCGCACGCTCTGGAACAGCTCCGGCATGTTCGGCACATTGCCGGACACCATCATCACCGCCATTGCCTCGCCTATCGCACGGCCGACGCCGAGGACGACCGCCGCGGCGATGCCGCTCTTCGCCGCCGGAACGGAGACGCGGAACCATGTCTCCTCGGGAGTTGCGCCGAGGGCAAGGGATGCGTCCTCATACTCGCCCGGCACAGCTTCGAGCGCCGTGACCGAGACCTTGATTATCGACGGCAGGATCATTATCGCGAGGACTATAATAGCCGCGAGCAGGCTCGATCCGTCGGGGACGTGGAAAATTTTCCTTATCCCGGGCACGAGCACCAGCATGCCCACAAGGCCGTAGACGACCGAGGGGATGCCGGCAAGCAGGCTGACCGCCGAGCCCATGACCGCCTTTATTTTCGGAGGTGCGGCCTTTGCGAGGTACACCGCCGTCATAAAGCCGACGGGCACACCGAGCAGTATCGCTCCAGCCGTGCCGTAAATGCTTGTGAGGATGAACGGGAGAATGCCGTAGCTCGGTTCTGCTGCGGTCGAGGCCCATTTCGTTCCGAACAGGAACGGGATAAGCCCTATCTCGCGTATCGCGGGTATGCCGGAAATGACCAGATACACCGTGATGAGCAGCACGCACCCGACCGTTATCAGGCCGAGCAGCAGGAACACTCCGTGTATTATATTTTCAAAAGCTCTGTTGCTCTTCATTTCTTTTTCTCCGATCTGCTCCCTTGGTTTATCAAAACACACCGACAGGTCAATATGCTTTGATAAACCAAGGCGGTGTTTGACCGCCTTGGTTCTTTTCGTTCGGGTGTTTACTTTGCGGTTGCGACTGCGCCGGCTGCCGCGATGATGTCGGCTGCGTCAGCGGAGGTGGCGTAATCGAAGAAGGCCTGTGCTGCTGCGCTGAGCTCGGTTCCTTCCTTGGTGACGAGGACGAAGGGGCGCTGGATAACGTAGCTGCCGTCCTTGACGGTGTCTTCAGTCGGGGCGATGCCGCCGACGGTCAGAGCCTTGACGTTATCTTTGAGAGCTGCGAGGGAAGCATAGCCGATGGCGTCGGGGTTAGTGGAGACGGTGGTGATAACGTCGCCGGTGGAGGTCAGCTCCTGACGGTACTGGCAGGAATCCTTGGTGCCGGTGATGGACTCGAAGCCATCGCGGGTGCCGCTGCCGGCCTCACGGCCGATGAGGACGATCTCAGCGTCGTTGCCGCCGACTTCCTTCCAGTTGGTGATCTCGCCGGTGTAGATCTTTGCGATGGTCTCAACGTCGAGGTCGGAGACGGGGTTCTCGGGGTTCACGATAACGGCGATGCCGTCGAGGGCGAGGACGGTCTCATTGAGGCCGGAGGACTTCTCTTCGTCCTTCAGTGCACGGGAGGACAGGCCGATGTCGCAGCGGCCTTCGCTGACGGCGGTGATGCCGGAGCCGGAACCGGTCGGGTTATAAGTGAAGGTCACGCCAGTGTTCTGCTCCATGAAGGCTTCGCCGAGTGCGCCGATAACCTTTTCCATGGAGGTGGAGCCGTCGGTTGCGACGGTGCCGGTCAGCTCTGCGGGAGCTTCGGTCGCGGCTGCCGCATCATCAGCAGCGGGAGCGGTCGTGGCCTCAGTGGCAGCGGTGCTGCCGCAGCCTGCCAGAAGAGACAGAGCGAGGACTGCAACAAGTGCTATACTCATGATCTTTTTCATTTTTTCGTTTCTCCTTTTGTTCTTCCGATTGAGAACAATCATTTCTTTTTTGTAGTCTTTCCTGCTACGGCTATAATAATAACGTTCTCAGGTAAAATGAAAAATCACGCTTATGTAAAATACATGTAAAGCGTGATAGGACTATGGTTGAAAGCCTACTATAAATATGGTAATATGGGAATATAAAAGAGGTGTTTTGATTTGAAAATTTCCACGAAGGGGCGCTACGCGCTGCGTATGCTTCTCGACCTTGCGGAGCATCAGAACGGCGAGTACATCGCGCTCAAGGACATTGCGGAACGCCAGGGCATATCCAAAAAATATTTAGAGCAGATAATACCGATGTACAACCGCTCCGGTATCCTGAAAACCGAGCGCGGCTCGCAGGGCGGCTACCAGCTTGCCAAGGCTCCGGAAACGCTTACGGTCGGAGAGATACTGCGCTTCACGGAGGGTGACCTTGCCCCCGTCGCATGTGCCGGTGAGGAGACTCCGATGTGTACGCGCAGCGCCGACTGCGCCGTGCTCCCGGTATGGCAGGGGCTGTACAGGGTGATAAACGAATATCTCGACAGCATCACACTTCAGGACATTATGGATCAGCACCGCGCCAATCCGGCGGACGACTATATAATATAAGGAGAGGGATAGATTATGAAGGACGTTAAAAGCATTTGCAAAATAGCACTGGTGCAGGCGGAGCCTGTGATGTTCGATAAGGCCGCGGGACTTGAGAAAGCGCTGCGCTACATCGACGAGGCCGCCGCGCAGAAGCCCGACCTCATAGTTTTCCCGGAGCTGTTCATACCGGGCTACCCCATCGGGATGAACTTCGGCTTCAGCATGGGCAAGCGCAACGCCGACGGACGCAAGGACTGGAAGCGCTATTATGACGCATCTATCGTCGAAGGCGAGACGGAGTTTCAGCAGCTCGCGGAGGCGGCAAAGAGAACCGGCGCGTACATCAGTCTCGGCTTTTCCGAGCGCGACGCCATAATAGGCACGCTCTATAACAGCAACGTCATCTTTGAACCGGACGGCTCTTATAAAATTCACCGCAAGCTCAAGCCCACCGGCTCCGAGCGCCTCGTATGGGGTGACGCGAATAAGTACTATTTCCCGATAACCGAGACCCCCTGGGGGCCGGTCGGCAGCCTTATATGCTGGGAGAGCTATATGCCGCTCGCGCGCGTGGCACTCTATCAGAAGGGCATCACCATTTACATCTCCCCGAACACGAACGACAACCCAGAGTGGCAGCCCACAATCCAGCATATCGCCATCGAGGGCAAGTGCTACTTTATTAACTCCGACATGATTGTCAGGCGCAGCTCCTACCCTGCTGATATCCACGAGCGCGACATGGTCGAGGGACTTCCCGAATACGTCTGCCGCGGCGGCAGCTGCATCATTGATCCTTACGGGCACTATGTGACACAGCCGATCTGGGACGAGGAGACGATAATCTACGCCGACCTTGACATGAACCTGCCCGCCGCCTGCAAGATGGAGCACGACGCCGTCGGGCATTACGCGCGTCCCGATGTGCTCGAGCTGATTGTCAACGAGAAGTAACAGGTACGCAGCTGAAGTGGAACACGAAATTATAATTGATAAAAATCTCCTCCCGGTATATCCGGAAATTCGGCTGGGGCTGCTGCACTTTCAGGCGAAAGTGAAAAAGCCTGACGAGGACTTCTGGGCTTATATGGACGGCGAGGTGCTCCCGGATGTGCGCCGCGCCATAGAGGGAAAAGAGTGGAGCGAGATACCCGGTGTCAGGGGAAGCCGCGCGGCATATAAGGCCTTCGGCAGGAATCCCGGGAGATACCGCGTGTCATCAGAGGCGCTGCTGCGCCGCGTCCGGCGCGGTGACGAGCTGTATCATGTCAATTCAGTTGTCGACGTGAACAATCTGATCTCCGTCAAAAGCGGGCTGTCCGTCGGCTCCTACGACCTCAATCGGCTGCGCGGCACGATAACGCTGCGCAAAGCGGGGCCGGGCGAGGGCTATACCGGCATCGGCAAGGATTTTCTGGATTTGGAGAATCTGCTTGTCCTCGCGGACGACGAGGGAGTCTTCGGAAGCTCCATGTCCGACTCCACAAGGGCAATGGTAACGGAGGAAACAACAGACGTTCTGGTCGTTATATACTGCTTTGAAGAAAGCATCGACCTGTCAAAGCTGCTCTCCGATGCGCAGGACAATTTCTGCCGCTTCGCACAGGCCGAGAACATCGAAACAAGGATATGCACACTGCTGCAGTAACACCGACATACCGCGCAGGCCAAGGATGCA
>CAZFCH010000026.1:0-15279 GCA_964517445.1 uncultured Oscillospiraceae bacterium | reverse complement strand
GATTGAAGGCAGCAGCTGGTATAACGTCGAGGACTACGGCGTTGCTCTTGCAGAAGGTCACGGCGCAGGCCTCACGATTGATGAGTTCAACAAGACCATCGGCTGCTATAACGACACTCCGTCCGATGAGATGAAAGAGCTTGTCGAGAGCGGCAAATACGTCCCCTCTTATATGTGGAACCAGAACGGCTGGCTGTGCAGCAAGATGAATCTGCACATCACCTCTCAGACCCAGAAGTGCATCCCCTGTGTCGACAAGGAAGACCTCAAGTCTGAAACCCTCGGTATGGTCGTCAAGGCCGGCAATGCGACCGGCATGCGTGCCATTGTCACCACCGAGACCGAGGAGGGTATCACTTTCGTTACCGAATGCGTCGGCAAGATCTATAACCCCGAAGAGACCGACAAGAACGTATGGACGCTGTACGGTGAGCCGGAAACAACCTGCATCGTCAACCAGCCTGCGACCGTTGAGCTGACCTGCGCCACGCTTGTCAACCGCATCCCGCAGCTCATCGACGCTCCTGCCGGTTATGTCACAACCGACCGGTTCCCGTACAATGAGTACATGGTTCATCCCATGAACGAGTACGTCAAGACCAAATAATTAATCTTCTCTGTAAAAATTGGTGCACTGCAATGCAGTGCACCAATTTTATATCCGTCCTGCGTGCGGATTTCATTACTTTATGTCCGCGTATTCTTTCACCCAGGCTTCGACTATGCGCTTTGCTGCCTCGTCGCCGCGCTGCTTCACTTCGATAACGACCGTGTCCTCATCGTTTGCCAGCACCGCGCGCAGATTATCCGTCAGCATCGTGAATTTCTC
The DNA here is from genome assembly GCA_964517445.1 of uncultured Oscillospiraceae bacterium. Taxonomy (GTDB): domain Bacteria; phylum Bacillota; class Clostridia; order Oscillospirales; family Oscillospiraceae; genus Limivicinus. The sequence continues at coordinate 14,450 of CAZFCH010000026.1, read as the reverse complement.
GCCCAGCCCGAAGCTTGCTCTCAGCTCCTCGGCGTTCTCTGCGCTCTTGAGCACACCTATTATCGGCGCATCCGAATTGAGCAGCTCCGCAAGCTCATTTCGAAATTGCGGTATCAGCATTTCAAAGCCGCCGATTTCGTCCACCATCACAAACGGGTAGAACTCAGCCTCTCTGAGCATCTGTGCCGCGCTCTCGCGGAACACCTCATTATCCTTACTCGGCGGTGTAACGCTGAGGTTCAGGAAACGCTGCCCGTCAAAGCCGTCGTGTCCAATCGCCGCCGCAGCGGGATAAAGGTCAAAGCCCTCGGTGCGCCCGTCGCCATCCGCCACGCGCTCCGTTATAAAGCCACCCGCGTAGCCTGCCGCCTTGCCGAGTGCCTGTCTTATGATAGTAGTCTTGCCGACCCCTGACGGGCCGGTAAGGAAAAGATGTTTCTTCATTTTCTTCACCCCATGGTAAGTCTTACTGAAATTATACTCAGCCGCGCGCCATTTGTAAATACGCCCGTTTCATTTATTATCTGACTCGCTCTTGATGTTTGGGCTGATTTGGTGTATTCTGTAGAAAGGAAAATTATGATGAACGGACGCTTCTTTTATGACTGATTTTGAAAATAAGACTATCCTTGTCACCGGTGCCGCCGGGTTCATCGGCAGCTTTCTGTGTGAGGCGCTGCTGAAAGGCGATGGCGTCCATGTTGTCGGCATCGACAGCATGAATGACTATTATGAGGTCTCCCTCAAGGAATACCGCCTTGAAAAGCTCCGCGCCCTCGCGCAAGAACGTGAAAGCTGCGGCTGCCGTTTTTCCTTTATACGCGGCAACATGGCTGACAAGGCAATTATTGACGGCATTTTCGCCGAATATAAACCTGACATCGTTGTCAACCTCGCAGCTCAGGCCGGCGTGCGATACTCGATTGACCACCCCGATGTTTATATCGAATCCAACCTCATCGGTTTTTACAACATTCTCGAAGCCTGCCGCCATTCATATGACGGCGGTGCAAAGGGTGTAGAGCATCTGGTATACGCTTCCAGCTCCTCTGTCTACGGCAGCAACAAGAAAGTCCCATACTCGACAGACGACAAGGTTGACAACCCTGTCAGTCTTTACGCTGCAACCAAGAAATCGGACGAGCTTATGGCGCACGCCTATGCAAAGCTCTATGATATTCCGAGTACCGGTCTGCGCTTCTTTACGGTGTACGGTCCCGCCGGGCGTCCCGATATGGCGTACTTCGGCTTTACCAATAAGCTGCGCGCCGGTGAAACGATAAAGATCTTCAATTACGGCAACTGCAAGCGCGACTTCACTTATATCGACGACATCGTCGAGGGTGTCATGCGCGTCATGGCAAAGGCTCCCGAGCGCGCCGCCGGTGAGGACGGTCTGCCTGTCCCGCCGTACAAGATATATAACATTGGCAACAGCCACCCCGAGAACCTGCTGGACTTTGTTCGCATTCTCTCCGAGGAGCTTGTCAGTGCCGGTGTGCTCCCTGCCGATTACGACTTTGAAGCGCATAAACAGCTTGTCCCGATGCAGCCCGGAGACGTCCCCATAACCTATGCGGATACCGCCCCGCTTGAGCGTGACTTTGGCTTTAAGCCGAACACTCCGCTTCGCGACGGACTGCGCCGCTTCGCGCGCTGGTACAAGGATTATTACAAGATATAAACGAAGGAGAACGCTTATGAAAATCGCTGTCGCCGGTGTCGGTTATGTCGGTCTGTCTCTGGCAGTGCTGCTGTCGCAGCATAACGAGGTCTATGCCGTGAGCACCACGCCCGCCAAGGTTGAGCTGATAAACTCCGGCAAGTCTCCTATAAAGGATAAGGAAATCGAAGAGTATCTTGCCGCGCACAAGCTGAACCTCACCGCAACGACCGACAAGGAGGGTGCGTACCGTGACGCGGAGTTTGTCGTTATCGCGACTCCGACGAACTACGACCCCGACAAGAATTACTTTGACACTTCCTGCGTTGAGGATGTCATCCGCATCGTCATGGATGTGAATCCCAATGCGATAATGGTTATCAAATCCACCGTCCCCGTCGGCTATACTGAAAAAATCCGCCGTGAATACGGCAGCGAAAACATCATCTTCTCGCCGGAGTTTCTGCGTGAAGGACGCGCGCTGTATGATAACCTCTACCCTTCGCGCGTGATTGTCGGCGCGCCGTCAGATGACGAGCGTCTTCAGAAAGCTGCGCACACCTTCGCTCAGCTCCTCGTCCAGGGAGCGATCAAGGAGGACATCCCCGTTCTGTACACAAACCCGACTGAAGCCGAAGCTGTAAAGCTTTTTGCGAACACCTACCTCGCTCTGCGCGTCAGCTTCTTCAACGAGCTTGACACCTACGCTGAAGCGCGCGGCCTGAGCACGAGACAGATTATCGAAGGCGTGTGCCTCGACCCGCGCATCGGCACGCACTATAACAACCCCTCCTTCGGCTACGGCGGATACTGCCTGCCCAAGGATACCAAGCAGCTGCGTGCCAATTATAAGGACGTTCCGGAGAATCTTATCTCCGCCATCGTCGAGAGCAACCGCACCCGCAAAGACGTCATCGCCGACAGCGTGCTGCGCAAGGCCGGCTTCTTTGACGGCAAGAAGGGCTGCATCATCGGCGTATACCGTCTCACTATGAAGGCCGGCTCCGATAACTTCCGCGCTTCCAGCATTCAGGGTGTTATGAAGCGCATCAAGGCCAAGGGTGTCGAGATGGTCGTCTACGAGCCGACGCTCAAAGAGAACGATTTCTTCAACAGCCGCCGTATTGACGACCTCGCCGAGTTCAAGTCCATGTGCGATGTAATCATCGCCAACCGCTTCTGCGACGAACTGCTCGATGTTAAGGACAAGGTTTACACCCGCGACCTGTTTTCAAGAGACTGATACAGCATGATTGCAAAGCGAACCCCACCGACGGAATTAACTGCCGGTGGGGTTCGCTTATCTTATTATTTCTGTTCGGTCTGCGCAGTCTTCTTTATGCGCGGCTCGGGTTTAAAATCTCGTATTGTCAGGTTCAGCGCCACACCGCAGTAGATGACCGTGCTGCTCGTGTAGAGCCACATCATCAGCAGTATGATAGACGCGAGCGAGCCATATACCAGTGAGTATTTCACCGACGCGCCGATGAACACAGAGAACGCAATGCTCACGCCGACAAGCGCCAGCGTCGAAAGTATCGCTCCGGGAAAAGTGTGGTATGTGTCCGTCTTTCTCTTAGGATATTCGTACACGCCCCATATCAGCAGGAACATTATGCCGCCGAGGATAACAAAGCGCATATGGTTCCATGACTGGCTGATGTCGATAAAAGGCAGCAGCTCATTGAGCTTATTCATAAAGCTTCTGCCTGTGAGCATGACAACCATGCCGAAGTATATCGCAACTATCAGCAGCAGTGACATCAGTATGCTCACAACAAAGCCCCATATGCCTTGGAAGCGCATTCCTCCCTGCGCGTCGCCGACCGTAAACTGGATGGAGCGGATTGCCGCGGACGCCGAGGTAATAAGCACCGTAAGCCCGGCGATCATCATTGCAGTACTGCTGTTCGCTGCAACGTAGCTGAGAAAATCTCTTATATAGCTGACGGTCTCTTCGGCTAAGAAGTTCTCCGCAAACGCCACAATGCGCATCGCCTTATCGTAGCTGTTGCCAAGCAGTGTATACAGCACTATTAAGACCGGGAAAAACGTCATCGTCAAATAGTACGAAAGAGCCGCCGCAGCACGCGTCAGCCTGTTCCCGTTAAATATATCAATAAACGTGCGAACAAACCGCACCATATTTTTCAGCAAGCAGACTTCACCCTCACTGCAAAATTCAATAGGCCGTGTCGGAATGCCTATACGCGTTTCGACACGGCCTATTATTATACAGTATTTCGGAGCAAATGTAAATATTCTTTACGCCGTCCCGTGTCCGTTTATACGGACTTATTTTGTATTGAAGATCTTGAAGATGCTGTCAAACGGATCCTCTTCCTGTGCAGCGGGCTTCTCCTCTGTTGCGGGAGCAGCCGGTGCAGCAGCGGCAGGAGCCTTCTCGGCAGCGCCGGAAAACAGTCCCTGAGACGGAGCCTTGTTAGCTGCAGGACGTACCGGAGCAAACGCAGAAGCATTCTTCTCGGCAGTACCGGCAGGGGCGGCAACGGTGCCGTCGTCAAAGCCGGTGGCAATGACAGTGACTCTGATTTCGTCGTCCATGGTCTCGTCGAAGGTTGCACCGAAGATAATGTTGGCTTCGGGATGCGCTGCCTCCTGAACGAGGTTTGCAGCGGTCTCGACATCTTCGAGATCCATGTCTTCGGAACCGGTGATGTTTATCAGCACGCCGTGTGCACCGTTGATGGAGGTCTCCATGAGTGGGCTTGCAACTGCCATACGCGCAGCCTCTTCGGCCTTGCCCTTGCCTGCTGCGTGGCCGACGCCCATGTGAGCAAAGCCGGCATTCTTCATAATGCAGGTAACATCGGCAAAGTCAAGGTTAATGAAGCCGGTGTTCTTTATGAGGTTCGAGATGCTGGTGACGGCCTGGAGCAGAACATCGTCTGCAATCTCGAAAGCGTTTGCAAGCGTGACCTTCTGGTCGGTCGCAAACTTCAGTCTGTCATTGGGGATGATAAGCAGAGAGTCGACACACCCGAGTAGCTCCTTGATACCGGCGTTTGCCTGGTCCATACGGCGCTTGCCCTCGAACTTGAAGGGCTTTGTCACAACGCCGACCGTGAGCAGACCTGCATCGCGTGCAATTTCGGCGACGATGGGCGCTGCGCCAGTGCCGGTGCCGCCGCCCATACCGGCGGTGATAAACGCCATGTCGGCGTCCTCAATGGCCTTGGCGATGTTGTTGCGGCTCTCCTCAGCGGAGCGCTTGCCGACATCGGGATCGGAGCCTGCGCCCTGACCGCGAGTCATCTTCTCGCCGATCTGAATCTTCTGGTCGGCATTGGAGACCGCCAGAGCCTGCTTATCCGTATTGATGGCAATGAACTCAACCCCCTGAGTCCCCGCCTTGACCATTCTGTTAACAACGTTGTTGCCGGCGCCGCCAACACCAATGACCTTTATATTGACCACGTTTTCGGGCCCTTCGGCTTTGAAATCCATACGTATGCCTCCCAATGTATTTACGTCGCATAAAATGCTAAGTATCGATATAGTTTCATCGTGGGTATTTTATTACATTTTTCTGCAACAGTCAATAGGTTTTTTCATTTTATAGAAAACTTTTGTAATTTTTTTGTAACTCGTTTTCAGTTTGGGCTGAAATGAGCCGTTGTACCGTCGCTGACATCGATGATTCCTATATCTCCGTCGAGCAGTTGAGACATGACAGACACGACCATTCCGAACTTATGCTCGATGTCGCTGCTGTCCCCGAGGATCACGGTATACTTATCACCGTAGGTGAAGCTGACGTTCTGCTGATCCGAGAAATCCACGCGTCCGACCTTCGTGTAGAGGCCGCGCTGCTCAAGCTGATACAGCACATCGGCAATAAACTCGACAACAGCGGTGTCCCCGTTATCGGTCTGGAGCTGCTCGCCTATGAGCAGCGTTCCCGGGGAGACGCCGATTATCGGAATAAGTCCAGACAGCTCGTCCTCCGTCGCCTTGCCCAGCACCTTGCAGCTGTGATCGATAGTCCAGTCCTCATCACCGAGGACGATATAAGCCAGCGCCTGACTTTCCTTCACTGTAATCGTAACCTTGTCCGGCAGCTTTCTTTCGACGGAAACTTCCTCGACATAAGGCAGTTTCGCAAAGACGCGGCTCAATGCAGCGAATCTGTCAAAGAAGAACAGATTGTCGCCCTCCTCGATGTCTATGGCTCTGATAATTTCTTCATCGGTATAGTGTGTGTTTCCTTCGACCTGTATATCCGAAACTCTGAAAAAAACACTCATCACAAAAATGACCGCAACAATTACAAGGAAGAACATCATCGGTCCGCTGAAGCTGTCGAGTATCTTCTGCAGGCTTATGTTCTCCTCAGTGTCCGCTCTGTTTCTTTTCGGCTTTATATTAAATGCCATTGTGTATCCTTTCCCGGTCCCGCCAGGAGGCATGACCCGTCAATGCTCAGGGCAGATATCTGCGCCAAGTGCGCAGATCCGTCGCCGTGAGCTGGAAACCGCGCAGCCGCATGCTGCGTTAGATGGATATTATATCACATCCGGCAAGCTTTAGGAAGTGTAGAACTGCAGATAATGCGTCGGATATTCTTGCGCAGGATATTCGTCCATCTCATGCCGGGGTGCAGCATACTATTGTCGGAAAGTTTTCACTCTTTATGTATCGTGTCAAGGATGATGTCACAGATGCGCTCTGTCGCGTCAGCTGCGGCAAGCGAGGTCATCGCTGCGCTCATTGCGCCAAGCTTTTCATCGTCCGCAAGCAGCGCCTTCACATCCGTGAGCAGGGACTGCGCGTCAAACTCCCCTTCGAGCAGCACCTTTGCACCGCCCGCTTCCTCAAGCACGCGCGCATTTTTCTCCTGATGATTGTTCGTTACGTTCGGAGACGGGACAATGATAACAGGTTTCCCCATATAGCACAGCTCTGAGATTGTCGACGCGCCCGCGCGGCACATCACGAGGTCAGCTGCCGTCATAACGCGCGGCATATCGTAGATATATTCGCGCAGCTCGATTCCGTGCTCCGCCATATTGGGTGCAGTCTCGCCGAGCTTTGCGGCCATATCGGCATAGTATCGGCTGCCGGCAGCGTGCAGCAGGCGAAAGCCCTGACTGCCGTCGAGCATGGGTATCATCTCCGTCATGACCTCGTTCATGTGGCCTGCGCCGAGAGAGCCCCACACGGAGACCACGAGCTTTTCCTCCGCCGGAATCCCGAGCTCAGCCCTGGCCTGCTCCTTGGTCTCGCAGCCGAATTCGCCGCGCACCGGTGTTCCGGTGACCTCTACCCTGTCTGGGTGCTTATAGTACCGGCGGCTGTCCTCAAAGCCGACAAGCACACGGTCAACGTAATCTGCCAGCATCTTCGTCGTAAGCCCCGGCACGGCGTTACTCTCATGCACAAATGTCGGTATATGCAGCTCATGTGCCGCCATCAGCACAGGGTAACAGACGTAGCCGCCGGTTCCGATGACCGCGTCGGGGGCAAACTCACGTATCATCTTCCTCGCCTCACGCAGAGATACTGCGACATTCTTGATTGTATCAAGGTTATGCGCAACACCGCTCAGGCTGTGCTCACGGCTGATGTTCGTGATCTTAAGTCCCTCTATGCGGTAACCTTCGCGCGGCACGAGCTCCATCTCCATCTTGCCCTCCGCGCCGATAAACAGCATCTGTGAATCCGGCATCAGCTCGCGCAGCCGGCCGGCGACCGCGAGCGCAGGGTTAATGTGTCCGGCAGTACCGCCGCAGGTAAAGACGAATTTCATATCTGCAATTCCTTTCAGGTATTGATATCTATGTTTTCGATATATCTCTCAACGCCGACGCAGTCGCGCAGGATGAGTGTATCCACATATCGAAAAGCCGGCGAGGCGGGCACCGTTACAACGCATTTTCCCGCCTCTCCGACTTGTTCATTCAATCATTTTATACTGAAAACTGATTAAAACATTTGTTTCGTATGAGACGCCTTTTGAAGCCTAACCGCGCCTCGGCACGGCTCTTGCAGGCTTCAAAAGATTTCATTAAAATTAATGATTTTAATGAAATAATAGTATCAAGCGAAACGCTGGTACACCCCTATGAATGATATGATTGCCATAGCCAGAGATATTCCGGTAAAGAGAACGAAAAGCTCTTTTTCGCTCCACTTTTTTCCGGTCCATCCGCCCATCTCAAGATGATGATGGAACGGAGCCATTTTGAACACACGCTTGCCGTGGGTCAGCTTGAAATACGTAACCTGAATAATGTCGGAAAGCGTCTCGATGATAAATATAAAACCGAGCGTAATAAGGATCATCGGCATATCGTAGGCAAATGCCATCGCTGCGATAGCTCCGCCGAGGAAGAGTGATCCGGTGTCGCCCATGAAGCATTTTGCAGGGTTAAAATTATACACAAGAAAGCCCATGAGTCCGCCGAGAAGTCCGGATGCGAAGATGCCGAGCTCAAGATAGTTCTGCCCCCACAGCATTGTTACCGCCACGAAGAACAGGCACACGGGAATCGATGTCCCGGTCGCCAGTCCGTCAATGCCGTCGGTGATGTTCACGGCGTTCACCGTACCGACGATGACGAAGGACGCAAACACGAAGTACAGCCACTCCGGCATCGGTATTACCTTATTGAAAAACGGGATATATAGGTTTGGCTTGACATAGCCTATTTTGCGCATCAGCAGCACAAACACGAGTGCCGCAATGAGCTGGAGCAGGAACTTCATCTTCGCCGTAAGACCGAGGTTCTGCTTCTTTCTGAGCTTCTCCCAGTCGTCCAGAAAACCGATCAGCCCAAACACCAGTGCAAACAGCAGCACAAATATGTGTACGAAGTTGCCTTGGAGCATTCCCTCAAATCCGACGGTCAGACATACTAACGTGACTGCCAGAATGAACATCACGCCGCCCATCGTGGGCGTGCCGCTCTTGCTTTTATGCCATTCGACCTGTCCTTTTATTTCCTGCCCGGCCTTCTGAGCGCGCAGCCACGGAATATAATACTTTCCGAATGCCGTCGCAAACAGGAACGCCAGCACGAAAGAAGTGATCAGCTTTATCGTCATAATATTCTCCAGAATACTCAGGGCGCTCAGCGTCCCGTTTTTCTATCTTCAGGAATTTTTTCTCTCCTCAAGGAACCGCGCAACAATCTCGCGCTCATCCATGTGGTGCTTTTCATGGCCGATGACCTGATAGTCCTCGTGACCTTTCCCGGCAAGCAATATTACATCACCGGGGCGGGCGTTGTCAATAGCCCAGCCTATGGCCTCTATTCTGTCGCATATGACCGTGTACGGAGTCTGCTTGTCTTTGAGCCCCTCGACAATCTCGTCAATGATTGCCATCGGCTCCTCAGTGCGCGGGTTATCGCTCGTGACGATAACGAAATCCGCGTTATCCGCCGCGATTGCGCCCATAATAGGCCGCTTGCCGCGGTCTCTGTCTCCGCCGCAGCCGAAAAGCACAACAAGTCTCCCGCGTGTTATCGGGCGCAGCGTCCTGAGTGCTTTCTCAAGTGCGTCGGGTTTATGGGAATAGTCGATGATTATCGAGTAGTCCCCATCGGTCGGCACACGCTCCATGCGGCCCTTGACGCCCTTGGCACTTGCCAGAGCGTGCGCGCATTTTTCAAGGTTTATCCCGAGGCTCAGCCCCGCCGCGATGATGCCGAGGGCGTTGTATACCGAGAACATGCCCGGTATCGCAAGCTCCGTCTGCACGCGCTCCTTGCCGTATACCGCCTCGAAATGCACTCCCTCACCCGTCAGGCGCACATTCTCAGCCTTGAGCTTTGCATCTCTGTCCGCCGCCGAATATGTCAGCATCGGGCACTTCGCGCCCTCAAGCATGAACGGTGCGCGCTCATCATCCGCGTTCACGCAGCCCATGCGGCACTGCGAGAATATTTTCTTTTTCGCCGCGGCGTATTCGTCCATCGTCCCGTGCAGGTCGAGGTGATCCTGCGAAAGATTCGTGAACACTGCCACATCAAAGGTGATTCCAGCCACTCGCTCAAGCGTCAGCGAATGGGACGACACTTCCATTACCACATGCGTGCAGCCCGCATCCGCCATCTCACGGAAGAGTTTCTGCAGCTCGTAGCTCTCCGGCGTCGTATGCTCGGAGTGCAGGAACTCGTCGCCTATCATGTTGCCGTTTGTTCCTATGAGTCCGACCTTCGCGCCAAGCTCCGTTTCGAGCAGATGCTTCATTACATAGGTTGAGCTGGTTTTTCCGCTCGTGCCGGTAAAGCCTATCATCTTCATCTCGGATGCAGGGTTTCCGAAGAATTCGCGGCTCACCATCGCAAGACCGCAGCGGCAGTCTGCCGTCTGCACATAAGGCGTTCCGTCACCTGGGATATCCTCGCACAGCACCGCAGCCGCGCCCTTTTCCATCGCCTTGGGAATATAGCGGTGTCCGTCTGTTTCAAACCCCTTTATCGCGACAAACAGGTCCCCCGGGCGCGTAAGGCGTGAGTCATAGCTGATCCCGCTTATCTCCGTGTCCGGTGCCGCATTTGTGCTCAGCACATCTATATCCTTTATCAGCTCTTTCAGCTTCATTATCCGTCCTCCCGACTGCGAACCTTATATTCTGGTCATTGATTTTAAGATTATCCGAGTGTCGAACCATCCTAATCAATGTGTATCGTTTCTATTATACAACCGTGGTCAACCCCTGCCCCAACGGGCATGCTCTTCGCGCTCATCATTCACACAGGTAATGCCACTCGCACGTTCTCACACACGCTCTGCCACGCGCAGCTTTGCGCTGCGGGAGCGCGGGTTAACTTCAAGCTCCTCTTCGCTCGGGAGTATCGGCTTTCTTGTGACGCTCCTGAGCGTCTTCACAAAGCCGCAGGTGCATACCGGTGCTTCTCTCGGGCAGGTGCAGCCATTTTCCCTCGCCGCAATCCCGGACTTGACTATCCGGTCCTCCAGCGAGTGGAAGCTTATGACGCACAGCCGTCCGCCAACATTGAGCTTGTCCGGTGCCGTCTCCATCATTCTTGCTATCGCGCCGAGCTCGTCGTTCACCGCGATGCGTATCGCCTGAAACGTGCGTTTTGCCGGGTGCTGCTTCTCACGCAGTGCAGCGGCAGGCATAGCTCCCTTGATAATGTCCACCAGCTCCAGCGTCGTCTGCACCGGCTTCTGCGCGCGCCTTTCCAATATTGCACCGACGATGCGGCGCGCATATCTTTCCTCGCCGTAGTCCCACAGGATGCGCAGCAGGCGCTGCTCATCCCAAGTGTTCACAACATCGTAAGCCGTAAGGCTCTCGCCCTTGTCCATGCGCATATCGAGCGGCGCGTCGTTCATGTACGAAAAACCGCGCTCCGATTCGTCCAGTTGCGGTGAAGACACACCAAGGTCGAACAGCATTCCGTCCGCGCCATCTATGCCAAGCGAATCCAGTATCGTCGCAGCATCCGAAAAATTGCCGTGAACAAGCGTTACCTTATCCTTAAAGGGCGCAAGACGCCTTCCGGCACGCTCTATAGCCGTCTCATCTCTGTCAATGCAGATAAGACGCCCCGAGTCAAGCCGGGAGGCGATCTGATATGAGTGTCCGCCCATACCGAGTGTACCGTCAAGATACACACCGTCGGGCTTTATGTTCAGGTTCTCAATGCATTCATTGAGCATCACGGAAAAATGCTTTGCTTCCGGTGCTTCGGATCCCTGTGTCAAAATTCAAGCTCCTCCATAACTGCAGCGATATTCTCCGGTGTCGTCTCCTGCTCGAAGACAGCCTGCCATGCGTCGCTGTCCCAAAGCTCGGCATGGTTGTTGCAGCCGACAACGGTCACGCTCTTTGTAAGATTCGCGTAGTCGCGCAGGTTCTGCGGCACAAGCACACGGCCCTGACTGTCCAGCTCGCAGCGCGAAGCATGTGCGAACAGCGGGCGCATTTTCCGCTGCTTCACATACGGCATCGCATTCACCCGCTCTGAGAGCGCGTCCCAGCTTTCGCTGCTGTACGCGCACAGGCAGCGATCCATCGATATCGTTATATAAAACGCCGTGCCCAGCTCCTCTCGAAGCTTTGCAGGCATGAACAGCCTTCCCTTGCTGTCAAGAGAATGCTGGTACTCCCCAGTCATCAAAATGTCCTCCCCCGATGTGGGACTTTTCACCATTTTGCCCCACTTTCTGCCACTTTGATATATATTATATGGTGACATAAGTGAAAAAGCAAGTGAAACTTTTTGTAAGTTTTTGACACTTTTCCACTCAAAATCGGTGAAAAAAGTACCCACCCAAAGTCTTGTGTTTTGGGTGGGCTGACTGTTATGTATATTGTGCCGACAGCGGAAATTATTCCTCCTCGCCGCGCTGTATCGTCTCAACTCCGTTGAGCTTCGGTGTGCTGGGGGCGGCCGCCTGCGGCTGTCCGCCGCCAACAGCGCGGAAGGAATTGTGTGCGTTCTGTATCGTTGCAAGTGCAGCGTTCATGCTCTCCTCGGTCTGGCGCATGATGTTGTCCACATACTCGCTCGCGACGCGGCGCAGCTGGTTTGATTTTGCTTCGGCAGCTGAAATCATCTCTGCGCTCTTGGCTCTCGCCGTGCGTATGACCTCCTGCTCCTCTATCATGGCGCGCGCCTGCTCCTCTGCGCTCTTGCGCAGCGCCTCGGCCTCGCGCTTGGCATTGCCGATGAACTCGTCCCTTGCCGAGACGAGCCTCTGCGCCTCTGCGATGGAGGACGGCAGGTTTGCCTTTATTTCGCTTATAATGTCTATGGCTTTCTCACGCTCGATGATGCACTTGTCGTTGCCGAGGGGAACCCCCCAGGCTTCGGTCACCATGCCGTACAGGATATCAAGCAGCTCTATAACATCGTTATTGTTGGCCATGCGAGGACTACCTCCATTGTTTGGCTTTTTCTTCTATATCGGGAATGATTGCATCCGGCACAAGACCCTTGAGTTCTGCGCCGTACTGGGCTACTTCCCGCACTATCGATGAGCTCAGGAACGTATACCGCTCACTCGCCGTGAGGAACATTGTCTCGACCGTAGGGTTCAGCCGTTTGTTTATCATGTTCATCTGAAATTCATAGTCAAAGTCCGAGGCGGCGCGCAGCCCCTTGACTACCACGGGCTTCTCATAGCGGCGCACATACTCTGTAAGCAGCCCGGAATAACTGTCCACCCGCACGTTCGGATACCCCTCAACGGCGCGGCGCGCCATACTGAGCTTCTCTTCGAGCGTGAACATGGGTGATTTCTTCGACGCGTTGTGCATCACGCAGACAACGACCTCGTCGAATATCTCCGCCGCGCGGCGGATTATATCAACATGGCCGAGAGTAATCGGGTCAAAGCTGCCCGGGCAAATTGCAGTAGTCATCAAAGGCTGTCCTTTATATACACGGTAAGCTTTACCCTGCCGTAGTTATATTCTTTCTTTTTTCTGTATGGTGCACGCATATCCGGAAGCGACTTCTCCCTGCGCGACTCGCATAATATTATACCACCATCCGACAATATGTCAACCGAATTGATGGTTTCCAGCACGGATTCATACAGTCCCGAATCATAAGGCGGGTCGACAAAAACGAGGTCGAATTTTCCGCAGTGCCGCAGATAGCTCAGTGCGTCCTGCTGCAGCACCGCCGCCGTAAAGCCGCAGGTCTTGAGGTTCTCCTTTACTATCTTCACCGCTGCCGTGTTTTCGTCTATGAATACAGCATCTGCCGCACCGCGGCTGAGGCACTCAATACCAAGCTGACCGGTACCGGCAAACAGGTCGAGCACGCGCCTGCCTTCGATGTCGAACTGGATGATGTTGAAAACCGATTCCTTCACGTTGTCAGTCGTCGGGCGGATGTCATAATTTTCCGGCGTTTTAAGCCTGCGCCCGCGCGCCGTACCTGTTATTACTCTCATTGTTCCTTCTCCTCGCTCTCTTCACTGCGGAAGTATGCGTATATCGCCGCGGCGGTGTTCCGCGGCACGACAAGTGCCAGTTGTTCTTCGCTCGCCTCACGTATCGCTTTGACGGACTTGAAGTATTTCAGCAGATCTGTCCTCCGTTTCTCGCCTACGCCCGGTATTGCGTCAAGCTTTGAGGCATAGCTTTCGTTTCTCAGCGAGCGCTGGTATTCTATTGCGAAACGGTGCGTCTCCTCCTGTATCGAGCCGACGAGCGCGAACACCGCCTGATTGGTCTTTATGCCCGTCTCGTGACCGGTGGAATCTATCAGTGCCCTTGTGCGGTGGCGGTCGTCCTTGACCATGCCGAACACTGGCACAGAAATGCCGAGGTCGTGCAGCGCGCGCTCCGCCGTTGCGGCGTGCTTGTCGCCGCCATCGATAAGCAGCAGATCCGGCAGGGTCGAGAACTTCTCGTCCCCTTCCTTGTAGTGGCTGAAGCGCCTGTACACTGCCTGGTACATGCTTGCGTAATCATCCGGAGCATCAAGTCCGCGTATGCGGAATTTTCTGTAGTCTCGCTTGAGCGGCTTTCCGTTTACATGCACCGTCATTGCCGCGACAATCCCTGTCGCGCCGAGGTTCGATATGTCAAAAGCCTCTATGCGCTTCGGAAAGTCCTGCAGGTCAAGTGCCTTCTGGAGCCATTCCAGAGTCTTTGACCTGCGCTGCTCGGCGGTTGTGCGCCGCTGTATCTCCTCGCGCGCATTGAGCGCCGCGCTCTCTATAAGCCGCATACGCTCCCCGCGCTGCGGTGTGTCTATATACATTCTGCGTCCGGAGACCTCGCTCAAGAGGCGCTCAAGCTCTTCTCGGTCGTCTATCGCGCAGGGCAGCA
>CAZFCH010000025.1:0-16222 GCA_964517445.1 uncultured Oscillospiraceae bacterium | reverse complement strand
GCCTGTCATGAACGGTAAAAAGCCAAACAAATACATTATCATCGCGGCGGCGATTTTTGCCGGAATTATCCTGATTCCGTTAGCCGCATTTCGCTGGCATACAAACTTTGCGAAAACCGAGATTTTAGATTACACTTCAGCCGACGGCGTACATGAGCTTATCATCTACATGATAGGCGAACCGGATTGGCCTTTCGGCGACACGCACTGCCGCTTTGATTTGCTGGAGGGCGGCAAAAGAATTATTAAATACTCCTTTTCCATATCAGATGACGGAGCCAATGCCCGCGCCGAAAATTTTACAATCGTCCAGGGCGATGATAATATAACCGTAGGCGTATACGGTTCAGAGCAGGGAACATTAACCTTTACACTTAATTACGACGGAACGGTAGAGGTTCGATAAGGAGATAAAATGCGCACTGAGAAAAAACACTCAAAGAGAAGAATTGCATTAATCATCGTTTTCGCGGTACTTATTCTTTGCGTCGGCAGCTGCTTTATATACGTAAACGATTATTACAGAGCATCAGAAGAAGTTAACGAATACTTTGAGAAAGCCGGGAACGTATCCGTAAATTACATTGACAGCGGCTTGTATCTGGACGGGCCGGGAAGCGAAAACGCCCTTATCTTCTACCCCGGAGCCAAGGTCGAATACACGGCGTACATTCCTCTCATGTATGAGCTCGCCGAAAACGGCATGGATGTTTTCATAATAAGCATGCCATGCAATCTGGCTATATTCGGCATGGATAAAGCAGACGACATATTAAGCGAGTACAGCTATGCGCATATGTATCTGGGCGGTCATTCACTGGGCGGAGCCATTGCCGCGCTTTACGCTGCAAAAAATGCCGATATCGCAGACTTAGACGGCTTGATACTGCTGGCAGCCTACCCGACCAAAAGTCTTGCAGCATGCGACATGCGTGTGCTGACGATATACGGCTCGGAAGACAAGGTTTTAAGCATGGATAAAGTCGAAGCCGGCAGAAGCCTTATGCCCGCAGACGCCACGGAAACGGTAATTGAAGGCGGCAACCACGCTCAATTTGGCTGCTACGGAGAGCAGGAAGGCGACGGCACCGCTTTCATATCCGCCGAAGAACAGTGGGCGCAAACCACCGCAGCCATAATCGAAATGATAAGCATCGAATAATTAAAACAAGAGAGATCACAGATTTCAGGATCCCGCCTGTATGGAAGCGGCAACCCAAAAGGTGACAGAATTTTTCGGTTTCTGCTGATTCGTCCGGAGATCCCGTCTCAAGGAGGAGCACATAATATGTACGGCGCATTTATCGGAGACATCGTCGGCTCGAAATACGAATTCAACAACATAAAAACAAAAGATTTTCCCCTGTTTTCTGACGGCTGTGATTACACCGATGACACAATCATGACCGTCGCCGTCGCAAAGGCTATTCTCCTTACCCGTGCCGCAGACGGAAAATCCAAAGAGGGCTTTCTGAACTGTCTGGTGCGGACAATGCAGGATTTCGGACGGCGCTACCCAAACCCCAAAGGCGCTTACGGCAGCCGCTTTGCATGCTGGCTTTCATCCGCTAACCCGATGCCGTACGGCAGCTACGGAAACGGCTCCGCCATGCGCGTGTCGCCCTGCGGTCTGATTGCGGTGGAGCTGTCGGAAGCGCAGGCATTGGCGCGCGCAAGCGCCTGTGTCACGCACAACCACCCCGAGGGCATCCGCGGTGCGGAAGCCGTTGCTTCCGCAATCTTTCTGGCAAAGACCGGCAGTTCGAAAGCGGGGATACGGCAGTTTATCACCGAGCATTATTATGATCTGGATTTCACACTGGATTCCATTCGTGCGGACTATCGCTTTGAAAGCTCCTGTCAGAAATCGGTGCCGCAGGCTATTGAAGCCTTCCTCGAATCGGAAAGCTTTGAAGACGCAATACGCAACGTCATCTCCATCGGCGGCGACTGTGACACGACCGGCGCCATCACCGGTTCCATCGCATGGACATACTATACCGCGCAGGATCACAGCCGGGGCTGCGATGATCACATGAGCCCTGCCCTGCGTGAGATTAAAGAGCGCGCACGCAGATATCTGCCGGAGGAATTTGTCAGCATCGCCGATGAGTTTCACGAAGCGTGCCGGAGAAGAGGCGGCTGCTACTTCCGCACTGGCGGCTGCAGCCCGATTCTGACCGAGGAAGAGCTTGAACTGTTCACGCCCCCGGAGCAATAAGCCTCGCAGAGTTCTTTGATAAGCTAACGCCCGCTGCGTTACCGCAGCGGGCGTTATGATTTTTATTCCGTTCAGTGGCAGCCACAGCCGCAGCTTCCGCCGTCGTCTCCGCAGGAGCAGCCATCGTCGCCGTTCCCGCAGCCGCTGCATCCGCCGCAGCTTCCGGAGCATCCGCCTGCCGACATGCCGGCACCCGGGTCAACTATCGGAAGTCTTCCGGTAATGAGCAGGTCAGCCGCATCGTCCGCGCTGCCGCAGTAGCCGACTATCGGGATGATGCCGTAGCTGAGCAGGAGTGCCTTTGCCTCGCCGCCCATGTTCCCGACGATGACCGCGTCGATTTTCTCCTCGCGCATCAGGTCGCTCATGGCTTTGTGTCCCTCGCGTCCCGCCGCTTCGACAAGGCGCTTAGTGCACTTGTTCACGTCCGAATCTTCGTAGTCGTATATTGCGAACATTTCGCAGTGGCCGAAATGCCCGAAAATTTCTCCGTCTTTATATGCAACTGCTATACGCATGTCATATCTCCTTTTCGATGCTGTCCATCAGCGGTGCGATGTGCTCCCCGCTCACGGATTCTACTTCGCCCGCGTCCACCATTGTGGTGATAACGGGGTCTATCGGCAGCTTTGCAAAGTGCGGGATGTTATACTGCTTTGCCAGTGCCTCGACCTTGCTCTCGCCGAAGATAGAATGCTCACTGCCGCAGTCCGGGCACTTGTAGTAGCTCATGTTCTCGACGATGCCGAGCACCGGCACCTTCATCATTTCCGCCATGTTAACAGCCTTCGCAACGATCATCCCGACGAGATCCTGCGGCGTCGTGACGATGACTATACCGTTTATCGGCAGGGACTGGAACACCGTCAGCGGCACGTCGCCCGTTCCGGGAGGCATGTCGACGAACATATAGTCCACGTCCGTCCACATCACGTCCGTCCAGAACTGCGTGACCGCGCCCGCAATGACCGGGCCGCGCCACACGACAGGCTCCGTCTCGTCCTGAAGGATGAGGTTAATGGACATGACCTGTATTCCGGAGAGTGTTGTAACGGGGATAAGATACTCCTCGGTGCCGGTCGCGTGCTGGTGGATGCCGAAGGACTTCGGTATCGAAGGGCCTGTGATGTCCGCATCGAGCACCGCGCAGTTGTAGCCGCGGCGCTGCATCTCGGAGGCCATCAGGCTCGTGACAAGGGACTTGCCGACGCCGCCTTTGCCGCTGACGACGGCAATGACTTTCTTTACGCTTGCACCCTCGTGAAGCGGTTTGAGAAAGCTCTCCGGCTCGCGGGAAGCACAGGCCTCGCCGCAGGTGGAGCAATCGTGTGTGCATTCGCTCATATCAATAATCTGCCTTTCCAATTTTTAAAAAATTAAATTATATATGCTTATTATACCCGTTTTGCGCAAATAGTCAAACTAATAAAATTCATAGCTTGAGCTTTTTGATTGCGCGGATAAGATATATCGCCGCAAAGCCTGTAAATACGCCCGTTATAACTCCGGACGCCGCAAGTATCGGTGCGTAGGCAAAAATGCCCGGCGTCTTTACTATAAGCACACAGGCGCCGAGCTGTCCGGCGTTATGTGCAATGGCCGCAAGTGCGCTGACTATCCAGAGCTGGTTTTCCTTAAACAGTCCTATCGACACGCACATCACGATATACGCCAGTATTCCGCCGGCGGCGCTGTATATGAACGTCGAGGGACTGCCCGCGAACATTGCGCCCATTATTATCCTCGCCGCGAGTATAGCCCCGGCCTCTTTCCTGCCGAGTATCGCCATCGCCGTGAGAGTTATAATGTTTGCAAGGCCAAGCTTTATTCCCGGTATCGGCACCGGCGACGGCAGCTGGTTTTCTATCATGAATATCGTCAGCGCTATCGCCGTCAGCACTGCCATGAAGCAGAGCTTCTTCGTCTTAGCCATCGAGCTGGCCTCCCTCTATCTGTATCACGAGTCTGTGCGGCACACAGGCTATCGGAATCCCGCCCTGGCTTATCCGTCCCTGGTTTACGCAGACGAGGTCAGGGCAGTCCGCCGCCGTGACCGATATAGCCCCCGGTTCGACGTGGATCGTGTTGTGCCCGTACTGCGTGCTCAGCTCGATATCATAGCTCTCCGTGACCTTCGACAGATCGATTCGTTCATACTCCTCTCCGTCTATCGAGATCACAGCGATAGTACCGCCGCCCGTGTTCTTCACAATGCAGTATAACACCAGCCCCACTATCACCACGGCTGCCAGAATGATTATCCACTTTTTCGTTTTTCTGTCCATATGCGTATTTTAGATTACACAGCGGCAGTTGTCAACCGGCAGTCGATTGTGGTATACTGTGGTATTATTGGATTGGTATGTCCGTTTGAAAGGAGTGATACGGTGGACGCCCTGACTGAATACACCCTTGCCGCAAGCAAGTACGCGCTTATCATCCTCTCGCTCGCCATCATCGTCCGCTGCATCCGCTCCATGCTCTCCGACCGCTACGAGCCCGAGGTCTGGGGCTATTTATGGCATGAATCGCAGACCTATACCCTGACGCATTGGGAAAACGTCATCGGCCGCACGCTCTCGTGTGACGTCCGTCTTCTCTATCCGAACGTCAGCCGCACCCATGCCGTGCTCACTCGCAACGACAAGGGGCTGTGGCGCATCTATGATATCTTTTCAAAGGGCGGCGTCTGGGTCAACGGCGTCAAGGCCGGCGGACGCGGTCTGCCCGTGCAGCACGGTGACCTTATCAATATTGCCGGTGAGTCCCTGCGCTTTCATGAGCTGAGTCACGGCGACAAAGAAAGCTCCGAATCCGTCCGCACCGCCGCGGGGCAGGGTGTCTCCCCCGCCGTCACGCTCTTTGAGCTTACTCTGTTCCAGCTTGCGCTGCTGCTTCAGCACTGCGTCACCGCCTCCGATGAGCATCTGCCTGCCATTGCTCTGTCTTTCTTAGTGCTCGTTGCCCTGCAGTGGTGCTGCTATTACGCCATGCGCATCATGAACCGCTCCGGCTTTGAGGTAGAGACTCTCGCCTTTTATCTCACCACTCTCGGCATGTCCGTCGCCGCTTCGTCAACGCCTGACGATATGGGCAAGCAGGTTGTCCTCACAATTGCGGCTGTGCTGCTGTTCCTGCTCATGGGCTGGTGGCTGCGCAAGCTTGGCCGCACGGCCGGCGCGCGCATCCCGATTGCGGTACTGGCGGTATTGCTGATGGCCGTCAACATCGTCGCAAGCGATGCGGTTTTCGGCGCGCGCAACTGGCTCGAGTTCGGCGGCTTCTCGTTTCAGCCGTCCGAGCTTGTCAAGGTCGGCTATATCTATGTCGGCGCCTCCACGCTCGACAGGCTCTACCGCAAAAATAACCTCTATACTTTCATCGGCTTCTCCGCCTTCTGCGTCATTTCCCTCGCCCTCATCGGGGACTTCGGCACGGCGCTCATCTTCTTTGCGACCTTCCTTGTTATCTCCTACCTGCGCTCAGGCTCCATCGCAACGGTGCTCCTCGCCGTGACCGGCGCGGGGCTTGCGGGCTTTCTCGCCGTCAGCGTCAAGCCCTATATCGCTCAGCGCTTCGCCACCTGGGGACACGCATGGGAGGATATATACGACAAAGGCTTCCAGCAGACGCGCGCCATGTCAGCCGCCGCCTCCGGCGGTCTTTACGGCAAGGGCGCGGGCGGCGGCTGGCTCAAGGACATTTTTGCCGCGAATACCGATATGGTCTTTGCCGTCATCTGTGAGGAGCAGGGGCTCATCATCGGGCTTATAATGGTGCTCGCAGTTCTGGTGCTGGCTTTCTTCGCCGTGCGCAGCGCGCGTCGCGGGCGCTCGGCGTATTATTCCATCGCCTCCTGCGCTGCCATGAGTATGCTGCTTGTGCAGCTTGCGCTCAATGTCTTCGGCTCGCTCGACCTGCTGCCCTTTACCGGAGTCACTTTCCCGTTCGTCTCCCGCGGCGGCACCTCGCTTATCTCCTGCTGGATGCTCATGGCTTTTATCAAGAGCTCAGACACCCGGCGCAACGCAAGCTTTGCCGTCCGTCCGGGGCGCGGCAAGGATGACGACGAAGATGACGATGAAAGCAATACCCCCGGCTCCTCCGGCGCGCTTGACAGCGGCTTTGCTCCGGATGACGATCCTGCAAACTGGGAGGTGTGGCAGCCGTGCGAAAAATAACCAACCGTTCCTTCTGTGTGCTGCTTATCGCGGCAGGCGTTATCTTCGGCATGGTCGTGTATGTCCTCAATTACATTGATCACGGTCAGGACTGGGCGCTGTATTTCTCCCGCTCGAACTCCGGTTCCACCGGCATGCTGCTCGACCGCAGCGGCATAGTCCTCGCCTCCTTCGGCGGAGCGGACGAGTTCTTCTCCCCCGACGCCGAGACGCGAATGTCAAACTACCACGTCACCGGCGACTACTGGGGTCGCACCGGTACCGGCATTCTCTCGCGCTACCGCAGCGATGTGAATGACTTCAGCCTCCTCACCGGCACAACGCGCACCGAGGACAGCACTCTCACCCTCACGATTGACGCAAGGCTCAACAATAAAATATATGAGCTTCTCGATACGGAGCATAACGCCGCCGTTCTCGTCTGCAACTATAAAACCGGCGAGCTGCTCGGTATGGTCTCCACTCCGACTGTCGACCCGCTGGACACTGAAAGCGAAGTCCCGGACGGAGCATACCTTAACCGCTGCCTCTCCGCCGCGTTCACTCCCGGCTCGACCTTCAAGCTCGTCACCGCAGCCGCTGCGATTGAGAACATCCCGGATATAAACGAGCGCACCTTCTACTGTGAGGGCGAATACGAAATAGCCGGCGTGCCCATCACCTGCAAGGCCGCGCACTATACTCAGACCTTTGAGCAGGCGCTCTCCAACTCCTGCAACATCGCCTTCGCGCAGATTGCCGTGATGCTTGGTCAGGATACCATGATCGACTATGTCACGAATTACGGCTTCCTCTCATCCCATGAGCTTGACGGCATCAACTGCGTCTCGGGTACCTACCCGCTCGATTTCGTCGGTGACCCCGAGCTTGGCTGGTCGGGCATCGGTCAGTCGACCGACACCGTCTGCCCCTATGCGATGCTGCGCTATGTCTGCGCCATCGCAAACGGCGGCACGCTCATCGAGCCGCATATGATCTCCGGCGAAGAGTCGACAACCACCGCGCTCGTTGAGCCCGCCACGGCAGCGCAGCTCACGCAGATGATGAACTACAACGTCGTCGACCACTACGACGGCGACGTGAACTTCCCCGGTCTGAAGCTCTGTGCCAAGACCGGCACCGCCGAGCTCGGCGACGGTGATTCGCACTCGTGGTTCGTCGGCTTCCTCGACGATGACGAGCACCCCTACGCCTTTGTGACGCTCGTCGAGCGCGGCGGCTACGGCATCACCGTCGCCGGTTCAATCACCAACGGCTTCCTGCAGTGGGCAGTCGAAAATATAGAGTAATTCAATTCAATACATATACAGGGAACACAGAAATGATAGATATATCCGTAAGCTCGCTGGTCAAATCCTTTGAGCTTGGCAAAAACATATTGGACGGCCTGTCCTTCACCGTCAACAGCGGTGAGCGCGTCGGCATTCTCGGCCACAACGGCTGCGGCAAGACCACGCTCTTCCGCATCCTCGTCGGTGAAATAGGCTACGACGAAGGCGAAGTCGCGATAGCTCCGTCGAAGCGCCTCGGCCTCATCTCGCAGATACCCGTCTACCCCGACGGCTGGACGGTCGAGCAGGTGCTGCGCGACGCGCACCGGCATATCTATGCTGTCGCCGCGCGCATGAACGAGCTTGAAGAGCGCATGGAGCACGACCAGTCCCCGGAGCTGCTGAAGCAGTACGATAAGCTTCAGGCCGACTATGCCCGCCTCGGCGGGTATGAGATGGACGTCGAGCGCAGCCGCGTCGCAAACGGACTGGATATTCCCCCCACGATGCTCGCCCAGCCCTTCGATTCTCTCTCCGGCGGAGAAAAGACCCGCGTGAACCTCGCGCGTCTTATCCTTGAGGACACCGATATTCTCCTGCTGGACGAACCTACAAACCACCTCGACCTGCACGCGACCGAATGGCTGGAGGACTATCTTCTCCGCTTCAAGGGCACAGTGCTCGCCATCAGCCATGACCGGTATTTCCTTGACCGCGTCGTCGAGCGCTCCATCGAGATTGTCGACGGCAAGGCTGAGTTTTACTCCGGCAATTACAGCTTTTACGTTGAGGAGCGCCAGCGCCGCTTTGAAGAGAAGCTGAAGAAGTACGAGAAGGATCAGGCAAAAATAGAGCAGCTTGAGCGCGCCGCGGCGCAGATGCACCTCTGGGCGTTCATGGGCAATGATAAGCTCCATAAGCGCGCCTTCTCCATGGAAAAGCGCATCGATAAGCTCAGCCATACCGAACGCCCGACCGAGCAGAAAAAGCTCACCGTCAAGTTCAAAGAGCGCAGCTTCGAAGGTGACGAGGTTCTCGTCATGGACGGCATCTCCAAGAGCTACGGTGAAAAGAAGCTCTTCTCCGGCCTTGACCTGTCCGTCGCCGGCGGCGAGCGCATCGCCCTCATCGGCGATAACGGCACCGGCAAATCCCCCCTCGTGAAGCTCATTATGAATCAGGAGAAGCCCGACTCGGGCTACCTCTATCTCGGTCCCGCCATACGCACGGCATATCTGCCGCAGCTCGTCAGCTTCACCGACGAAAGCCGCAGCGCCCTTGACACGATGCTCTATGACTGCCGCTGTCTGCCGCAGCAGGCGCGCGACCGTCTCGCGGCCTTCGGCTTTCGCGGCGAAGACGTGCTGACCCCGGTCGGTGCGCTCTCCGGCGGCGAAAAGAGCCGCCTGCGCCTGTGCATGCTCATGGGCAGCGATATAAACTTTCTTATCCTTGACGAGCCGACGAACCATCTCGACATCGCCAGCCGCGAATGGATGGAGGACGCGCTCTCCGACTATGAGCAGACCCTGCTCTTCGTCTCGCACGACCGCTATTTTATAGAGAAGTTCGCCACGCGCGTCTGGGCGCTGGCCGACGGTAAGATAACCGACTTCCGCGGCAGCTACCGGGACTACTGCGACTGGCGTGACCGTCAGGCCGTGTTCGCGCAGAACGACCGTCAGCGCGAACGTGAGCAGGAAAAGGCTCTCGAGAAAGAAAAGAAGTCCCGCCCGCCTCGTCCGAAGAACAACGAGAAGTCCATCGCCAAGCTCGAAAAAGAGATTGCCAAGCTCGAAGCGCAGTCGGCAGAGCTCGACCGTCAGGCCGAGGAGTTTTCCTCCGACTACCAGAAGCTTATGGACATTCAGCAGCAGAAGGACGCGCTCGACGAGGAGCTCCTCACGCTGTACGAACGCTGGGAGGAGCTGAACGCATGAGCTTTCTTAAACAGATGCCGCACTGGCTGCTCGCCGATATCATTCTGCTCATCCTTGCGCTGTTCTTCAAGTTCGCCATGCGCGGCTACGGGTATATATCCTTCTCGCTTATCTACGCGGCTGTGCTCGTCACGCTCTGCCGCTTCGCGCCCGATGCGCTGTGGAAAGCCGCCGTGATCGTCACGACCGTAGGCCTCATGTATTTCTTCGCCGTCGAGGGCCTTATCATCGGCAGCGCGCGCACGGACAGCAACGCCGGTGAAAAGAAATATATCGTCGTCCTCGGCGCCGCCGTTCTGGATGACAGGCCGTCCCTCGCGCTTATCCACCGCATGGAGGGCGCGATGAAATATCTGGACGCGAACCCCGACAGCATCGCCATCCTCTGCGGCGGTCAGGGCAACGGCGAAAACATGGCCGAGGCCGACTGCATGTATAACTGGCTCACCGAACAGGGCATCGATCCCGCTCGGCTCATTAAAGAGGATCGCTCCACCACCACGATGGAGAATCTTCAGAACGCCTTCGCCATCATAGAGCGCCGCGGCGACACCCCCGACGGCAATATCGCCATCGTCTCCAGCTGCTATCATCTCTACCGCGCCAAATGCATGGCAAAGCTCCTCGGCGCACAGGCCGCCGGTGTTGCCGGAAGCATGGGCTACCCGATATATACCCTCAACTGCTTCATCCGCGAAGCCTTCGGTGTAACGCATCTATGGGTGTTCGGTAAATAATTATGTAAACTTGATTATGTAAATTTTCATTGGAGCCGTCTATGAACAAATCCGGAATTTTTGATAGAGTCAACCGCTCCCGCGTCACCGTTGCCGCGGTCTGCCTCGGCATTTTTCTTATAATGCTCGTGTGCAACCTGTGGACGGATCTCATCGCGGATGATTACCGCTACTTTTTCAGCTACGCCGATGAGAGCCGCATAGAGAGCGTCGCGGATATTTTCCCCTCCATGGCCGCGCACCGGCACATAATGAACGGCCGTGTCGCTGCGCATTTTCTGGTGCAGCTCTTTCTGCTCCTGCCTCCAATCGTCTTTAAGCTTGTTAATTCTCTCGCCTTTCTCGCCCTGATATGGCTCATATACTCCATCGCGCGTCAGGGCGGAGAACACAATGCCCTCGCCCTGCTCGCAGTCTTCGGCTGCGTCTGGGTGCTCCAGCCGGAGTTCGGTCAGGTCTTTCTCTGGCTCACCGGTGCTGTTAACTACCTCTGGTGCGCGGTGCTGTGCCTTGTGTTCATGCTGCCGTATCTTAATAAGCTCCTGCATGACCGTGAGCCGTCTAAGCCCATGCGCGTGCTGTTCGTCATCTTCTCCGTTCTTGTCGGCGCGTACTCGGAAAATTCCTCCGTCGCCGTGATATTCATGGTGATGCTCGTCATCGCCGTGTGCCGCTTTTATTTTAAGAAGCGCATTTCACCGTGGATGTACCTGTCGCTGGTCGCGGCCTTTGCCGGGTTCATGTACATGATGCTCGCCCCGGCGGAGAGCGTGAATAAATCGGCGGAGTTCTCCCTTTCTGTCCTGCTCTCAAACTTTGTCGAGACGGGTTCGTATTATCTGCGCTTCTGGCCGCTGCTGCTCGCCTGGGCGCTGCTGTTTTATCTCGCCGTGAAAAACAAAGTCGAGCTCCGGCTGCGCATCGCCTCGCTTATTCTGCTGCTCGGCTCGCTCGCCGGGCACTTTGTGCTGACCTTCGCGATGTACTGCACAGGGCGCAGCACCTACATTGGGCTTCTCCTGCTTCTGTGCGCCGCGGCTGTGCTCTTCCCCCCGCTGTTTAACGGCAGATATAAATCCCTCCTCGCCGCGCTGTGCGCCGTGAGTATCGCCGCTCTCATGTATTTCGGCTATGTGGGCGTCAGCGATATCCGCAGCACCCATATTGCCCTTTCCTATAATGAGCAGCTCATCGAAGAGTGTATCGCCTCCGGTGAGAAAAACGTCCAGCTCCCCCGCCCGTACGCGAAGACGAAATACAGCGCCATCGAAGGCCTTGATTACCTCAGCACCGAGGACCCGTCCGACTGGGCAAATGTCTATATGGCGCTCTACTACGGCTTTGACAGCATCATCGGCTATTAAATCAGCCGGTGTTTTTGGGCAAACGTCAATAAATGTTGAGCTTAGATTGAAAAACAGTTTATACGGACTTGAGATAAGTTATACAAAAATTATTATGTGGGGGAATGACCTATCTCCGGTAAAAAAGAACTGATCATGGCGTCCGCCGTGAAGCTCCTCAACCAGCGCGCATACCGTGACGTATCCGTGCTTGACATCGTCCGCGACTGCGATATAAACCGCAACACATTCTATTATCACTTCAAGGATATGCCCGCCCTGCTCGACGAGATTGTCCGCAGCAAGATTGATTCGATACTGAAAGAATATTACAGTGACGACGAGCCTGATTGCTGCATGCATAAGGCTCTGGATATGCTCTCCGAAAACCGCCGTGCCGTGCTGCATGTCTATTCCTCCGCCCCGCGGGATGTCTTCGACCAGTGCCTGAGCCACGCCTGCGAATACTGGGCTGACCGCTTTATCGAGCGCTACGCTGACGGGCTTGAGCTTGACTCCGATACCCGTGCCTTTATGACCTATATGTGCCGCTTCAACTGCTCCGGGCTTCTGAGCGACTGGTTCACCCGCGGGATGAAGCAGGACGAAGAGCCTGATATGCACCGCGCCTGCACTCTTTGGGCTGAGGCCGCAGTGCTTGCATCGCACCGCGCACATTAATGCCAATGCCGCATTATGCGGCGCTGCCTGTAAAAAGAAAGCCGTTTAATTTTAAAATGGAAAAATCCAAAAAGCGTTCCCTTGTCAGCGGGCTTGTCGCGCTGACGCTCATTCTCCTGCTTCTGTATATCGTGTTCCGGGATAATCTCCCGGAGATTATTTCCGCCCTGTCGGAGGTCTCCTTCCCCGATGTGTGTCTGCTGCTTGCGATGGGGCTGGGCTATCAGCTTATAGATTCCGCAATGTGCATGGAGCTGCTGCGCAGCCGTCTGCCGGAGCTGAGCTTCCGTCAGGGCTTTGAGCTGACCTTTCTCGGTGCCTTCGGCCTGACCGCAAGCAGCGGTGCGATCACGATACCGATGCAGAGCGTTTACCTCGAGCGCTGCGGGCTTGACGCCGGGCGCAGCGTCGGTCTGCTCATCCTGAAGTTTGTCTACCATAAATCCGCGATACTCATCTATGCGCTCGTCATGCTCATCCCCGGCTTCGGCTGGCTGCGCGAGGTGCTGCCGGAGTCAATCAAATACGTTCTGCCCGGCATCGTTATCTTTCTGCTGATAATCGCAGCGCTCATCCTGCTGTGCACGTGGAAACCCGTGCACGTTCTCGCCGTGAAGCTCCTCGGGCTTTTCCCGAAGAAAGGCAAATGGCCGGAGCGCCGCGAAAAGTGGCTGCGCCAGATTGACCTGATGTACGCGGAAGCCGCGCACCTTAAAGGCATGAAGGCAGTCTCGGCAAAGGTCATGCTTCTGAACTTCCTCAAGCTTACCCTGCTGTACATGATCCCCTCGGTGTCGCTGCGCTGCATGGGACTTCAGGCACCCGGCATTCTCCATTCGCTCATTCTCTCTGCAATGATGCTGCTCATCTCCGGCGTTCTCCCGAACGTCAACGGTCTTGGGCCGCTTGAGTTTTCGTTCGTCTTTTTCTATTCCGCCGTCGCCGGCAGTGTGGAAGCCTCGGGCGCGATGCTCCTTTACAGGATCGCGACCTATTTCTTCCCGTTCATTGTAAGCCTCCCCGTGTTCTTTATCGTCGAGCGCAGATTGACCCGCGGCAAGTCTTGATTTTTTGGTCAGACTTTTTGCCTCATTGTGTCTGTTTTTTGACACTTCACTATACATACCCTCGAAAATTGTATACTAAATCGGCTTCACACAAATGTCTTAGGCAATTGATTATTTCGAAAAAGTGTGATATAATTGCAACAAGTGTGAAGCTGCGGTGTGTAAGATTGTCCGCGGCATAAGTGCTTGTAAAAAACGGTTGATGGGCATGCCTTGCGGCTCCCCCATCTCCGTAAAATAAAAGATAAGAAAAGGAAAGGATGTATTTCATGAACGAAAAATACAGCGCTCTCTTTACCCCCTGGAAAGTCGGTAACGTAGAGATCAAGAACCGCATCGTTCAGTGCTCCATGGGCGGCACCTCCCTGTTCGGCTGGCTGGAGCCCAACCATTTCGACAAGGAAGCTGCTTACTTCCTGCTCAACAGAGCTCAGGACGGCGTCGGCCTTGTCCTCCCCGGCATGCAGTGCGTGCGTGATACCCTTGGTATCCCCGGCCGCAAGTGGCTGTGGCAGAACGACAAGATGTTCAAGCAGCTCAAGCCCTACATGGAAGAGTACCACAAGACCGGCGGTAAGCTGTTCATTCAGCTGGCAGCTGGCTTCGGCCGTTCCATGGCTATCAACGGCTGGATGACCGTTCTTGCTAAGAACGACTTCCTCAATAAGCTCGCTTCCCCCATCGTTGACGTTCAGTACTCCTGCGCTTCCGCTTCCGCTACCCCGAACCGCTGGGCTGAGGATGTTAAGTCCCGCCCCATGACCGTCGAAGAGATTCATGAGATGGTCGAAGCTTTCGGTAAGACCGCAAAGAAGCTGAGAGAAGCCGGTGTCGACGGCGTTGAGATTCACGCAGTCCATGAAGGCTACCTCCTTGACCAGTTCACCATGGCCAACTGGAACTACCGTACCGACGAGTACGGCGGATCTTTCGAGAACCGCTTCCGCTTCCCGGTCGAGATCGTTCAGTGCATCAAGAAGTATGCCGGTGACGACTTCCCCGTCTCCCTGCGTTACTCCGTCGTCTCCAAGACCAAGGGTTGGTGCAAGGGCGCAATGCCTTATGAGACCGACTTCGAGGAGTGGGGCCGTGACATGGCAGAGTCCGAGAAGGCCATCAAGTACCTCGAGGATGCCGGTTACGATATGTTCAACTGCGACAACGGCACTTACGACGCTTGGTACTGGGCACATCCGCCACAGTACATGCCGGATAACTGCAACCTCAGCTATGTTGAGCACATCAAGAAGTTCACCTCCAAGCCCGTCGTCTGCGCCGGCCGTATGGATCCTGTCAAGGCTGCTGAAGAAATCGCTGCCGGCAGAATCGACGCTGTCGCTATCGCACGTCAGAACCTCGTTGACCATGACTGGATTCACAAGATCCTCGAAGGCCGCGAAGACGAGATCAAGCCCTGCATCCGCTGCCACAACGGCTGCTTCAACTTTGCAAAGTACAAGGGTTCCTCCAACACCCAGAACCTTATGGACTCCCTGCATCTTGCCCGCTGCGCTCTGAACCCGACCACCATGCAGCACACCAGATACTACATTGCTCCCACCAAGAAGGCAAAGAGAGTTGCCATCATCGGCGGCGGCATCGGCGGTATGGAGTCTGCTCTGGTTCTGCATCAGCAGGGCAACATCCCCGTTATCTTTGAGAAGACCAATGAGCTCGGCGGTCTGTTCCTGACTGCTTCCGCCATGACCTTCAAAGAGAACGATAAGGAACTCATCCGCTGGTACAGAAGAGAGATCGAGAAGGCCGGCATCGAAGTTCACCTCAACACCGAAGTCACCGATGTCAACACCATCGGCAAGTGGGATGCTATCATCATCGCCACCGGTTCCACTCCCAGAACCATGCCCATGATCCCCGGCTTTGAGAAGGCTCTTACCTTCACTCAGCTGCTCAAGGAGAAGCATGAAGTTGGCGATAAGGTCCTCTTCCTCGGCGGCGGCCAGTCCTCCTGCGAGGCTGCATACGACCTGCTCCTCAACTACGGCAAGCACCCCATCATTGTCGAGTTCGCAAACGACCTCGTCAAGTCCGATGTCACCTGCCTGGCCAACACCTCCTTCCTGCGTGATGCTATGGAGTACCACAAGGTTCCTGTTTATCTCCAGTCCACCATCACCGAGATCACCGACAAGGGCTGCACCGTTAAGAACGTCAAGACCGGCGAGAAGTTCTTCGTCGAGTGCGACAACGTCGTCAACGGCATCGGCTTCGTTCCCACTCCTGTCGGCGGCAAGGAGCTGTCCCGCAAGGTCAAGGGCAAGGAGACCATCTTCCGTGTCGGCGACTGTGTTGCTATCGGCAACCTGCGTACCGTTATCTGGCGCGCATGGGATGTCTGCATGTACATCAACGGCAACAACCAGGGCATCGAGAACATCATCGATAAGTTCATCTGATTCCCGCATAAACCTTAAAACATTCACCGGCAGAGCTTCGGCTCTGCCGGTGTTCTCTTTTTTGCTGTCATGCCGTGGTCTCTATCCGTTGTCAAATATTGAAAACCTCGCGTAATCTGCTATGAAAAACAATATGACAATATGTATGTATTTCAGAACGAAAAGTTTGGTGAACTGCGCACTGTGCGCATCAACGGTGAACCGTGGTTTGTGGCGGCTGATGTGTGCAAGGCATTGGGACACAGCAATGTAACGGTAGCACTTACCCGGTTGGACGACGTTGAAAAGGCTAACTCTCCCGCAAAGCCGAAAACAAAATGATGCCCTGCCGATATAAGAGCAGAGCATCATCACGCGAATCATC
>CAZFCH010000024.1:10822-16385 GCA_964517445.1 uncultured Oscillospiraceae bacterium | reverse complement strand
TTTACTGATGCATTTGCTGCTCTTAATGCTTCCTTTGGCACTCCTTCCGCTTCTGCTAACCCCTGGAACAATTACGGCAAAACAACTGCCTGAGATATAGTTTCCGTCACTTATATGGTCTGCACCCTTTGTGGTGCAGATCATATGAGAGCATCCGGGGATATTCGGGTGTTCTCATATGATCTGAGATGATCATAGAAAAATGTTTATATCCCGTTTGGGAAAACAGCGCTTTCCGCTTGAGAGGAGCACGAACTATGAAGCGAAAAATTTTGATTCTGTCGGTACTGGCGATATGCATTGCCATCGTCGCTGCCGGAAGCCTTGCGTACTTTACCTCGGAAGGTACGGCACATAATGTTATCACGTCCGGCGGCGTGAAGATCGCGGTGCAGGAATGGGCAGACGAGGCCAAAACCACGCCCTTTGAAGACCTGACCGGAGTGATGCCCAACACCGCCGTCACCAAGATTGCGGAGGTCAAGAACACCGGCGCATCTGATGCATGGGTGCGTGTGCTCATCACGAAGAATATTGAGCTTTCGGGAGACGGCGAAGTCGACCCCGACATGATAGAGCTTGGTCTGAATACGACAGACTGGACGCTGGGCACGGACGGGTATTACTATTATAATAAAGTGCTGAAGCCCGGCGAAACCACCGAGCCGGTTCTCAGTACCGTGACCTTTAAATCCACCATGGGCAACGAATACCAGAACGCCACTGTAACGGTCGACGTTTCCGCGCAGGCTGTTCAGACTGCCAACAACGGCACAACGGCCATTGACGCCAAGGGTTGGCCCAATTCATAAGGAGGCAGAAGCATGAACAAGAAAAAGCTTATTGCGGCAGTTATCTGTCTGGTTCTGGTCATCACCGCAGCTCTGCCCGGAACGCTGGCTGTCTCTGTTGACTCAGCCGCCGGCGACGGATCCATCGCGGTCGCGACACCGGCACCCACGGAGACTCCTGCCGTGACTGAGGAGCCCAAGTCTTCGGAGACTCCTGCACCCGCTGAGACGGAAAAGTCTGTCGAGACCGAGAAACCTGCGGAGACCGAGAAGCCCGTCGAAACCGAAGCACCCAAGACATGCACCTGTGATCCCGCACCTGCCGAGGGTGAAGCGCACAAAGAGGGCTGCCCTCTGTACGCTGCGGCTGCCGAGAAGACCGAAGAGGAAACTCCCGTCGTGCATATTGAAGGCTGCTCTGACGACTGCACAGCTGAGGAGTGCAAGTGCACCTGCCATCTGATGAAGAAGATCATGGAGTGCAAGACTCTGGAGGAGATCTGGAACGTGCTCGAAGCGGCTCCGGAAGAGACACTCAAAGCCCTGACCGATGAACAGACCAAGAAGATCGACGCCAGAATCGAAGAGCTGGAACCTGCTCCCGCACCCGCGATTGTCATTGAAGAGAGCGAGGCGCCTGTGGAGAGCGAAGTATACAATCCTACCGTGAATTATACGTATGTCGCGCCGTTCGGTGAGCCTGTTACCGGTGGGAACTGAGAAGGAGGAAGCAGAGCATGAAAAGAAAAGCATTATCCCTGCTTTTGAGCTTGACGCTCGTGTTTTCTCTTGCACTGCCCGCAACAACTGCATACGCAGATGACAGCAGCGACAGCGGCATGAAGATCAGCAAGACAGCGACAGCCAACACAGACGGCTCATACACCGTTACACTGGAAGCCTACGCGACCGGAGAAAAAGTTATTTCCACCGTCAAGGAAGATGTTCCGACAGATATTATCCTTGTCCTCGACCAGTCCGGCTCCATGGCAGACGATATCGGTACGGTTTCATATCAGCAATACAAGGATGAAAGCAGCTGGAGCGGAACAACCTACCACACGAGAAACCAGGACTATTATGAATACCGGCACAATGGCGGCAGTGCCAACCTCTGGTATGAGTATGAGACAGGAAAGTATGCATCCGTCTCTGTTACTGTGACGGGTGTAGAGATCAGCTACATTAAAGAGGGTGTTAACGACTATACAAACTCGGATCTTTATCGTAATTATCGCAACAACCTCTATGCGAAGATTGATGGAACGGATGAACCCGTAAAGGTAACGGTAACGCGTGAATATGACTGGGACACATACACATATGCATATACATACACATATACAAAACCGAATGGCGATGTGGTAACAGTAACCAGTAATGCAAATTGGGCAACTTCTGGTATAACGGATACACTTTGGATAGCGACCGGTACGGATTACTCCAACGCCGTTTACACCTACACCTGCAACTATACCGACAGCACCGGCGCATCGCAGACGAAGACACTTACATCCACCGGCGGAAGCACGGTATTTACACCTGCATTTTATAAGCGCGTTGACAGCTCTCGCGGCGGCGGCTCACGTCTGGCTGCGCTGAAAAGTGCGGCATCCGCGTTTGCTGAAGCCGTCGCGAAAAAGGCAGCAGGTGAAGACGGAGATATCAGCACCACTGCCGACAACGTCAATCACCGTATCGCCGTCGTTGGGTATGCAGACACTGACTCGCGTTACGGATATAATACCGGCGTGTTTATCGGCAGTACTTTGAATCGGTATGGAACTGCTGCTTCCGGGGTGTATGCAACGGCACTTCAGGACATGAGCACAACCAACG
This sequence comes from uncultured Oscillospiraceae bacterium, assembly GCA_964517445.1. GTDB lineage: Bacteria > Bacillota > Clostridia > Oscillospirales > Oscillospiraceae > Limivicinus. Next base: position 13,755 of record CAZFCH010000024.1, on the reverse strand, counting down.
GCAAGAATAATGTGACCGCGTCCATCAATGCACTGAAGTCAAGCGGTGCGACGAGAATAGATTACGGCCTTACAATGGCTAACGGTATCCTGAACGCCAATCCCGTTCCCCAGGGCGAAACACGCAATCGCGTTGTAATCGTTTTTACAGACGGTTCTCCGACAGACTCCAACGGATTTGAAACGAGTGTTGCTAACAGCGCAATTTCAGCTGCAAACACGATTAAAACCGGGGGAACAACCGTATACTCCATTGGTATTTTCTCAGGCGCCAATGCCAGCAGCGCAGGCACTAAACCGAATAGAGATTTGAGCGATGGTAGCAGTGAGTTTACTGCAGCTTGCAACTGGTTTATGCAGAATGTTTCCAGCAACAACGGCACGCCTCAAAGCCCCAGCTACTATCTCTCCGCCAGCGACTCTGCTTCTCTGAACAATATCTTCCAGCAGATCAGCCAGCAGATTGAGACGGGCGGTTCTTCCTCCACGCTGACAGAAGAGACTGTTGTAAAAGACATTATCTCTCCGTATTTCACCCTGCCCGAGGGCGCAACGGCGGACAGCATTACGTTGAAAACCTATAAATACAACGGCACCAGCTTTGATGCGGCAAATGCATGGACAGAGAACACCGGCGACACCATGGGTGCAAAGGTCACGGTTGACGGCGACAAAGTGAACGTCACCGGCTTCAACTTCTCCAAGAACTGGTGCGGCACCGAGAGCACAACGGGCAAGGTTGGCGATATAACTTATCGCGGCAATAAGCTGGTTATCAGCTTTACGGTTCAGCCGAAGAGCGGTTTCCTGGGCGGCAACGATGTGCCCACCAACACCAGCGCAGGCATCTACGAGAACAGCTCCGCGACAACTCCCGTCATGACATTTGAGCAGCCCACCGTCAACGTTCCCATCAATGACGTGACTGTCACGGCTACGGATATGAACGTGTATCTGCTGAGTGATGTGACCGCCGAACAGATCCAGAGCGGCACGACAGTCAAGGTCGGCAGCGTTGAGCTTGACCTGAGCAAGGCAGCCGATGCGGATAAGCCCTACGGCCTCGAAAAGTGGCAGACGGAATATGTGGATATCACCGTCACAGTCAAGGATAAGGATGGAAACGCAATCCCGGCTGAAGGCCTGAAAGCCCTGACAGACGATACCACCTATACCATAGAAGTTACCGTAGCACCGAAGACAGACGGTACCGCGAGCAAGGGCACTCCTGCTGCAGCAAAGTCCGGCAAGAATGATCCCGCTGCCAACATCAATGTTTTCAAACCGGAACTGACATTCAAGGATTCCACAGCCTATTACGGCGATACTGCTCCTGCTGATTTCAGCGGCAACCTTACCGACACAGTGTGGAAGCACGGCGATACCAAGTCCACCGATTCCGGTGTTACCATGATTGGTACTGAACCGAAACTTGACATTACTTACACGGCAGCCGCTGACAAGATCAGTGACGGCAAGATCAACACCAAGCAGGATTTCGCTGTTGATGTGGCCGTGAAGATCGGCACTGCGGATGTAACCGAAAAAACCACCTTTGTGCATACGAAGTGCACGGGTGATACAACGTGCACCGACCCCACAGACGGCAAGTTCTGGATTCACGTCAAGACCTGCACGCTGAGCATTACCAAGCAGGGCGGCGCAGATAACGAGTCCTATGTGTTCGATGTTTACAAGGACGGCGTGAAGTATTCCGAAGTGACCGTATGGGGCAATGGCACCGAAACGATCGTTGAGCTGCCTGTCGGTTCGTACACCATCGCAGAGAACACCGGCTGGAGCTGGCGGTATTCCGCAGATAACGGCAGTGCAGCAAGCCTGAGCGCAACGTCTCCCACCGGCAGCATCACCTGCACCAACAGTTCCAACGGCAATATTTACTGGCTCAACGGCTTCAGCCAGGTGGTCAGAAATATCTTCGACGGTAATGACTGAGAGAGGAGGGGACGATGATGTATAAAGGAAAACACGAAGGAGCACACAGCGCAGCAAAGGCGCAGCCCGTGCGCAGAGCAAAGTCTCACATGGGCAAGCTGACTGCCCTGGTCATCACAACGGCACTTATTCTGACAGCAGCCATCGGCGGCACCATCGCATGGCTCACCGCAAAGGATACTCCCGTCAAGAACACATTCAATCCCTCCACGGTTGCCTGTGAGGTTACGGAAAGCTTCAACGGCACAGTTAAGAGCAACGTGAATGTGAAGAACACCGGCGATACGGAAGCGTACATCCGCGTTAAGCTCGTGACCTACAGAACGAACGATCAGGGTCAGCATATCGGCGGCACGGCGGAAATCCCGGCATTCACGCTTGGCGAAAACTGGGTGCAGTACGGCGATTATTACTACTACACACTGCCTGTTGAGGCCGGCAAAGCACCTAAAGCGAACCTTGCCGACAGCATGACTCTGACAGCCTCCTACACGGACGCTGACGGCGGTCATCAGTCCATTGACGTAATGGCAGAGGCAATACAGAGCGGCCCTGCACAGGCAGTCGGACAGGCATGGGGCGTGAGCATTTCACAGGGCAGCGTAACTGCCTATGTCGGTTAAGGGGGTGGCGAAATGAAAAAGTCATTCAAAGCGATATTCTCGCTGGTTCTGATGCTGGCTTTGGTCATGAGCCTTGCCTCCACGGCATATGCCGCATCACCCTCCATCACATTTAAAGGTTTTTCATCGGGCTTTGATTTCCAGCCCGGCAGCGAGTACACGGAAACTGACCTGTTCGACAACTTCAAGAACGTCATGCCCGGTGATACCGTAACGGAAACCATCACCTTTACCAACTCCGCCACGGACTGCGACTTCGTGAATCTCTACATGAGAGCCGAAGCCCATGACGAGACGGATAATCCTCTTACCTACAGTGAAACATATGAGAACACTGACGGTAAGGATCAGGCCG
>CAZFCH010000024.1:0-10812 GCA_964517445.1 uncultured Oscillospiraceae bacterium | reverse complement strand
CGTCGCCACCATGACGGACTTTCTCTCCAAGCTCTCCATGAAGGTCTGGAACGGCACGGAGCTTATCTTTGATGCTTCACCCGATCAACTGGATGGCCTGAAGACCAACAAGTTCCTCGGCACTTTCCGCACCGGCGAAACCGCCACGCTGAAAGTCGAGCTGACTGTCCCGATTGATTTGGGCAACGAGTACGCCAATCGCGTGGGCGAGGTTGACTGGGTGTTCCATGTGGAAGCGTACAATGAGAGCCAGCTCTCCGTGCGCAAGGTCTGGTCTGACGGCAACGCCAACCACGCCAACGACAGCATCACTGTGAACCTGCTCAAGGATGGTAAGGTCGAAAAGACTCAGGTGCTGAATGCCGAAAACGGCTGGGCATACACCTTTGACCGCCTGCAGGAAGGTTATGAATGGACGGTCGAGGAAGCAAGTGTTCCCGACGGGTACACCGTCAGCTACAGCACTGTTGGCACGATGACTACCATCACCAACACCCTGAAAGATACTCCGCCCACTCCTCCCACCTATCCGCTGGACATAACCGTCCACAAGGTCTGGAGCAGCGACAGTGCGAAGAACCGTCCTTCTTCCGTGACCGTAACGCTCTATGACGGCGATGTGGCCTACGCCACCGTACGTCTCGGTGCGTGGAACAACTGGACCTATTCATGGAAAGACATGAGCGCTTACGGCAACTGGCAGGTTGTTGAAACCAACATCCCCAAGGGCTATGTGCCGTCCTATAGCGTGGATGACGGTGTTGTGACTATTACCAACACCCGAAGCCTGATCCAGACCGGTCAGCTCAACTGGCCCATTTGGGTTCTGGGCGGCGCCGGACTTGCCCTTGTTGCTCTCGGCGGGGCGATGCTGGTGAAGAAAAAGAAGCAGAATAATGCCTAAGAAAACGGGCATTGCCATTATGGCAGTGGGAGCAGTGCTGATCCTGTCGGCACTGCTCCTGCTCTTATATAATCGCTATGAGGACACGCGCGCCGGGCAGGAAGCCGAGAGCCTGCTGGAAAGCGTGGAGGCGGCCATATCAGCGCAGGGGACGGACGTGCCGGCTGCAACTGAAACAAGCAAACCGGAGAGTTCGGCTGCTCCGACCGCAGCAGCTCTTGATCCGGAAATGCCGGCGGTCCTGCTGGGTGACTATGAATATGTCGGCTACATAGAGATTCCTATCCTGGAACTGAAGCTGCCGGTCATGGCCGAATGGGACTATACCAGACTGAATATTGCTCCGTGCCGCCAAGCCGGTTCTTCACGCACGGACAATCTTGTGATTGCCGCGCATAATTATGACAGCCATTTTGGACATCTGAAAGACTTGTCAGTGGGAGATACCGTCACGTTTACGGATATGGAGGGTATCGTCAACAACTACCATGTTGAGAAGATTGAAACGCTGAACCCAAGTGCAGTAGACACTGTGCTCAACAGCGATTATGACCTTGTGCTCTACACCTGCACCAAGGGCGGAAAGACGCGGGTGACGGTGTTCTGCAACCGTGCAGCAGAAATCGCAGCCTCGCCGACTCCGACACAGATAGTTAAATGAGGCTGAATGTGGCAAACAGCACAGAGCCGTGTATCAGAAACGTTTTGATACACGGCTCTTTTGCTTCACACGGCAGAAGATAAAAACTGTTGCCCGTTTTCGGGTTTTGGTGTATAATACAATGAATATTTATTTTATAGAAATGGAGGTCGCCATGAGCAGAAAGAAAGGAAAAGCACAGGCTGCCGAGGTGCCCGATATTGAAGCCTCCGGCAAGGATCTGTATGACTGGATACAGTGCCTCATAGTGGCGCTTATAATATGTGTTGTTTTTTTCGCGTTCTTTGTGCGCGTTATCGACGTTGTCGGCACATCGATGAACCCGACGCTCAACAACAGCGACAAGATGCTTGTCTCCGGGCTGTTTTATAAACCGAAAGTCGGGGACGTGGTCGTGTTCAAGAAGGATGAATATAATCCCAACAAGGCTCTGGTGAAGCGTGTGATTGCCGTCGAAGGGCAGGAGATCAATATAGATTTTGACAAGGGCATTGTCTACATTGATGGAGAGGCCATTGAGGAGGACTATATCGCAGAGCTTACAACGACGAAGGAAGACTTCATTGGCCCGCAGACTGTTCCGGAGGGCTGCGTGTTCGTGATGGGGGATAACCGCAATATGTCTACCGACAGCAGAAAAACCGAAATAGGCATGGTGGACACCCGGCTGATCCTCGGCAGAGCTTATATGGTCATATACCCACTCTCCGAATTCAGAATTATAAAATGATGGAAAACGGCTACGAAAAAATGAATATCCAGTGGTTTCCCGGCCACATGACGAAAGCGCAGCGAATGATTGAAGACAACGTCAAGCTTGTTGACGCCGTGTGTGAGATTCTTGATGCGCGCATCCCGTCCTCCAGCCGGAACCCGGATATAGACCGGCTCGCCGCAGGCAAGCCGCGACTTGTCATCCTCAACCGCAGCGACCTTGCGGATCCGGAGCTGACCGCACGCTGGAAGCGCAGCTTTCAGAAGCAAGGACTTGCAATCCTTGAAACCGACGCGAAAAGCGGCAGGGGAGTGAACAGCTTCGTTCCCGCAATCCGCGAGCTGCTTAGCGATAAGCTGAAGGAGTACGAGGCGAAAGGACAGGTAGGCCGTCCGCTGAGAGTAATGATACTCGGCATACCGAATGTCGGTAAATCGACGTTTATCAATAAGGTCGCAAAGCGTAAGGCCGCAATAGCCGGTGACAAGCCGGGAGTCACGCGCGGCCGCCAGTGGATAAACATCGACACCGGGCTTGACCTGCTTGATACCCCGGGCATACTCTGGCCAAAGTTTGACAGCCAGGAGGTCGGCGAGATGCTGGCCATCACGAACGCCATCAAAGCGGACGTGCTTGATAAGGAGACGCTTGGCGCGAACTTTATGCTCCGCCTGCGCGATATGTACCCGGACGCACTGCGCGAGCGCTATAAGATAGAGCCTGACCCGGAGCTCAACGGCTATGAGCTGCTTGAGCAGGCTGCAAAAAAACGCGGCTTTCTCATTTCGCGCGGCGAGTATGACATTGAGAGAATGGCAAACACTCTGCTCAAGGAATACCATGAGGGCAAGCTTGGCCGCCTGACGCTGGAGGCTCCGAATGACTGAGCTTTGGGAACTGGAAAACGAAATCTACGCCGAGGGTTATAAACTTATCTGCGGCGTTGACGAGGCCGGACGCGGGCCGCTGGCGGGGCCGGTGTATGCCGCTGCTGTTATTCTCCCGCGGAACGCCATTATTGAAGACCTTAACGATTCCAAGAAGCTGACCGAGAAAAAACGTGAAGCGCTATTTGCTGTTATCACGGAGCAGGCGCTGACCTACGGAATTGCCTCGGCTTCAGTCGAAGAAATAGAAGAATTTAATATCCTGAACGCGACCTTTCTGGCAATGAACCGCGCAATCGGAAAGCTTGATCCCGTGCCGGAGCTCGCGCTTATTGACGGTAACCGGAACACCGGTATAACCGTGCCGAGCCGCTGCGTCGTAAAGGGAGATTCGCGCTGTGCGGACATCGCCGCTGCGTCGATTCTTGCGAAGGTCAGCCGTGACAGGTATATGCTCACTCTTGCGGAAGAGTACCCGCAGTATCATTTTGAGCAGCACAAGGGCTATGGCACAAAGCTGCACTATGAAGCGCTGAGAGAGTACGGCCCGTCGCCGGAGCACCGCCCGAGCTTCCTGAGGAAAATGCATTGATGGAAAGCCGGGAGCTTGGAGCTTGGGGCGAGGAGCGCGCGGCGAAATATCTGCGCGGCAAAGGGTATGCCATCGTTGAGCGCAACTTCCGCTGCCGCTCGGGAGAGATAGACATCATCGCTCAGCGCGGCGGAGTCATTGCCTTCGTTGAAGTGAAGCTGCGTCGGGACGCAGATTTTGCCGAAGCGCGTGAATTTGTGACCCCGGCAAAGCAGCGGCGCATAATTCTGACAGCAGGGTGCTGGCTTGCTTCATACCCGACGGAACTCCAGCCGCGATTTGATGTGATCGAGATATATGCGCCCTCGGGTGAGAGGACGCTCTTCCCGAAGATAAATCATATCGAGGATGCTTTTCAGTAGACCTCACCTTTGACGATCGCTTTTACTTACTTATCGGATACGGTATTATTATCTGCAGCCAAGCCCTTTTATTCGGAGGACATTTTCTGCCTATGGCGCTCTATACAATAGGAGATACGCATCTTTCCCTTGCCAAGGATAAGCCAATGGACATCTTTGGTGAAAAGTGGAAGAACCATGCGCAAAAATTAAAGGACGGCTTTTCGATAGTCGGCGAAGACGACCTCACTGTCATCTGCGGCGATATCAGCTGGGGCATGGGCATCGAAGAGACGAAGGAGGACTTCCTTTTTATAGACGCTCTGCCCGGAAAAAAGATAATCCTGAAAGGCAATCACGACTATTGGTGGAGCACGGCCGCAAAGGCAAAGAAATTCTTTGCATGCAACGGGATCACCACCATAGATATTCTTTATAATAACAGCTTTGACTATGGCGAGTACGCAATCTGCGGCACCCGCGGCTGGTTTTATGAGGAGGAGAAGGGCGATGCGCACGACGCGAAGATAATGCGCCGCGAGATAATGCGCCTTGAAGCGTCACTCAAAGCGGCAGGCGACAAGAAGAAGCTTGTGTTCCTGCATTATCCGCCGCTGTTCCAGAATTATCGCTGTGAGGAGATACTCGAATTGCTCAAAAGCTATGAGGTTAGGCTGTGCTGCTACGGCCATATCCACGGCAAAGGCTGCGCGTATGCCTTCAACGGCTGGCATGACGGAACGGAGTTCAAGCTCGTGTCGGCAGATTTTGTGGATTTTACCCCCATAAAGCTGCCATATTAGGCTTTATTAAATAATTTGTCATTGATTTTAATGTAAGTTTCTGCTATCATAGACAAGTGCGTGCAGACACATAAAGAGGAGGAAATCAACCATGATTCTGAAGAACGTAGAAAACAAAGAAAACAAGACCGCCACTTTTCAGGTAGAGTCCGACGCTGCCGAGTTTGAATCCGCAGTCAACGGTGCATACCTCAAGAACAAGGCTTCGATAAATATTCCAGGCTTCCGCAAGGGCAAGGCTCCGCGCACTGTCGTTGAGGGCATGTACGGCGCAGAGGTCTTTTATCAGGACGCTATGGACGAGCTCGCCCCCAAGGCTTTTGAGTTCGGCCTTGACGAGTCCAAGCTGCGCATGGTCGGCACTCCGGCCATCGTCGATGTGAACGTGACCGACGATCGCACAGCTTCCTATACCTTTGAGGTTACCCTTTACCCCGAGGTCACCCTCGGCCAGTACAAGGGACTCGAGGCAGAGCGCAAGGATGAGAGCGTTTCCGATGAGGATGTTGACAATGAGCTCAAATCCATCCGCAAGCGCAACGCCCGCATGATCGACATTGACGACCGTGCCGCCGAGATGGGCGACACCGTTGATATCGACTTTGACGGTTACCTTGACGGTGAGCGTTTCGACGGCGGCAAGGCCGAGGGCTACTCTCTCGAGCTTGGCTCCAACTCTTTTGTTCCCGGCTTTGAGGATCAGATCGTCGGCATGAAGATCGGCGATGAGAAAGACATCGACATCACCTTCCCCGAGAACTACACCCCCGAGCTTGCCGGCAAGGCTGTCGTTTTCAAGATAAAGCTCAACGGCATCACCACTCCCGAGCTTCCTGAACTGGACGATGAGTTCGCAAAGGACGTTTCCGAGTTTGATACTCTTGACGAGTACAAGGCCAGCCTGCGCGAGAATCTTGAGAAGCGCAAGAAGGACGAGGCAGAGAATGATTTCCGTGCAAACATCCTCAAGCAGGCCGTCAACAACATCCAGGCTGAGATTCCTGAGTGCATGATCCTCGAGAAGGTCGAGCAGAACATTCGTGACTACGCTTCCAACTTTGGCATGACCGACCGCAGCGTTTCCCTTGACAGCCTCAAGGAGATGATGGGCCTGTCTGACGAGGTTATCGAGCAGAATATCCGTCCCGCAGCCGAGTTCCAGGTCAAGACCGACCTGCTGCTCGACAAGATCAAAGACGAAGAGAAGCTTGAAATCACCGAGGAAGCTTTCAATGAGTACCTCAACAAGGTTGCCGAGGACGTCAAGGCCACTGCCGACCAGCTCAAGAACTACTTCGGCGAAGCCTTCATAAAGGCAGAGCAGCTCAAGGAAATGGCGACCAACCTTATTGTCGACAGCGCAAAGGTTAAAGCTGCCGAGGAAGAATAATTCTCGGAGAATAAGAACATGCTCTCTCGGAAGCTGATATTTTGAAGGAGAGTTAAATACAATGAGTTTAGTACCTTATGTTGTAGAGCAGACCAGCCGCGGTGAGCGTTCATATGACATCTTTTCCAGACTGCTTAATGACCGCATCATTATGCTTTCCGAGGAAGTGAACGACACTACTGCCAGCCTGATTGTAGCGCAGCTTCTGTATCTTGAAGCGCAGGATCCTGATAAGGACATACAGTTTTATATCAACAGCCCCGGCGGCAGCGTTACCGCTGGTCTAGCGATATATGACACTATGCAGTATATCAAGCCCGACGTGTCCACGATATGTGTCGGTCTTGCGGCGTCAATGGGCGCGTTTCTCCTCTCATCCGGTGCAAAGGGCAAGCGCATTGCCCTGCCGAATGCGGAGATCATGATTCACCAGCCCTCCGGCGGAAGTCAGGGTCAGTGCACTGATATACAGATTCAGGCAGAACAGATACTGAAGATTAAGAAGCGCCTCAACAAGATCCTTGCCGAAAACACCGGCAAGAACGTTGAGACCATCGAAGCCGACTGCGAGCGCGATCATTTCATGACCGCCGAGGAAGCAAAGGAATACGGCCTTATCGATCAGGTAATCTACAAGCGCTGATTTTACCGTTATGGGGGGACCTGCCCATCGAGGGCGGCTGTTCCCCCATACTTTATACTGCGCCGTATGCTGAGCATATGGATGCAGGGACAGGAGTTTTTATGGCAAAGAATGAAGACAGACGGAGCATCCGCTGCTCCTTTTGCGGCAAGCCGCAGTCGCTGGTCAATCGCCTGATAGCCGGCAATAACAACTGCTATATCTGTGATGACTGCGTTCGTATGTGCATGAACATAGTCGGCGAGTTTGACGAGCCTGAGTCTGTGCCCGGTTATGACGGGCTTCCGCTTGCTCTCGAAAAGCTGCCAAAGCCGAAAGAGATCAAGGAAAATCTGGATCAGTATGTTATCGGTCAGGAACGCGCAAAGATAGTTCTGGCCGTTGCGGTATATAATCATTATAAGCGTATCCTTCACTCCGCAAAGAGCGATGTTGAGCTTCAGAAGAGCAACATCCTGCTTATCGGACCTACCGGCAGCGGCAAGACTCTTTTTGCCCAGACGATGGCAAAGATGCTTGATGTCCCCTTTGCGATAGCCGACGCCACCACTCTTACCGAAGCCGGCTACGTTGGCGAGGACGTCGAGAACGTCATTCTCAAGCTGCTTCAGGCAGCGGACTTTGATGTCGCACGCGCCGAAAAGGGCATTATATATATTGACGAGATAGACAAGATTGCACGCAAGAGCGAGAACACATCCATAACCAGAGACGTTTCCGGCGAGGGCGTGCAGCAGGCGCTGCTCAAACTGCTTGAAGGCACGATTGCAAATGTCCCCCCGCAGGGCGGACGCAAGCATCCGCATCAGGAGTTTATTCAGGTGGACACCACCAACATTCTCTTTATATGCGGCGGCGCATTCGACGGGCTCGATAAGATTATCGAGAAGCGCACCAACAAAAAGACCATGGGCTTCGGCGCAGATATCACCAGCAGCACCGAACGTGATGTCGGCGAAATCATGGCGCAGGTGCAGCAGCATGATCTGCTCCAGTTCGGCATCATCCCGGAGCTTATCGGACGTCTGCCGGTCGTCGCAACTCTTCAGAGTCTCAAGCGCGATGACCTCATGCGCATTCTCACAGAACCAAAGAACGCCATGACCCGCCAGTATAAGGCGCTGATGTCTTATGACGGGGTTGACCTTGAGTATGAGCCTGCCGCGCTTGAAGCGATTGCCGATAAGGCGATAGAGATGAAAATCGGTGCGCGCGGTCTGCGCAGCGTCATGGAGGGCGTTATGACTGATATCATGTACTCCGTCCCTTCAGATAAAACGGCAAAGAAAGTTCTCATCACTGAAAAATGCGTCAAGGACGGCACAAGTCCTGAGATTATCCACAGCGAAAAATAAGCACATAAGCACATACAGAACTCCGGAAAGGAGAAAAACATGACAGATTCAGAATTACTTGCACAAGGCTATGTCTCCCTGCCAATGCTGCCCCTGCGCGGGCTGCACGTTTTCCCGGGGATGATGCTGACATTTGACGTTGAGCGTCCGGCTTCAATCGCGTCGCTTGAGAGATCGGTCAAGAATAATCAGGTTATCTTCCTGACCGCGCAGAAGGACATCACTGCGGATATGCCGCAGGAAGATGAGCTGTACCATATCGGCACGGTCTGCCGTATCAGGCAGCAGCTGCGCCAGCCGAGAGGCAATGTCTGCCGCGTCATGGTTGAAGGCGTTTTCCGCGCTGTTGCCGGCAGTATCAATACCGACCCCAAGGGCTATACCGCTATAGTTACGTCGCTGGAGGACAAGAAGGAGCGCGTCAGCCCCGCGCGCCGTGAGGCGTTGCTGAGAAGCTGCCTTGCCCAGTATGACGAATATATCAGCTATGAGCCCGAGATGCCAAATGAGCAGATTCTCAACCTGCTTGCAAATCCAGAGCCGGTGTATGTTTCAAACTATATCGCGCAGAATGTACACTTTTCGATAGAAGACAAGCAGGCCATTCTCGAAGAGCTTTACCCAACGCGCCGCCTTGCGCTCATCAACAAACTCCTCAACCATGAGCTGGATATCCTCAGCATCGAGAAGGAGCTGAATGAAAGCGCGCTTGAATCTATGGCGCACAATCAGCGCGAGTATTATCTGCGCGAGGAAATGAAAGCTATCCAGTCCGAGCTTGGCGAGGATGACGATATCGAACAGTACCGCGCAAAAATTCAGGCGCTCCCGGTGAGCGATGAGATACGCGAAAAGCTCCTCAAGGAGCTTGGACGCCTCCAGAAGCAGCCTTTCGGCTCTTCCGAAGCTGCAGTCCTGAGAAACTACCTTGACGTCTGCCTTGAGCTGCCCTGGGGAAAGACCACAAAAGAGACCGTAAATATTGCAAAGGCGCGCAAGAAGCTTGACGACGACCACTTCGGCCTTGACAAGGTTAAGGAACGTGTGCTCGAATACCTCGCCGTAAAGCAGCTCAGCCCCGATATCAAGGGCGGGCTTATCTGCCTTGTCGGCCCTCCGGGGACCGGCAAGACCAGTATCGCCCAGAGCATCGCCGCCGCGACGAACAGGAAGCTGGTGCGCATCTCTCTCGGTGGTGTGCATGATGAGGCCGAGATACGCGGGCACCGCCGCACCTACATAGGCTCTATGCCCGGGCGCATCATCAGCGGAATTATTCAGGCAGGTTCCTGCAACCCCCTGATGGTTCTCGACGAGATAGACAAGCTTGCTTCTGATTACAGAGGCGACCCGGCGTCAGCCTTGCTTGAAGCCTTTGACGGCGAGCAGAACGGCAGCTTCCGTGATAACTTCCTTGAGATACCCTTTGACCTGTCCGGCGTGTTCTTCATCACCACCGCCAATACGACTGATACTATACCCAGAGCGTTGCTCGACCGTATGGAGGTCATCGAGCTCCCCAGCTATACAGACGAGGAAAAACTCCAGATAGCAAAGCAGCATCTCATCCCGAAGCAGCGCCGCAAGCACGGCCTGAAAGCCAGCCAGCTCAAGCTTGACGATGGTGCAGTGAGAGAGATTATCGCATCCTACACAAGAGAATCAGGCGTCAGAAACCTTGAGCGCGAAATCGCAAACATCTGCCGCAAAACGGCGGTCGGAATTGCCGAGGAAAAGTTCAAGTCCGTTTCCCTGCACGCGAGCGGCGTGGCGGAACTGCTTGGCCCTGCCAAGTTCAAGCCTGAGGCTATGCGCCGCCGTGATGAGGTCGGCCTTGTCCGCGGCCTTGCTTATACCTCTGTCGGCGGCGAGGTTCTGGACGTCGAAGCTGCCGTCGTTGACGGCACCGGCCGCCTTGAGCTTACCGGTAATCTTGGCGATGTGATGAAGGAATCGGCCAAAGCAGCCGTGACCTATATCCGCAGCCGCGCGAGAACGCTCGGCATCGATCCGGATTTCTATAAAAATAAAGATATCCATATCCACTTCCCGGAGGGTGCAATCCCGAAGGACGGGCCGTCCGCCGGCATTACTGTGACGGTTGCGCTCATTTCCGCGCTGTCGGGGCTGCCTGTGCGCCGCGATGTCGCCATGACCGGCGAGATAACCCTGCGCGGCCGCGTCCTGCCGATAGGCGGGCTGCGTGAAAAGACCATGGGCGCGCTTCGCGCCGGAGTCAAGACCGTCATTATCCCGGCAGACAACGAGAGTGATCTCGAGAATATTGACCAGGCTGTCCGCCGCCAGCTCAACTTCGTGACTGCCGAGAACGTCGATTCGATACTTGACTTTGTCCTTGTACGCCCGGCAAAGAAAGAAACACCGCTCCAACCGTCCATTCCGCTCCAGTCTCAGGAGTTGTGCGGCACGGTACGTCAGTGAGGTCGAAATGTCCGCATTAAATGTCAATAAGGCGGAGTTCATAAAATCCGCCGCGCAGCCGAAGCAGTTCATAAACAGC
>CAZFCH010000023.1:0-16587 GCA_964517445.1 uncultured Oscillospiraceae bacterium | reverse complement strand
CAATCAGAAGAATTTACGAGGAAGTCTCCATCTCCAACCTGTTTGAATAATTCAGAAGAAACGCATTCCGTTCCCGTCGGCGCCGGTTTACCCGGCGCCGGGAGAGCGGCAAGTATTTCGTGCATTTAGTATGTAAACCGATTGCCCGAGCGGCAATTATAATATCGAAAAACGTTCTCCTGCATTGGGGTGAAATCAAATGCTTTTCAAAAAGCCCGGCGGGGTAAGCTGGCTCATCGTGTTTCTCGGCAACCCCGGGCTTAAATATGAGGGCACCCGCCATAACGCGGGCTTCATGGCAGCGGACGCCATGGCCAGGGAAAAGAACATAAGCATCAACCGTGCGCGCTTCAAGGCGCTCACTGCAACGGTCGATATAGGCGGCGAGAGCGTCATGCTTATGAAGCCGCAGACTTTTATGAATCTTTCCGGTGAAGCCGTCATTCAGGCGGTGCGGTTCTATAAGATACCGCCGGAGCACGTCATCGTCGTGTCGGATGAGATAAGCCTGCCGATCGGCAAGCTGCGCATACGTGTCAAGGGCAGTGCCGGCGGGCACAACGGGCTCAAGAGCATCATCGCTCAGCTCGGCACCGACGCTTTCCCCCGCATCCGCATAGGTGTCGGCGCACCCCCGCATCCGGACTATGACATGGCCGATTGGGTTCTCTCCGCATTCAAGGATCAGGACGCCGTCGATATGCGCGACGCCGCACTTCGCGCCGCCCATGCCGCCGAGTGCTATATCACCGACGGGGCGGACCGCGCCATGAATCGCTTTAATTGAGGACAGTTCCGCATTAATAATTCCTAAGTCTTTTATTGGAAAATTTCCAGATAAAAAATTGCACTCAGGAGGTTGACAATGAAAAAAAGCTGCATCGCAATGCTCCTGGCGGGAGGACAGGGCTCCCGTCTGTATGCCTTGACTCAGAATGTAGCCAAGCCGAGCGTCCCCTTTGGCGGAAAGTACAGAATAATTGACTTCCCGCTCTCCAACTGCGCGAACTCCGGTATCGACACCGTGGGTGTCCTGACGCAGTACCGTCCGCTACAGCTAAACAGCTATATCGGCAACGGTCAGCCGTGGGATCTTGACGTGTCCGACGGCGGTGTTTACATCCTGCCGCCGTATCAGAGCGCAGGTGAGCGCGGCTCGTGGTTCTCCGGCACCGCGAACGCGATTTATCAGAACATCGGCTTCATCGAGAACTATGATCCCGATAACGTGCTGATTCTCTCGGGCGACCACATATACAAGATGGACTACGCAGATATGCTGCGCGAGCACATCGAGAAAGATGCCGCCTGCACGATCTCAGTGCTTCAGGTCTCGATGGAGGATGCCACCCGCTTCGGCATTATGAACGTCGGCCCGGACGGCTATATAAACGAGTTTGAGGAAAAGCCCAAGCAGCCGAAGAGCGACCTTGCCTCCATGGGCATATACATCTTCAACTGGAAAAAGCTGCGTGAATACCTCATTGCCGATGAAAATGACCCGAATTCCGACAAAGACTTCGGTAAGAATATAATCCCCAACATGCTTGCCGCGGGCGAAAAGCTCTGGCCGTACCGCTTCAGCGGCTACTGGCGCGACGTCGGCACTATCACAAGCCTGTGGGATGCGAATATGGACATGCTCTCTCCCACGCTCATTAACCTCTACGATCCTGACTGGCCGATCAGCGCGCGCAGTCCGATATGCCCGCCGCACTACACCGGCGAGCACGCCGAGATTATCCACTCGATAGTTACCGAGGGCTGCGAGATCGACGGTCACGTCGAAAACTCCGTGCTCTCTCCCTCCGTCAAGGTTCAGACCGGGGCAAACGTGTATTACAGCGTGCTCATGCCCGGCGCGGTCGTAGAATCCGGAGCAACCGTTGAATACGCCATTGTCGGCGAGGACACCGTCATCCGCTCCGGCGCTCATGTCGGTTCCGCACCCGACGGCTCGGATAAATGGGGTGTCGCCACCTGCGGCCCGAAAATTGAGATCCGCTCCGGCGCTTCTGTGCCTGCCGGCGCGATGATCTACACCGGTGAGGAGGTTTGAGCAATGAAAGATTTTCACGGAATTATCTTTGCGTACAACACTTTCCCTGAGCTGCGTGAGCTTGTCAAATCCCGCACGGCGGCGTCGCTCCCGTTCTGCGGCCGCTACCGCCTTATAGATTTTCCGCTCTCTTCCATGCGCAACGCGGGCATCCTTGATGTCGGCGTCATCGTCCAGCGCGACTATCAGTCTCTGCTCGACCATATCGGCAGCGGCAAGCCCTGGGACATGAGCCGCCGCGACGCCGGTCTGCGTATGCTCCCGCCTTTTGGTCTGCCCGAGTACCACAAGGGCAACTACACCGGCACGATGGAGGCACTCAACGCTGTCTCCACCTATATAAAAGATATCAAGAGCAAGTACGTCGTGCTCATGCTCGGCAACCTCTACGCGAATATCGACCTCACCATTCCCATGAAGCAGCATATGCACTCCGGCGCTGAGATCACCGCAATATGCGCTGACCACTGTGTCGACGGCTGCCGCCTGCGCTACGTCACCGGTGAGGACGGCTATGTGAATCATATGCTTATCGAGCCGCGCGATGAAACCCAGGGTGTTGCCTCTCTCGAAGCGTACATCATTAACCGCGATGTGCTCCTGCATCTGATGGACTATTCACGCGAGCACAGTCTCTACCGTTTCCACAAAGACACAATAGCCTACTATCTCGCAAACGGGGGCAAGATGGGGACATACGTCCACCATGGCTACTCCGCCGTTATCCGCAGCGTCGACAGCTACTATCGCACCAACATGGATATGCTTGTTGCGGCAAACCGCGGCGACATCTTCCCCGCCGATCGCCCTGTACGCACAAAGATGCGCGAGGAGGTCAGCACCTATTACGGCGAAAATGCGTCCTCTCTCAACTGCCTTGTCGCTGACAACTGCATCATTGAGGGCGATATCGAAAACTGCATTGTCTTCTCCGGTGCTCGCATCGGAGCGGGCGCAAAACTCAAGGACTGCATCATCATGCGCCGCTGCACGGTCGGTGAAAATTCCGAGCTGAGCCACGTCATTGCTGATAAGGCCGTCGTGTTCTCCGCCGGGACAGTGCTGACCGGAAACGACAAGCTGCCTATTCTTGTACCGAAAGGCATCACGATTTGAACGCAGCAATTACTATGCTATAAAACAATGCGACCTTCGGCCGCATTGTTTTTCCCCGATATTCGGTAACGTTACCGGAGTTTTATGATCGGGCATACTCTACTCCACGGAGGTAATAAATGATCAACCAGATATCCAGAGACGAAGTCCGCAGCGCGATTGAGGATAAGCTCAGTGCGCAGTTCAGCGTAAGCGGCGAAGACGCCACCAACGAACAGATATTCCAGGCCACGGCAACAGTTATCCGCGAGCTTATGAGCCGCCTGCTCACCGTTGAAGATCCGCGCCATGCGGAAAAAGAGATACACTATATGTCGATGGAGTTCCTTATGGGGCGCAGCCTTATGAAGAACGCCTACAACCTCGGTATCTCCGATGCTGTCACCGGAGCACTTGAGGACATGGGGCGCAACGCGTCCGATATCTTCGAGGAGGAGCCTGACGCCGGTCTCGGCAACGGCGGCCTTGGCCGTCTTGCTGCCTGCTTTATGGACTCCATGGCCACTGAGGGGCTTCAGGCCACGGGCTACTCCATCTGCTACGAGCTGGGCATGTTCAAGCAGAAGTTTGAAAACGGCCGTCAGACCGAGGTCGCTGACAATTGGCGCACAGCTGCCGAGAGCTGGCTCATTCCTCGCCATGAGGACGAGGTTGAGGTTCGATTCGGCGGCCAGATATCCCCGAGCTGGGACAGCCTTGGCCACTACCATGCCGAGCACACCGGCTACACTGCCGTTATCGCTCTGCCGCGCGATATGCTCATTGCCGGCTACGGCGCGAAAGAAATTAACACCCTGCGTCTCTGGGACGCTATGAGTCCGAATTCTCTGGATATGTACCTCTTCTCCGAGGGCGCATATGTCAAGAGCCTTGAGCAGCGCACCATGGCCGAGGTCATCACGAAAGTTCTCTATCCTGCAGACGACCATGTTGAGGGCAAGCTCCTGCGCCTCAAGCAGCAGTACTTCTTCGTCTCCGCCACGGCGCAGGACATCGTGCGCAAGCACATCCGCACCTGGGGCGATATCCGCAGCTTCTCTAAGCACCATATCATCCAGATAAACGACACTCACCCGACAATGATAATCCCCGAGCTTATGCGCATCTTCATGGACGAGTACGAGCTTGGCTGGGACGAGGCATGGGATCTTGTCAAGAACAGCGTCGCCTACACCAACCACACCGTTATGAGCGAAGCTCTTGAAAAGTGGCCGCAGAACCTCATCCAGCAGCTGCTGCCCCGCATCTGGGAGATCATGTGCGAAATTAACCGCCGCTGGTGCGAATATCTCGGCGCGCACTTCGGCAGCGGAGAGGCTCTGGGCCGCAACCTCATCATCCGCGACGGTCAGGTTCATATGGCAAACCTCTGTCTCGCGACTTGCCAGAAGGTAAACGGCGTGTCCCGGCTACACGGCGAGATTCTCAAGAACGACCTCTTCCACGATCTCTACACCATTACGCCCGAGCGCTTTACCTATGTCACCAACGGTATCGATCACCGTCGCTGGCTGTCTCAGATAAACCCCGGACTTGACGCTCTTGTCAAGGAGCTCACCGGTGGGGATGAGTATCTCACCAACCCTGAGGTGCTCATAAAGCTTGCCGACTATGCAAATGACGCCTCCGTGCGTGAGCGCGTGCTTGCGATAAAGCGCACAAATAAAGAACGCTTTGCAGAGTTTGCCCGAAGAAACGACAGCTTCGCCCTCAACACCGAGGCGGTCATGGACGTTCAGGTCAAGCGCCTGCATGAGTACAAACGCCAGCTGCTGTGCGCAATGAGCATCGCGAGCCTCCAGCTTCAGCTGCACGACGACCCGAACCGCGAGTTCCTGCCGCGAACCTTCGTGTTCGGTGCAAAGGCTGCTGCGGGTTACAAGACTGCAAAGCGCATAATTGAGCTGCTGCTGAGCATGGCGAACGACATCAACAATGACCCCGTCTGCAAGGATAAGCTTCAGGTCTACTTCGTTGAGAACTACCGCGTATCTGCTGCTGAAGCCATAGTGCCCGCCGCACAGATCTCCGAGCAGATCTCCACCGCCGGCAAGGAAGCTTCCGGTACCGGCTGCATGAAGCTTATGATGAACGGCGCTGTTACCATCGGCACTCTCGACGGCGCAAATGTCGAGATGTACGAGCGCCTCGGCGACGAGAACATGTTCCTCTTCGGCCTGCACACCGATGAAATTGCCCGCCTTCGTGCAAACGGCTACGACCCAGGCGCTATTGCAAGAAACGACCCCGAGATAAGCCGCATCTTCTCTCGCTTCAGCGAGGGCTTCTCCGACGGCAAGAGCTACTCCGACCTCGTCAGCCAGCTGCTCTACGGCGGCGACCCGTACATGCTCATTGCCGACTACCGCGCCTATGCCGACTGCCAGAAGCGTCTCTATGAGCGCATCTCCGACAAGGGCGAGCTTGCGCGCCTTGCCATTATGAACACCGCTGAGAGCGGAATCTTCGCTGCTGACCGTGCAATCAGCCAGTACGCGCACGAAATCTGGAACGTAAAGTGAAGAAATAAAATGGTTCTTCAGAACAAAGCCGCCGTCATCGGCGGACTCAATGCGGATATTTGGGGTCGTCCATCCGGCCCCATCATCCTGCGCGACTCGAACCCCGGTTCGGTGACGCTCACTCCCGGCGGTGTCGGGCGCAACATTGCGCATGATCTCTGTCTGCTTGGGCTGGATGTCAGACTCATCTCCGCCGTCGGTGATGACTCCAACGGCAAGTTTCTGCTTGACCGCTGCCGCGCTCTCGGCATGGATGTCAGCCGTGTGCGCGTCGTACCCGGCGCGCGCAGCTCGAGCTATCTCTACATAACCGACGAACGCGGCGACATGCAGCTTGCCGTGAACGACATGGCCATCTGCAACGAGATAAACCCTGAGTACCTTGAGGGCATCCTGCCCGGCATTCAGGCCGGAGCACTGGTACTTGACACGAATCTCCCAGTTGAATCGCTCGAATTCATCTGCCACAACTCCTGCATACCCCTCTATGCCGACCCTGTTTCCTCGGTCAAGGCGATAAAACTGCGCAGCGTGATGAAGCATCTGCGCGCTATCAAGCCGAACGCGCTCGAAGCTGCCGCGCTCACCGGGCAGTCTGACCCGGAGCTTGCAGCCCGCGCGCTCATCGACGAGGGTGTGCAGCGCGTGTTCATCAGCCTCGGCACAAACGGCATGATTGCCGCCGAGGGCTCACGGGTGCTGCGCATGCCGTCGCCGGAAGCAAACGTTGTGAACGCGACCGGTGCAGGGGACGCTGCAATGTCTGCCATAGTCTGGGCGGATCTGCACGGCTTGAGCCTTGAGGACTCTGCGCGTGCAGCGCAGCTCGCCGGCGCAATAACCTGCGCAAGCGAAGCATCAAACGCCCCTGAACTGAGCCGCCTGCCCGGCCTGCTTGCGGCAGAATAAAAATATCGGAGAAAGCAAATGCTTTCTCCGATATTTTTATAAGCATTTTATTCTTGGCTTTCCTCTGCATTCTCAGGAAGCTTATCGCGCTGAACAAGCACCTTTTCGACACGGCGGCCGTCGGTCATGCGCAGCACTGTGACGGTAAAGTCACGGTAATGGAAACTGTCTCCGGTGTGCGGGAAGTCTCCGAACATCTCGAGCGTCCAGCCGCCAACGGTGTTGCTCTCGGGGGAGAAGCTCTCCTCGTCAAGACCCATGAGCTCGGCAAAGTCGGAGATGACCATTGAGCCGTCAAGCTCGTATTCATCCTCACTGCGCTGCACAAGTTCATGCTCAACAGTGTCCGTCTCATCCCAGATATCGCCTACGATCTGCTCAAGAACATCCTCCATTGTCACGACGCCAAGGGTTCCGCCGTATTCATCGGAGACAATAGCGAGGTGCTGCTTTGCCTTGCGCAGCTGGTTGAGTACTGCGGGCAGCTTCATGGTCTTGTAGACATAGCAGGGCTTCATCAGCAGCTTGCGGATATCGGCACGGCCGTTATCCGCCATGGCCTTGAGAAAATGATTGAGATACAGTACACCGATGATATTATCGATGCTGCCCTCATAGACGGGTATACGCGAATATGTGGCCTCCTCGATGACGGACATGATATCGTCCCAGTCGTCCTCAATGTCTATCGCGCAGACATCAACACGCGCGGTCATAACGTCGAGCGCGGATATCTCGGAAAAGTCTATCGCGGCCTGCACAAGCTCGGACTGATCCTCATCGAGAACATCCTCATCCTCGGCGGTCTCAATGATGGACTGGAGCTCCTCTACGGCCTCGTCGCCGCTTTCATCTTTCTGGTCAGGCAGCCCCTTTGTGATAAGCTCAATGAGCTTCACGACTACCCAGATGAGAGGCTTGAGGACTATCATCATAAAGCGCACGGGGTAGGCATGGCGCAGAGCGATGCGGTTGGCGTTCTTCTTTGCAGTGATCTTCGGCATCGTTTCGCCGAAGATGATGACGAGGAAGGTCAGCACAACGGTTGACACCCACGCATAATCATCGGAATTTGTGACGAGTATTACGAGCACAGACGCGAGCGAGGACGCGCCGATGTTCGCAAGGTTGTTGCCGATGAGTATGGCACTGAGAGCATCGTCAAAGTGCTCCGTTATCCTGACCGCGAGGCCGGCTTTCCTGGAGCCGTCGTCGCGCGCGTTTTCAAGGCGCAGCACGTTGCAGGAGGAATACGCCATTTCTGAAGCCGAGCAGAAGTTTGAAAGGCACAAGCACAGGAAGATGCCGATGGAGATAAGGACTATATTCACTGCGCATCACCGCCTTCCTCAGTTTCCGGAAGTATGGCGACTGTAAGCTTCATTATACGGTTATGGTTCATGTCCTTCACCGTGACAAGCACCTGATGATAGCGGAAGCTGTCGCCGGGCTTGGGGATAGTGTCAAACTTTTCATAGGCCCATTCACCCATGAGCGTGTTCACGAGCTCTTCGTTATTCTCGGGGTCCTCGTAGCCGAGCTGATCGAACACGTCGCTGACGGTCTCATCCGCACCGACCTCATATACGCCGTCGCCGATTTCGACCATGGGCTCCTCAACGACATCGTCCTCGTCCCATATCTCGCCGACAAGCTCTTCGAGGATATCCTCGACTGTCACTATACCGAGCGTCCCGCCGTAGTTGTCGGTGACAACGGCGATGTTCAGCTTGCGCTTTGAGAGGATGGGCAGAAGCTCATCGATATTCGTGCTCTGGTGGACGAAGAGAGCTTCATCGAGCATGGGCTTTATATCAAGATTCTCGCCAAGGCGAAGATATGCCTTGATATATTTGCGTATTTGAAGCACGCCGATGATGTTGTCTATACTGCCCTCATAAACGGGCAAACGGCTGTGATTCGTGGATTTTATAAGGCTCAGCACCTCTGCGTGGCTGCTGTTTATGTTTATCGCCACTATGTCGACTCGCGGAGTCAGCACGCTCTCAACGGTGACATCGCCAAACTGGAGCGCGGAGGATATCAGGTCACCCTGATCCTCGTCAAGGCTGCCCTCCTCGGTCATGTCCTCGATGATATCGTACAGCTCATCTTCCGTGACGGAAATCTGGCTGTCGCCGGGGGTAAGCTTTGCGGCCGTCTGACCTATCCAGGTCAACAGCTTTGAAAGTGGGGCAAAAAGCTTCATAAAGAAGCTGAGCACCGGTGCGCAGGAGAGAGCAAGAGTGTCGCTGTATTTCTTCGCGACGCTCTTAGGGAGCATCTCACCGGCGAAGAATATCACAATTGTGGTAACAATCGTGCTGATTGACACGGCGCTCACGCCCCATTTCCGCGTGACTGCGAGTGTGACGATAGTGGCCGTAGCAATATGTATGATATTGGTGCAGATAAGCAAGGTGCTGATGGCCAGATCAAAATTATCCAGCACATAGAGAGTCTTTTTTGCCCGGAGGTCGCCGCGTTCGGCAGACGCCTTAATGCGGCTGCGCGATGCGGAGGCCATCGAAGTCTCCGTAACGGCAAAAAATGCAGCGCAAACAAGAAGCAGCGCGGCAATTATCCAAGGCAATCGACTGCCATCATCCATAAGAGGATACACATCTCCTTTTAATAAATTAATCTGTAGTATAGCATAGTGCGCTGTTTCCGTCAATATTTGTAATGTGGCGAATCTGTGAAAAATGTGATGGCTTTTTGTCTGTTCTTTTTCCGCCGAATATGCTACAATAAAACAAATTATTTTACATGGACGGAACTGAAATGAAGATTGAAAGAGAATACCCTTCCTTTATAATAACAAAGAAAGGCAGTGCGTGGGTCGGCACGGGTCACCCGTGGATATATGCGCAGGAGATAATCTCAAAATGCATCGAACCGGAAAATGGTGCGCTGGTCGACGCGCTCAGCGAAAACGGGCGCTATCTCGGCACGGGACTGTATAGCCGCGAGAGCAAAATCGGTCTGCGCCTTATCTCCCGAAATGCAAATGACCGCTTTGACGCCGAGTTCTGGAAGCGGCGCATCAGGTACGCCTGGGACTACCGCCGCACCGTCATGGGCGGGGACGTGTCCTGCTGCCGCGTTATCTTCGGCGAGGCCGACGGATTTCCAGGCCTGACCGTGGACAGGTTCTCGAACATCCTCGTCACGCAGACGCTTTCCGTCGGGATGGAACGGCTCAAGGATTTAATCTTTCCGCTACTCGTCGAAGTGCTGCGTGAGAGCGGGGAACAGATCGACGGAATATACGAACGCAATGACGTCGCCATCCGCGCGCTCGAAGGACTCGAGCAGGGCAAGGGCTGGTATGAGTTGCCCGGTGAGGAGCACCCGCAGAGCACCGTGACCGAGATATGCGAAAACGGGATATATTACGCCGTCGATTTTGAAAACGGGCAGAAGACCGGGTTCTTCCTTGACCAGAAATATAACCGGCTTGCCGTGGCGCGCCTTGCCAAAGGACGGCGTGTGCTCGACTGCTTTACCCACACCGGCTCCTTCGCGCTCAATGCCGCGCGCGGCGGTGCAGAGCACGTGACGGCAGTGGATGTGTCCGAGAGCGCCGTTGCGATGGCGCGGGAGAATGCGCGCAGAAACGGCCTTGAGGACAGGATGGACTTTGTCGCGGCAGATGTGTTTGATCTTCTGCCGGAGCTGAAGAAGGGCGAGTATGACTTCATCATCCTTGACCCGCCCGCTTTTACGAAATCGCGCAAGACTGTCGGGCGCGCCGAAAAGGGCTACAAGGAAATAAACCTGCGCGCGCTTAAGGCGCTGCCGCGCGGCGGATATTTTGCAACGGCTTCGTGCAGCCATTTCATGCCGTCAGAGCTTTTTGTGAAGATGCTGCGCTCCGCAGCGCAGGACGCGAATGTCGAGCTGCGGCAGATTGAGGCGCGCCAGCAGGCACCAGATCATCCGATACTCTGGAACGTCCCTGAGACGGACTACCTGAAGTTCTATATTTTCCAGGTTGTCTGAATTTGCAGCGAACATGAAAACGCCCCTCCGATCGGAGGGGCGTTTCATTTACAGTGTGCTTTCCCAGATGTTGTTTGTTATCCAGGCGTTATCGCTCTTTACTTCATAGGTCAGTTCGCCATCAATAGTGTAATTCGTGCAGTAGTCGCCGAAGCCTATGCTGTCGTTGAACCATACATAGCCGACACTGTAGGCCACGGAGTATCGTCCTGCGGGAAGATATATGATTGCCTGCTCTCCCTCACGCACATAGAAGCGAACGTACTGATTGGAGTTGTCAAGGTCTGTCACCGTCACTTCCAAGGGGCCGCTCTCGGCGGTAACATGGTACTCGCCGCCGCCCTGATACTGGAAGGTGCGTGCCAGCTCTGTGCCGGTCGCAGGCTCGGCAGACTTGAGGGCCGACTTAATCTGCGCGAACAAATCCTCGCATTCTGAGATGATGCTGCTGTCGTCGGTTGCATTCTCACAATCTATGAGTTCGCCTAAGGCGCTGTGGTAATCGCCGGAGGCCATATAGTTTTTGGCGTTGTCAATATACTGCTCGTACTGGGAAGTGGAAGAGAACACGGACGATAAAGCGGATGTCGACGATGAGCCCCCGTCCGACGCCGATTTCCCGATGAACCGACCGGCCAGCAGCCCCACTGCCGCAGCTGCTATGACGATCCAGATAGTTGCAGAGCCTGATTTTTTCTGGGCGCTTGGTGCCGGGGCAACCTGAATTTTGGCTCCGCAGTTAGAACAGAAACTGTGCCCCTCGGCAACATATTTCCCGCAGTTTTTACATACCATCGGTATATCCTCCTATAGTTTGTTAAACGGTATTAAGCAAATACATATTTATATTCTACATGATGTGACCCCATAACGCAAGGCATAACACAAAAATAAATATTCCCCCTTGACCAAACTTTTTCCGCGGAGTATACTGCAATTGGTTAAAATTTTTGAAGCATCGCGGTTTCCGCACGGAGGTGTATATGGATAAGAAAGAACTTATGCGCGCAGTCAAGTTTGCGCTTTTTTCCATCAGCGCGGGGATTATCCAGCTGCTGAGCTTTACTCTGATGAATGAGGTCTTTCACTGGAGCTACTGGGTGTGCTATCTGACAGCGCTTATACTGTCGGTTCTCTGGAATTTCACTCTCAACCGCAAGATAACTTTCCGCTCGGCCAATAATGTTCCGATTGCAATGCTCAAGGTTGCGGCCTATTACCTCGTGTTCACTCCGCTGTCCACCTGGGGCGGAAACTGGCTCACCAGTATAGGCTGGAACGAGTATGCCGTGCTTATCGTTTCCATGCTGCTGAACTTCGCTACCGAGTTCCTGTATGACCGTTTTGTGGTGTTCGGTGGGAGCATCGACACCGCTGTGTCAAAAAAATGCACGGGATCTTGAAATTTACTCTTGACAAATCTGTAAAAAAAGGTATAATAACCCTTGCGTTTAGCGGGATTGTGTAGTGGTAGCACAGCGGACTCTGACTCCGTATGCGAGGGTTCAAATCCTTCTCCCGCTGCCATATCGCTGCGAGCTTTGGCTCGCAGCGATTTTTTTGTTCAAGTCCCTTACTGCGCTCTGTCGCAGCTGTTGATATTAAAAACAAGTTGGGCGCATCCAGAAAAATCGGTTGCCCCAACTTTCAGTTTATATTGAATTGTTCTGCATCGAGGCAAATTCCATCGCCATTTTCATATTGCGCTCGAAGCGCTCTGCCGGGATGAGAGCAATGCCCTCCTCGTCACTGAGGA
Source organism: uncultured Oscillospiraceae bacterium (assembly GCA_964517445.1). Lineage (GTDB taxonomy): Bacteria > Bacillota > Clostridia > Oscillospirales > Oscillospiraceae > Limivicinus. The sequence continues at coordinate 4,220 of CAZFCH010000023.1, read as the reverse complement.
CGATAAGACGCGCACCGCCGGTGAGGCCAAATTTGTCCCGTGCATCCTTGGGAATGACGATTTGCCCACGGTCACTCACCGTGACGGAGCCCCAGATGTTCTTGCCTTTCGGCGCGGGCGGGATAGTGCCAATGCCATCGGTGGTCTCGGTCTTGATGAGGCTGTCAATTGTCACACCGTAGACCGAGGCAAGCAGACTGCACCTTTCAATGTCCGGTATGGTCGCGCCGGACTCCCACTTGGCGTATGCCTGACGGGAGATATTTATTCTTTCCGCGATCTCCTCCTGCGAGTAGCCGTGAATATTACGGAGAATCACAAGGTTGTCCTTGAGCATAGCTTACCGTCCTTTAAAGATCAATTTTTTCAAAACTCCGGCAGGCGCTCCTGAAAGAGAGCCATGTGATGAGTGTATAGGCGATGATACCGGCAGCAAGCAGCGTAAGCTGCTGCGGCAGGAAGTCCGTCCCGAAGGCGTTCAGTGCTTCGAGTCCGGGGAAATGATGGAGCGCTTCGCCAAGAAAAATGCACACAAACGATGCGACGATATAGGCAACGAACGGGCGGCTGAACTTGTACGCAGTCCTAAAAAAGCCGCCGATAAAGATTGTATTGAAGAGAGCATAGATGAAGAACGCCATGCCAAGGGCAAACGAGTTAGCGTTCATCAGAGCATTCGACCTGTATACTGCCGAGATAGAAAGAACCGTCATCCTTATTATAACAGCAATACCCATGACAAGCAACGAGCACAGCTCAATAAAGCAGGCAAAGAGGTACTTGCCTTTTACTACGTCGCGCTTCGCAATCGGCAGCAGGGCAGAAAAGAGAATGTCATTTGCCTCCCGCGCACTCTGAAAGCTCTGGAATATACCGAGCGTGACGAAAAATGCACCGCACAAGATGGGATAGCCCGGCACAAAGAACATCAGCCCAAAGGCGATAAACAGATATGAAAGCACAGATGCACTGAGCTGAAGTTCCTTCATCATAATTTCATGCATTGTTCCCGCTCCTTTCCATGCGCAGTATTGTCTCCTCAATAGTCTCGCCGTCTTTGGAAAAACGGCTGACAAATTCGGCCTTGGGCAGCGCCGCGACTATCTCGCCCTTGGCTATGTAGACAATATCGTCCGCACACTTCTCAATATCGGAAATGATATGCGTGGAGAAGAACACCGCGATGCCGAAGTTCCTGAGTTCCGCGAACAGGCCGAGCAGCTCGTCACGCGAAAACGGGTCGAGCCCGCTTGTTGGCTCGTCAAGAATCAGCACCTTGGCGTTATGCGAGAGCGCAATTAGAAGATTATACTTGACACGCATGCCCTCGGACATTTCGAGTGCGGTTTTATTTTCATCGAGAACGAAGAGCGTGAGGTATCTGCGATAGGCATCCTCATTCCACGTGTCATAACAGCGTTTCACGACTGCGACAACGTCCCTGAGTTTTTTCCGCGGATACCAGTTGACAGCGCCGGTGGAATATCCGATGAGTTTCTTGATCTCGCTTTCGTTTTCTGCAAGAGGCTTGCCGAAATATAAAATTTCGCCGCTGTCCGGATGAACAAGGTTCAGCATGGATTTTATCGTTGTGGTTTTACCTGCCCCGTTTCTGCCGATGAAGCCGGTTATTCTGCCCGCTTCGATGCTGAAAGATGCGTTTTTCAGTACGAAAGCGGGATAAGTCTTATTGAGGCTGCGCACCTCCACGACACTCATATTATTTTCCTCCCGAAAATTTTACTAATATGAAGTATGCAACCAAATGCGGCAGTTTTCAATCAACCGCAGATAACAGATTCTTCCGAGTTTTGTTATGTCTAGTTGCGAAGGGAGCGGTAACAGCGCAGAACGCAAGGGCGGATTAATAAAATAAACGGAGTCGGTAAAACTTTACAGCGCAGAAAAATATCTATTTTCATTTTACAGCTGCAAGCCTCCGATGTGCGGCCTCTTTTATTTTGCTCCACCTCAGGTATCAGTATCAATAAAACCCTATAAAATCAGCGCCCCGGTTTCCCGGGGCGCTGAAATGGTTTATGCGATTTTGCGAATTATTCGTAGAGAGCCTTGAGCTTGAGCAGGTGCTCGTAACGCTCCTTGGCGTTCTCTTCGGATGCCGCGAAGAGCTTGGTAGCTCTCTCGGGGAACTCGCGGGTCAGACGGCTGTAGCGAGCCTCGTTCATCAGGAACTCCTGGTAACCGCCGGCAGGCTCCTTGCTGTCGAGAGTGAAGGGCTTCTCTGCGTCCGGATTGAATCTGAACAGATTCCAGTAACCGCACTTGACAGCCTTCTCCATCTCTTTCTGGCAGTTCTCCATGCCACCCTTGATGCTGTGCATCTCGCAGGGGGAGTAAGCGATGATGAGGGACGGGCCCTTGTGAGCCTCAGCCTCAGCGATAGCCTTGAGGGTCTGAACCTTGTTTGCGCCCATTGCGATCTGAGCAACGTAGACATAACCGTAGGTCATAGCGATCTCGGCGAGGGACTTGGACTTGATTTCCTTACCGGCAGCCGCGAACTGAGCGACCTGGCCGATGTTGGAAGCCTTGGAAGCCTGTCCACCGGTGTTGGAGTAAACCTCGGTGTTGAAGACGAAGACATTGACGTCCTCACCGGAAGCGAGAACATGGTCGACGCCGCCGAAACCGATGTCGTATGCCCAACCGTCGCCGCCGAAGATCCAGACGGACTTCTTGTTGAGGTAATCCTTCTTTGCGAGGATCTCCTTGGTAGCGTCGCAGCATGCGCCGTTTGCCTCGATGATGGAGACGAGACGCTTTGCGGGCTCCTGGTTGTTGTTGCCGTCGTCATAGGTGGCGAGGTAATCCTGAGCGGCCTTCTTGAGCTCATCGCTCTCGGCGTTCTCAGCAACAGCTTCGACGCTCTTCTTCAGGTCGTCACGGATCTTCTTCTGGCCGAGGTAGATGCCGAGGCCGTGCTCAGCGTTATCCTCGAAGAGGGAGTTGGCCCATGCGGGACCCTTGCCTTCCTTGTTGACGGTGTAAGGAGATGTTGCAGCCGGGCCGCCCCAGATGGACGAGCAGCCGGTAGCGTTGGAGATGATCATGTGGTCGCCGAAGAGCTGAGTTACGAGGCGAGCATAGCTGGTCTCGGCGCAGCCTGCGCAGGAGCCGCTGAACTCGAGGTACGGCTGAGAGAACTGGCTGAACTTCACATTGTCGGCAACGAACATATCCTTCTTCTCGGAGACGTTCTTGACCATGTAGTTGAAGACTTCCTGCTGGTCGATCTGGCTCTCCATGGGAACCATTTCGATAGCGTGGACAGCGCACTGGCTGATGCAGACGCCGCAGCCCATGCAGTCGAGCGGGGAGACAGCCATGGTGAACTTGTATTCGCCCTTGCCCTTGCCGGCCTTGATCTCGGCGAGCTTGGTCTGCTCGGGAGCAGCAGCTGCCTCGTCAGCGGTGAGCGCGAAGGGACGGATGGTGGCGTGCGGGCAGACAAATGCGCACTGGTTGCACTGTACGCACTTCTCGGCATCCCACTTGGGGACGGAAACGGCTATGCCGCGCTTCTCGTATGCGGCAGCGCCGAGCTGGAAGGTGCCGTCGACATGATCGACGAAGGTGGAAACAGGCAGAGAGTCGCCGTCCATCTTGTCGATGGGGTTGAGGATGTTCTCGACCATCTTGACGGTCTTGGGCAGACCGGTGACAGCTTCTGCTGCGTCATCATCGGTGGCGTCAGCCCAGTATGCGGGAACGTCGACCTTGTGGTATGCGGTAGCGCCGGCATCGATTGCGGCGTAGTTCATGTCAACGATGTCCTGGCCCTTCTTCAGGTAGGAGTGCAGGGCGGCGTCCTTCATGTACTGGATGGCCTCTGCCTCGGGCATGACCTTTGCCAGAGAGAAGAATGCGGACTGGAGGATGGTGTTGGTGCGCTTGCCCATGCCGATCTTCTTGGCAAGGTCAATAGCGTCGATCATGTAAAGCTGGATGTTGTTCTTCGCAATGTAGCGCTTGGAAGCAGCGTCAAGGTGATGCTCGAGCTGTGCGAAATCCCACTGGCAGTTGACGAGGAACACGCCGCCGGGCTTGACGTCACGCACTATCGGGAAGTGCTTGGTGATGTAGGAAGGAACATGGCAGGCAACGAAGTCAGCCTTGTTGATGTAGTACGGGCTCTTGATGGGCTTGTCGCCGAAGCGCAGGTGGCTGATGGTGACGCCGCCGGTCTTCTTGGAGTCGTA